>DASVZC010000076.1:0-17004 GCA_036391835.1 Ktedonobacterales bacterium | reverse complement strand
GCGCCGAGGTCGCCCAGCAACATCGCGCACAGCGGTCCACTCAACGCGCGGCTCAGATCCACCACGCGAATACCATCCAGCGGCGACATGCGGCGCGCATCCTCCTACCTCAACGACTGGCGGGAACACCAGCGTGCTCTCGGTTCCCGCAGTATAGCATGGCTGGGTATGCGGGCAGGAGCGGGGCAGCAGGCGAATGAATTCGGGCCTGTGCAGGCAGGTCTTGTGGCCGCCGGGCTCTTCAGGCGCGGTTTCAACCGCCGGCCCGCCCGACATTCGCCAGCCCGCCTACCTGCATCTCGACATCCATCGGGCGCTGCGGCTATACTGGCGTAGAGCGTCCGCGCGATGGGGTGGCGGCAGGCCAAATCACCCTGCCGCGCGGACAAGTCGTCTTCTGGGCCAGTATCACGATTACCGAAGCCACGCGCACACCGTGGAGAAACGCGAGGACCGTCATGAGTGAACCAGCGCTGGAACGCTTGCGCCAGGGAACCCTCCTGTGTGATGGAGCGATGGGCACCATGCTCTACACTCAGGCAGGCGCACAACTCATGCACGGTCGCTGCTTCGACGAATTGACTATCACGGCGCCGGAACTGGTGCAACACATCCATCGCCAATACATCCTGGCGGGCGCGGAGATTGTCGAGACGAACACCTTCGGCGCGAATGCCGCCAAACTCAACGCTTATGGCCTCGCGGAGCAGACTCGCATCATCAATCGCAAAGCCGCCGCGTTGGCGCGCGAAGCCCGCGAAGTCGCTGGACGCCCCGTGTTCGTCGCTGGCGCCGTCGGCCCCACAGGTCAGCCGGTCGCGCCAACCGCGCGCGATGACGAGCCACGACTCGCCGCGCTGCGCTCTCTGTTTCGCGAACAGATCGAGGGACTGGTGGAAGGTGGCGCCGACCTGCTGATACTGGAGACATTCTCCAGTCTGACCGAACTGCGACAGGCGGCGCTCGCGGCTCGTGAGGTCAGCGATCTGCCACTGGTGGCGCAGATGACCTTCTCTGAAGATGGGCAATCAATCTCCGGCGAAACGCCAACACAAGCGGCGCGGGCGCTGGCGACGCTGGGAGTGGATGTCATCGGCGCGAACTGTAGCGTCGGTCCAGCAGGCATCCTCGACGCCGTGGAGGAGATGGCGGCGGCGCTGCGAACGATGGGCATAGACCCTGAGCGCGATGTGTTGCTCTCCGCGCAGCCGAACGCGGGCCTGCCGATGCGTGTCGAAAATCGTTTCCTCTACGTCTCCACGCCGGGCTACTTCGGCGACTACGCCCAGCGTTTCGCCTCGGCGGGCGTGCGGCTCGTCGGTGGCTGTTGTGGCACGACACCTGACCACATCGCCGCCATGCGCAAAGTCATGGACATCTACCTGCCCGACCACGCCGCCCGCTGGAGCATCGCCACGATCAGCGCGCCAACCCCCACACTGGAACTCTTCGCACCCGACCAGCAGTCCGAGCGCACGCGCTTCGAGGAAGAGCTTGTCGCTGGCCACTTTGTCGTCAGCGCCGAACTCGACCCCCCCAAGGGACTCAACCCGCGCAAGATCATGGACGGCGCCGCCCTCCTCCGCGAGGCCGGGGTACACTACATCAACATCGCCGATAGCCCGATGGCCCGCGTGCGCATGAGTTGCGTAGCGCTGGCGCGGTTGCTGCGTGACCATCTCGACCTCGAATCCATTCTCCACTTCACCACCCGCGACCGCAACCTGATGGCGCTGCAGGCTGACCTGCTCGGCGCGCACGCGCTGGGCGCCCACAACATTCTCGCGTTGACGGGCGACCCTGTGCGCATGGGCAACTATCCCAACCTCTCTGGCGTATGGGATGTGGATTCGGTCGGGCTCGTGCGCATCTTGAAGGGGATGAATGAAGGACATGACGCGGCTGGCGGCTCCATCGGCCTCCCCGCGCGTTTCTTCATCGGCGCGGCGCTCAACCTCAACATGGAAGATAGCCTGATCGACGTGGCCCAGGAGCGAACACGGCGCAAACTGCTCAAGAGCGACGATCCCGCGCACGACCTCACACACGACCACGATCACCTGACCGAGGCCGCGCTCGAGCTACACCGCCTGCGCCACAAACTCGACGCTGGCGCGCAGTTCATCATGACACAGCCGATCTATGACATTTCACCGCTCGAACGCTTCTACGAACAATTCGGCCCGGTGGAAGTTCCTGTCATTCTGGGAGTCATCCCGCTGCACAGCTCGAAGCACGCCGAATATCTGCACAATGAGGTGCCAGGGGTGAGCATTCCGGATGAAGTGCGAGCGCGCATGCGAGAGGCGGGCGATCATGGCCGCGAGGTAGGCATCGCACTGGCGCGCGACATCGTCACGCAGGCGCGGGCGCGCGGACTCATTCAGGGGTGCTATCTGATGCCCAGCTACGGACGCTACGACCTGATCGCCGACCTCGCCCGCGAATTACTCGCGCCACAGCAATCTGGGGCCAACGGCGCAAACGCCAACTAGCCAGCCACCTGCGCGCAAGAGCCCTGCTCATACGCGAGCGTCCACTTGCCCGCGCTCAGCGGCGCGAAGATGATGCCCGACGCCGAGGTCGCGCCCGCCGCAATCTGTCCCTGCGCCAGCGCCTGCCCGGAGCAGCCATCGAGGCGCACCGACCACGGCGCCGCCTGCGTGGCCGGGCTTGCCAGCGCGACTGCCACATGGGTGGCCACGATCGGCTCCATCATGGTGATGCCAAGCTCGTAGCCGTTGCTACCTTGCCCCGGCGTGTAGAGGTCGAAGTATTGCCGCCGCCCCGAGAGCGGATGCCCGCAGGCCAGTTGCGCCGCGTTGGCGTCGTTCGCATGGTCGCGCACGACGACGTACAGGCTGTCGCTCATTGGCGCCGCCACATCCACACCGCCGCTCGGGTCACCGCTGACCGTTGGGCCATTGAGGATTGGCGCAGCGGCTGCATCGGTCAGATTCGCCAGCGGCTTCCCCGTGCAACTGCCAGACCGCAGCTCCAGCGGAATCTGGGCGCCGGTGAACGGAACCTCTTTGCCCTTGTAATAGGTCTTGAGATGCGTCGCATAGGTCGGAGTGAAGGTCGCCGAGCCAATCTGCTGGCCGCTCGTCCCTTTCAGGCTCACTGTCGTCGCGCTCCCCAGCTTTGGGGCGTATCCCTGGCTGCCACACGCGGCCAGAGCCAGCAACGGCGCCAACAATCCGAACATGGCGACCCGCAGCGAGCGATGCATTCTCATAGCAGTGTGAACCTCGATGACCTCTTCATATGGGAGCCCGTCAAAGGGGAATCGGGCGTCAGGAATGGGCAAGTTCCGGCTGTGGCGTCAGCAGAGAGCCGACCGCAGCGCGCAGTTCCGCCGCCGTCTTGGCGAAGACAACGCGCGGACTGACCCGCGATTTGAACTCTTCGAGCGTGACATCGTCGAGGAACCGGCCGCCCGCGTTGTCGAGCATTACGCGCGGCATCAGCACGAGATCGTCGGCGTCCAGATCTGGTAGCTCGCGGGCGATGGCGTCGAGCGCGTCGTTGCCGCCAAGCAGGCCCGCCACCGTCACGATAGACCCGAAGAGTTGGTTCACGACCGGGATCACGCGCACATCCAGCCCCGTCGTGCGCGTGATGTCGCGGGCGAGGCGGCGGATGACCGGCTCGGCCATCACGCTCGTGAGGATCGCGGCGCGACGTCCGCTCTGCGGCGTCTGATGCGCCAGCGTGGCCTTCTCGTGGCGCCAGTCTTCTATCAGCTTGCGGGTCATACCGACGCCATTCTCGATCTGCGCGTAGCCGCCATAGTGGCGCGCGGGCGGGAACGGCTGCTTCGTCGTGTAGTACCACTCATCCGAGAGGTAGACGAACGGCATGCCGTGAGCGCCTGGCTCGCTGGCGAACTGCTTCTGCCAGCGCTCGACACGCGCCATCACGTCCAGCGATTCTTCGCGGGTGTAGGGGCGCAGCGGCGGCAGCTTCTCCACCGTGATCATGTTGTTGTATTTGGTCAGCCCAACCGGCACCACTGAGATGGATTCGACCACCGGACGCTGCGCGGATAACTCGCGGATGCTGCGCTCAAGTTCCTCGCCATCGTTCGCGCCAGGGCAGAGGACGAGTTGTGTATGGCAGGTGATGCCCAGGCGGCCAATCCGCTCGATCTGCTCGATAATCTCGCCGGAGCGGGGGCCATCCACCATCAGGCGGCGCAGCTCAGGGTTGGTGGTATGCACCGAGACGTAGAGCGGGCTGAGGCGCTGCTCCTCCAGCCGCTGCCAGTCAGCTTCTTTGAGGTTGGTCAGCGTGATGAAGTTGCCAAAGAGGAAGCTATAGCGATAGTCATCATCTTTGACATAGAGCGAATCGCGCATGCCCAGTGGCTGGCCACGCACAGGCTGCTTGCGCTCCGGCAGTCCCTTGATGAAGCAGAAGACGCATTTGTTGGCGCAGATGCGAATGAACGGCGCTGGCTCTTCGCCAAACAGGATGCCAAGCGATTCGTCACTCGTCTTGGCAATCAACGCCTCGATCGCGCGTCCGTTGCGGTCAACGCCAAGCGTCAACTCCTCCTCGGACGCGTAGAACTGGTAATCTACCAGATCGCGAATCGGCTGACCATTGATCGTCTTGACCAGATCACCCGGCTGGATTCCCGCGAGATCAGCAGGGCTTTCGGGTACGACTTCACGCACCCATCCATACAGCTTCGGCATACCTTGTCGCTTGTCGCGCCTCTCTCCTATCGCTCCTCTGCGCCACACCGCGCTTCAACCAATGGATTATAGCGCATCGCGACGACCTGCGACCGTATCGTAGCCCAGAAGCCGACCAGCGCATCGCTCACTCTGGCGCCTGGAATGCGCGCATGCTTGCAAGAGACGCTGCGCCAACAACGCAATCGAAACGCTAACCCTCAGCGCAGCGGATACGTACGCATTGCAGGAAGCAATAACGCCACGACACAAATGTTCGCCAACAATGGCAGTCAACGGCGTTTTAGGAGGCGCGTAATGTCCGGATTCATTGGGCCGCGGTATTCCCATCGGAGATATCGACACGGCCATCACCACGGCATGGGGCGCGGTCTACTGTGGGGGCTGCTGATCGGCCCGTGGCTGTTCCGTAAGTTATTGAGGCGTGGACCAGGCTATCGGCGCAGCTGGAGTTGGGATCGCCCAGGCCGAGACCCGCGCTATGTCTAGGTGTCTGTAGCGCACCTGACTCAGGTGGCCAGCCAGCACACGCCCGCCCGCCACGAACCCGCCCCGAAAGAACAATCCCTCCTCCTCGCCACATTCCGCAGGGGGAGGGAAAGAGATACCATCTGAACGTCAAAACCACTGAACACACAATGCATCAGTGGAACAGGTGAGAGCGTTGCGCGGTCACGATGGCCAATCAAGTTCAGGTGGTTGCTGGCCTGTGAGGATTGCATCAATGGACATCTGGGCGACAGTGCTGTTGGCTACCCACAGGCCATGAATGGTCGTCTCCTGGTTGGTGTCACTCTGCGCCATGTGCTGCAACGCTGGTAATGCTGCTCTCGCTCCTAGCTTTGCCAATGCCACCGCTGTTGCCGCACGCACATCTTCGTCCGGAGCCTGCAACTTCTGAATCAGCCCATCAATCACCTTGTCATCAGCAGCAAATGCGCTGAGTCCCTTGATGATGACAAGACATACCGACGGATTCGCCTCGTGAGTCAGGGCCTGCGCAAGAGAATTCTGTACCCGCTTACCACCCAATGCCATCAGAGCGAGGACGGCATTGCATCGCTCATGAGACGTTGGAGCTGCCAGACAGGCCAGCAGGTCGTCAAAGGAGTCGTGGTCCTGCACGTTCCCCAGCGCAACAATAGCCGCAGAACGCACCAGTGACTCCCGATCCTGAAGCAGTGGACGGATCCAGCGTCCCGCATACGCTGGACGCCGTTCGACCAGACGATAAATCGCCTGCAATCGTTGACGATAATCCTCAGATGGCAGCTCAGGAGGAGCCGTCTGGTCCCCCATGATATACCTCCGCAGCAGTGGCTCAAAGTTTGATATGGCAGCGCTATCATCCCAAGGCCCAACTCACCAGTGCGGCCATTGTACTCCAGCTTGCTCTCTATAGCGGCCTGGCTTGCTGTTCGGAGAGCGTTATGGATTGATATATCCCAGCGCCGATACCTCACCCACTCCTGTCGCTGCGCCCAGCGCCTCCTCTGCTCGCTTGACATGCGCGCCATTCTGATGTTATGTAGCGACCTGGCGGCGCCCACTGCAGTCGACCTCAGGAGGATAGTTGCGCCGTCGCTACGATAGGATGGAGAACCCTGTGGCGTGGTATGCATTCTGGCGACGCAAGCAGAAACCGCAACCTGTAGACGTTCAGCGCGGCGGCATGCGTATCTTCGGCGGACGGCGATTCAAGCGTGGCGTCCCGTATATTCTCCCGAGTGACGCCGGAGAACTCAATCGGCTCGACTTCCAGCACTATCTGCTTCGCTCTGCGCTCCGAGGCAACTATGCCTCGCCCCTGCGTGACCCACGCGCCATTTTGGATGTGGCATGCGGCACGGGGCGCTGGGCCATCGAGATGGCGTCGATGTTTCCGCAGGCGAGCACGGTTGGGTTCGACATGACCCCACTGCCGCCAGATGCCGGCGCGGCGCACAATTTCACCTTCGTCCAGGGCAACATGTTCGAAGGACTGCCATTCCCCGATGACAGCTTCGACTTCGTGCATCAGCGACTGGTGACCGTCGCCATCCCCACCACTCAATGGCTTCCACAGGTTCAGGAACTGCTGCGTGTGACGAGGCCCGGCGGCTGGGTCGAACTGGTCGAAGGAGATCTGCTGCCTGGTGGCGCTGGCCTCACCATGCTGAATGACCTTGGCGAGCGCATGAGCCTGAAACGGGGGATGTCGTTCAGTAATGCAAGCAGAATTGATGAGTATTTGCGGCAGGCGGGCGCTCGGCAGATTGAGCGGCGGGTAATCTATCTGCCCGTCGGCCAGGTCGCTGGTCGCCTGGGCGCCATGGCCGAGACGGACTACCTGGCCATTCTGACAAGCGTGCGTGGTTTCCTCATCAGCCAGGGACTCATTACCGAGGAGGAGCACACGCAGGCGCTGGAGCAAGCGCAAGCTGAACTGGCCAGTGGGCGATTCATGTGGCCGTTCTATATCGCTTATGGGCAGAAATAGCAAAATCAGCCTAATCTAGCAGCAATGCAAGCGTCCCACCGTACTGGTGGGACGCTTTTTCGTTCTAGAACAGCTGCCCGCTTGATCACACAGAAGACCAAATGCTTAAAGCAGGCGGTAAACCCGCTTGAATTCACATACCAACGCCCATGCAATCGTTGAATTTTCAACTTGATTGCACCTCGTTGTGACGATAAAAAGCCAAAAAGCATAGACAAGCATAGCCTATTTAGGCTAACATTTCCCGGAAACCTAACATAGTCCATGGCCTCTAGTGTACCCTTTGCCCTTGTGAGGTCGGGAGCATTCTTCCGACACTGTCCCATGACACTGTGTGGTCAGCTTCTCGCGCCGGGGCGCCAAATGGCGCCCGTCCGATGCGGCGAGATGGATGAGGTCGCGCGAGCTGGATACCCGCGCGCCACTGGAGGATTGTTCCGCGCCAGATTGGCCCAAAAAGGGACTGGTCTGAGACGCCCGCTGCACGCTTGGAGGCACTCCCCTTGCAGCTCAAATTACCAACTCGCCCGCATGCCGCAGTGCTCTCGCTGCTGGTAGCCGGCGTTCTCGTGACGGGCATGGCAACCCTCGCCGCCCCAACCGCTCAGGCCGCAGGCGGCCTGCACTACCGACGCGGATACAGCGTCCAACATGGTTGGCTCTGCTATGGATGGGCAAGCGGCACACTCCACTGCACCCGCAGCTGGTACCGCTCCGGCAGTCAACTGATCTCCCGCAGTCCCAACTGGGTTCCCAATGGCGGCGGCAAGACCTATAGCGCGCCCGCTCGAACCCGCTCCACACACTCGTCCCCGACGACATTCGCCACCTATTCAGCCGCCTCATACGCTGCGCCCGGGGGCATCAGCCAGTGGGCCTGGACAGGTCACAGCTCCTACAGTGAGCCGTACGGAACGTATCAGGGCTACTCCTGGGGCTGGTGCACCAGCGGCGCCGCGATGATGGCGCACGATAACGTGAGTGGCCTGGGTTACGCCGCCAGTTGGGCGCGCAACGCTGCCGCACGCGGTATGGCAGTCGGCTATTCACCAGCGGCTGGCGCAACGGTGGTCTTCCAGCCGGGGGTGCAGGGCGCGAGCAGCCTGGGACACGTGGCGCACGTCGTCAGCGTGTACGGAAACGGCTGGTTCCTCATCGCGGAGACCTCGTTCACCCTCAACGGTGGCGGCTTTGGCCGTGTCTCCTATCGCTACGCGCACACCGGCTACGGCGTGAGCTTCATCTACTAATCGCCGCGCGTGACAAGCGCCCTTAGCGCGCCACACGCACGCCAAAACGAAACGCCCGACTGCCAGGCTTCTATCCCTCGGCGGTCGGGCGGTTCTGTAGAACTACCAATTCTGTCTCGGATGCTGTAGAACAATCGCGCCGCGCCTTAGTCGGCGCCGCCCGCTATACCAACTGCTCATGATATGGGAGCAGGCGCGATATTTTGATTCAGCCTGAACACATTGTCAGGGTCAAATGCCCGCTTCAATGCCGCCAGCCGCGCATAGGCCACCTCGCCATATGCCGCCTTGACCCGGTCCTCACCCTCGTTGCTCAGGAAGTTCACGTAGACGCCGCCAGCCGAGAACGGCTGCATCGCCGCCCAGAAATCCCGCGCCCATGCGATCTGCGCCTCGGATTCCGCCGGATCGGTCCACATGGCGTTGATATTGATGAGGAACGGCGCCTGTCGGTGACTGTACGCGCTGGCATGCTCACCTACCCTGGCTATCGCGCCCTGCATCTGCGTAAAGAGTGTCTTGCTATGCGGAGATGGCGCACGCGCGGTAAACGCGACCACTGTCTCGATTGCCGCGTCGCTGTACCCGGTGACAAACTCCGACTTCCAGTAGTTCAGCCGTCCAGCCGGATTGGCTGCATCTAGCAGTTGCTGCATCTCCCGATATGGCCTCACCTTCACCAGGTCCGCGTCAGGTGGGCCGAAGGCGCGCAGTGGCTGGATGGCTCGCGCTCCTTCTTCGGGTTTACCTGCGTAGCAGATGATAAGCATGAGTACGCGCTGACCCCGCAGGCGCTCTGGGATATGAGCCGCATTGGGCGCCGTCGTAAAGAGGGCAATGGTGAACAATTCATCTGACGCTGCCTTAATGTACTCGCGATAGAACCGCAGTACGGCGCCTGCTCGGGCAAGTGGATATACGAGCATTCCGCCGAGGATGGGGCCGAGTGGCGCGAGTTGCAGTTCGAATGAAGTAACGATGCCAAAGTTGCCGCCCCCGCCACGAAGTCCCCAGAAGAGGTCTGGATGTTCGTGCGCGCTGGCCGTAATCAGCCGTCCGTCAGCCGTGACCACGTCTGCGGAGAGCAGATTGTCACACGTCAGACCGTGCTTCCGCGCCAAATAGCCGAATCCCCCTCCGAGCGTGAAGCCAGCGATGCCTGTGGTGGACTGGATGCCACCCGTGACCGCCAGCCCCAGCGCCTGCGTCTCACGGTCAAGTTCTCCCCAGGTCAGACCTGGCTCTGCCCGAGCGACTTGCCGCACAGGATCAACACGCACACTCTTCATCGGTGAGAGATCAATGACGAGCCCATCGTCGACGACTGCGTTACCAGCCACATTGTGCCCACCGCCACGCACCGCGACGAGGAGCTCGTGCGAGCGCGCAAACGCCAGGGCATCGAGCACATCCCCCACACCCTCGCAGCGCGCGATCGCTGCTGGACGCCTGTCGATCATCGCATTCCACACCTGACGGGCCTTCTCGTATTCGTCGTCTCCGGGCTGTAACAGGTGTCCGCGCAACCGCGCCTTCAGATCATTAAGACCGGCCGCCAGCCGCGGAGAACCGCCACCCGTCGTCTGCGCGCTCATCCACCATACCTCCTGTGCTCTCACGCTGCCGGTCAACTAACCGGCACCCATTTCCACCGTACTCGACGGCGCATGGCCAGTCTAGTACAATAAATGGACCAAGCTGAAAACATGCTGGGCGCATACTGTGGAGGTCATCGCTATGAGTGCCTATGGACAGTACTGCCCGATCGCCAAGGCAGCGGATATCTTCGCCGAGCGTTGGACGCCACTCATCATTCGTGAGATGGTTTACGGTGTCTGCCGCTTCAACGAACTGGAACGCGGTCTCCCTGGGATACCGCGCTCGCTGTTGGCCCAGCGACTGCGCCGGCTGGAAGCGGGTGGCGTCGTCGAACGACGAGCCAGCCCCGGCGAACGGTCAGCCACCTATCATCTCACGCCAGCCGGGCAGCAACTCGAGACAGTCATCGAAGCGTTGGGTACGTGGGGCGCCCAATATGCGTTCGCCGATCCTGAACCTGAGGAACTCGATCCACTGCTCCTGCTCTGGTGGATGAAACGTCGCGTTATTTTCGATGCGCTTCCCCAACGTCGTGTCGTCATACAGATCGATCTGCACGGATTCAAGCAGCGCAGCGCACGCCCGGGCACGTACTGGCTTGTTATGCAACCGCAGGAAGTCTCATTGTGCCTACAGCACCCGGGATTCGACGTTGATCTGCTCGTAGACGGCGATCTGACGGCGCTTTATCGCATCTGGTTCGGACGCCTGACCTTTGCGGAGGCATTGCACGAGGAACTCATTTTGCTGCACGGACCAGCGCCCCTGGTACGCGCCTTTCCCAGTTGGTTCGCGCTGAGCACATTCGCCGCCACCGTCCGCGCCGCCAGCGCTTCAACCGCGAGCACGTCGACGGAGCATGAGACGCATCACAGTCAGGAGGCTCCAGACTTCGCTTGACCTCGTCGGTGGCCCAAAAGCGTGCGTCGTCGGCGATTTGAGAGTGCGCCAACCTACAGCACCGCAGATTCAGCCCGGGTCGCGCTGAAATTGCGCGCCGGGTCGAACGCGCCGAGGTGAATCTCCCCCATGCCGAACGGCAGCGACACGGCGCCGTCGCGCGCGTCGCCCGCGAGCAACGCTTCCACCAGCAGCGCCGTGATGGGCGCGTGCATCACCCCGTGACCCGAGAAGCCAGCCGCATGCGCGAGATTCGCCAGATGGGTGTCGCGTCCAATCAACGGCACGCCATCCGGAGACATGGCATAGAAGCCGCATGAGGTCGCCTTCATACCGCCGCAATTCGCCAGCGCAGTCGAGAAATCGTCCACTTGCGCCAGCAGTTCATAGGCGGCGTTGTCGATGCCAACCGCATGATTGAATCCGTCGCTGATCACATCCTGGTCGTCGTCGGTGAAGGCTGATTCTGGCTCAGTCGCTCCCGCGCCGCCAAGCAGCAGTAGCGGACCATCCGGGCGGGCATGCGCGCCACGCCCAGGCCCCATCCCGAAGATGAACATCGGCAGGCGCTCCCAGTCCTGGGCGTCGACGATGGGCTGGGTTGGCTCCAGGTAATAGAGGTAGCGCTTGGTCGGCGCGATGGGTAGCGTCATGCCACCGAGACGCTGGCTCACCCGCGGCGCCCAGGCGTTGGCGGCGTTCACCACCCAATCTACCTCTAGCGGGCCGTGTGTCGTTTCTAACGCGGTAATGCGCTCGCCCCGTGTCTGCGCGCCAATCGCCTCCGTCTCCGTCCACACTTGCACACCAAGCTCACGCGCCCGCCGGAATCCCTCGCCATAGATCATGTGTGGATACAAGAAGCCATCGTTTGGCCCCCAGGCCGCGCCGATCAGTCGGTCGGTGTCGAGCCAGGGCCAGCGATGCGCCAGTTCGGCAGGAGTCAGCGCCTCGACGTGCACGCCCTCCGCGCGCTGCGTCGCCATATTCGCCTGCCCAAGCGCCCATGCCGCCGCGGTATCGGCGCGGCGCTCAGGCTCGACGGCATCAGGATTCTCGAAGAGGAAGAGGTAGCCATTGCGACGGATGACCGGCTGGCGGCGCTCGGCGGGTGTCTGCAGCGCATCGTGGAACTGGCCATACCACGCTTCGGCGTAGAGCAGACCACGAATCGTCTCAGGCACACCCCACTGCGCACGAATGCCCGCCGCTGACCGGCTTGACGACCCATTACCGATGTGCGCCTTCTCCAGCACAGTCACGCGGAAGCCGCGTTCGGCCAGCCGCACCGCGCAGAGCGCGCCCGTCACTCCGCCACCGATGATCGCCACATGCTCGCCCGTCACCATGTCTATGCGCCTCCCCATCGTGTGTATGGCCTTGATGGTATAACGACAGGCTACTTTGACCGTTGGTCCCGGCATGTGGCCAGGTTCGCGGCGATCTGCGCAAGGTGTACCTGATCGTGCTCGATCCAATGGTCGAGCCACTTCTCTGCTGAGAATGAACCAATCTCAGGCTGAAAACCAACACGTCGCCAGTCATCTTCACGCAGAAACACCATGATGTTCACACTGGCGGCTCGTTGCGTCGCGAAGTCATCGAGAAGCATCGAAAGCTCGTCGCGTGAGGTGTTACGCGTGGCGTACCAGTGCTGCTCATCATGCGGCTGAAGGTGCGGGTTGTCCTCGCTGACGATGCGCTCCAGACGGTTGCGCATGACGAACATCTCGTCATCTACGAGATGCGCCAGCACTTCACGCGCGCTCCAGTCGCCTTCGGACGGTCGAAAGTCTATCTCACGCTCAGAACCGGAGGCCGTCAGTTCGCGCAGTTTCGCGGGAGTCTCCTGCAGTTGCTTGATCACAGTGGCTCGGTCAGACATGGTGATCACTCCTTGGTCGAGAATGTGGCAAACGCTCGTCATTTCATGATACACGACATGTCGCGCCTTATCGCATATTGCCTGGCTTGACGGATGCGCCCAGCGCGGGCTACACTGACGAGCAGTAGAGCACAGATCGGGAATAGTACGCGGGCGCCTGACCGCCACAGCGAGCCGGAAGAGTGCAAGCCGGCGCCGTCGCCCCGCAGAACCGGCCCGTGAGCCGCGACCCAAGCCTGACGCCGCAACAGGCGCAGTGTCCGAAGGTCGCCGGATGTCTCCCGTTACCATGAGACGCCGCATTCACTCGCCACGGGCTGACTGTGCGGGCAGAGCAGGCGCGCGGCGCGACTTTCGCGACCGACAACGACGCGCGCCAATTGAGGTGGTACCGCGGGAATCATCGCCCGCCCTCATGACGTCGAATCGACGTGAGGGCGGGCGTTTTGTTTGCGCTCAGAGCAGGCGCCGATCAGATCAGCGGCTATCGCAAACTGGCGGCGAGACGGAGGAACACATGGCGGACAAGGTAAAGGGCGCACAAGGCGCAGAGAAGTCCAACAAGGGCGGCAAAGCCCAGAAGGACGAGAAGGACGAGAAGGGCGAAAACAAGTCGGCGCGTGAAGAAAAGTTCGTGCAAGATGTCGCCGATATGGACGACTACGCCCGCTGGTATCAGGATGTCGTCTACAAGGCTGACATGGCGGACCTCTCACCCGTGCGTGGCTGCATGGTCATTCGCCCCTACGGCTATGCCCTGTGGGAGAACATGCAGCGGCAATTGGACGACCGCATCAAGGCGACGGGGCATGAGAATCTCTACTTCCCTCTGTTCATCCCCTATAGCTTCCTGATGAAAGAGGCGGAGCACGTCGAAGGCTTCGCGCCCGAGGTCGCGCTCGTCACACGCGCGGGCGGCGAGGAACTGGAAGATCCGCTCGTCGTACGTCCTACGTCCGAGACGGTCATCGGCTACATGTATGCGCAGTGGGTGCACAGCTACCGCGACCTGCCCTTGCTCTACAACCAGTGGGCCAACGTGGTGCGCTGGGAGAAGCGCACGCGTCCCTTCCTGCGCACCAGCGAATTCCTCTGGCAGGAAGGCCACACCGTCCATCGCACCGAGGACGAGGCCGAAACTGAGACGCTGATGATTCTCAACGATGTCTATGCCGACTTCGTGGAGAAGGAATTGGCGATTCCCGTCATCACTGGCCGCAAGAGTGAGAGCGAAAAGTTCGCCGGAGCCCTGCGCACCTATAGCATCGAGGCGATGATGGGTGATGGCAAGGCGCTGCAGGCTGGCACCTCGCACAACCTCGGGCAGAACTTCGCCAAAAGCTTCGGCATCGAATTCCAGGATGCCGACGGTCAGGTCAAGACGGCGTGGACGACCAGTTGGGGGGCCAGCACACGACTCATCGGCGCGCTCATCATGGCGCACGGTGACTCCAACGGTCTGCGGATGCCTCCGCATGTCGCGCCCACACAGGCTGTCATCGTGCCTATCTGGCGCAAAGACGACGAGAAGCAGGTGGTCGCCGCACTCGTGAGCGAGGTGGAGACGGCGCTGCGCCGCGCAGGTGTGCGTGTCAAGTCCGACTGGCGCGAGGAGCGTCCCGGCTGGAAGTACAATGAATGGGAGTTGAAAGGTGTGCCTGTGCGCATCGAGATTGGCCCCCGCGACGCCGCGAATGGCCAGGTGACGCTTGTGCCTCGCACGGACCGCGCCGCCAAGGAAGCGGTCGCCACCACCTCTGTCGCCGAACGCGTGCCCGCACTGCTGGAGGAGATTCAGCAAACACTCTACCAGCAGGCGCTGGCCTTCCGTCAGAGCCGCACCTACTCGGCGACGAATTTCGACGAGTTCAAGGCGCTGATGGCTGACAAGAGCAAGCAGGGCTTTGTCGAAGCGTGGTGGTGTGGTGACGCAACCTGCGAAGCGCAGGTGAAGGCCGCCACGCAGGCGACGATTCGCAATCTGCCCTTGCAGCATCCCGAAAAGCCCACCGATGCGGTCTGTGTCCACTGCGGCAAGCCCGCGACGGACTGGGCGATCTTCGCCAAAGCGTACTAGCGCGAGATGCGCCCTTGTCCCACATCCAGAGGCAAGGGCGCAGTCCACGTGGGAACTGGGGAGGTATTTGTTTGCCAACGACGCTCTATCTCATCATGCTGACCTATACGCAGCCACTTGATGAGGTAAATACACACCTGGAGTTGCACCGCGCCTATCTGCGCCGCAACTATGCCGCTGGTCATTTCATCGTCTCTGGCCCGCGTGTCCCTCCCGGCGGAGGCGTCATCCTGGCGCGCGCCGCGTCAGAGCAGGATGCACGCGCCCTGACACGCGACGATCCCTTCAGCCAGTTGGGCCTCGCGACGTATGAAATCATCGCATTCGATGCGCTGTGGAGTGCGCCGGAGTTCGCGGCTGTGCTGGCGCAGCCCCACACGCAACCTGACACCGACGAGGGCTAGAGCATAGCTGACGCATGGCATCAGATACGTCACGCAGACCTTTAGTCTCGTCCAGAATACCACTCCAACACGCGCAATGCGCGCAGTGTGTTCCATCGGCTCGGTCTGCCTTCGCCCTCATCCATCTCGACTGGCATATTGCCGGGGTATTGAGTGTCGAGCAGCCAGCGTCCGTCGCTCTCGCGCTTGGAGGCGACCAATTCGATTGCCTCGGCCACGCGCTCGTCGGGCGGGGCGTCTGCGCGGCGCAGATAATCGAGTCCCCGCAGCGCGTCATAGTGCCACCAGGTCGGGAAGGCGAAGTTTGTCCACGCGGCGTCGCTCTTGCGGTCGCGCGCGATCACCTCGCCCGTTGACTTCCGGCGTAAAAGACGACGCTCCAGAAGGTATTCCTGACCGCGCAGGCGAGCCACTGTCACCGCTGGGCTGTTCCCGCCAGCCAGTTCGTATTCGAGCAGCGCCTCCAGCACGCAGATGGTGGTGTTGAACGACGACCGCAGCGAGCCGTCAGGCGCATCGCAGTTCCAGCCGCCATCGGCCAACTGTTCGGTGAGTAGCCGTTCGATGAGGCTCTGGACGTCCTGGCCGAAGTACGCTCCGCTCGCCGCCACCTGTCCGTTGATGCAGGGCTCAGTCTCACCAGCGAAAAAGGAGTTGTCGGCGCACTCCTCTGGACCGCAGCCTCGCCACGTCACGTGGTCGCGAACGAGGCCCACCGCGCGCCGCGCGGCGCTGCTGGCAGGATCGAGCCCCATCTCTCGCAGGAGCGTCAGGGCATGCATCGTGGAATCCCATCCGTGGTTCCACGCCACGCCGCCCCACTGCCCGTCAGGGGCCTGGAGGGCAAGCAGCCTTGCGCCCGCGCCTTCGGTCGCGACCTTTGCGCGCTCAGCCGCCACCACATCCGCGGGCGCGCCGATCACATCTCGCAGCGCCTGCCAACGAATCGACGGGTCACTATCAAGTAGCCACTGTATAGCTGATTCGTTTGATCCCGAGTCTTGCCGTTTGGAAGGATTGGATGACACGTGTACACGCCCTTTCTAGGCCCAAGATAATGAAGGCATCCGTTCGCGGGGCTACGACATCCCAGTCGAACCCGAGATGTCGTATTAGCCAGCCCTAGCCCTGCCGCTCCGCAAGGAGGGTCGCCGCCTCTGTCTTGCCGTGCGCCTGCGCGATATCGAGCGCGTTCTGGCCATCGCTCTTGCGCGCGGAGAGGTCGGCTCCGTGCTTCACTAGCAATTCGATCATCGGAACCTGGCCGTTCTGCGCCGCCTCATGCAGCGGGGTAAAGTCGTCCGCTTGCACGGCGTTGACGTCTGCTCCGCGTTCGAGCAGCGCCTCCGCGATGTCGAGCCGCTCAGCCGCGACGGCAGAGTGCAGCGGGGCGACGCGCATGGCGTTGCGCGAGGCGATATTGGGGTCGGCTCCGTGAGCCAGCAATGTCTGCGCGGCGGCGAGTGACCCAAAGAAGGCAGCCAGGCCTAGCGGAGTGAAGCCATCACTGGAGAAGTCGTTGGCCTGCGTGGGGTTCGCGGTGAGCAGCGCACTCAGCCTCTCCGTGCGCCCTAGAGCCGCCGCTTCGAAGACGGTCATCTCCGCGCCCGCGTTGGCGATGACCTCAGCGATTTCCGGCTCGCGATAGTAGAGGCTGAAGAGCGTCGCCGAGATGCCACTATCGTTCCGGGCATTCACTAGTTCCGG
>DASVZC010000075.1:0-8060 GCA_036391835.1 Ktedonobacterales bacterium | reverse complement strand
CCTTCGAGACCGCCAATTGCTCGTGAGGCGTTCTGGTAGGCGCGCACCTCAAATGTGCTGGCGCCGTCGAGTTCCAGCAACTGGGCCATCTCATCGAGGACCGCCGCGACCTGCGACTTGTCTATGGTGTTATTCGAGTTCTGAGACATGCGCCTGCCTTTCCGTTTCGGCGAGAGGAAGTGAGGAGAGATCGAAGCGGGGCGCTTCGGCGGCGGACAATTCGAATGGCTGCAGTCCTTTGAGCCGCTTGGCGAGCCATCGCTTGCAATCAAAGTGTGCGAGCATCCAGGCGACCAGTTCTTTCTCTACAAAGAGGGCGTCCCAGGTGTCGGGGTCGGGCAAGTCGTCGCCTGGGAGGATGAGCTTGCCGCAATGCGCACACTGGACACATTGCGCCTGCACGCCGGCTTCGAACCAGCGATACATGAAGACGTTGTAATCGTCCATCGTCATCTGGTCGAGCGGCTTGCCCGGCCAGCGATTGTCGGCAGGATGCGGGGCTCGCACGAAGTCGTCATCGCCTGGCCCTAGCGCGACGAGTGGACCGCGCGACAGTTCTATGACCTCGCCCGTGACCTCGCCCATCACTAAATAGCGAGTGAGCCCTTCCCCCTCGAACCAGGCCTGCAGGGCTCGCTCGTTCGCATCTTCGCTCAACGCGCCTATCTCCCGCTGGAATAATGTCTCAATGCCGTTCGCGCCTATTTATTCTACGCCGAACAGGGGTATCGCCGCACGGCTGAGCCGCTGTAGAAAGTTGGCGTCGTGAGGAGCGCTGCCACCGCTGCGCGTGTGGACGTGCTACCATAGAACCTGTCTACGTATCGTCGTCTCAGGTCATTCGTCATCGCATGCTGCGATAGGCGCGGTGTAGCGCGACGATGCGTCAATATTCGCTCTCAACGAAGGAGAATACAGACGATGGCTGAGCGCACTCCCATCGCGACCAACGAAGCGCCCGCCGCGATTGGCCCATACAGTCAGGCGATTGTCTCAGGTGATCTCATCTTCTGCTCAGGCCAGATCGCGCTCGATCCAACGTCGGGCGAGCTTGGTCCCGAGGACGTCAAAGGGCAAACGCGCCGCGCACTGGAGAATTTGAGCGGCGTGTTGCGCGCTGGTGGCTCGTCGCTTGCGGATGTCGTCAAGACGACGGTCTTCCTGGTGGATATGGGTGACTATCCGGCGGTGAATGAGGTGTATGGCGAGTTCTTCTCTTCGACGCCGCCCGCTCGTTCCGCTGTCGCCGTGGCTGGCTTGCCACGCGGCGCACGTGTGGAGGTCGAGGCGATCGCTGTTCGCCGAAGCTAGTCTTCCGTGGCCCGAACGTATACCCTGGATGGCCGTCTAACGTATACTAGTTAGACGTTTGTGATGCGCTGGCCATGAGGTTGACGCGCAAGGGAGGCAAGAACGATGGAGAAGCGTGGAGTCATTCGTCTGAGCACGGTGGAAATCATCTTGCTGGCGACGTTGATTGGCTCGCTCGCGCTCGGATTGCTCCAGGCGCGGCAACTCGAACAGGCTCAGCGTATGCTCGACGCCGAGGCAGATCAGTAGCGTCCTCTGACGACGCCCTATCCCCCTGCGCGCCGGGTGGATGGGGCGTCGGTGTGTCTGTTGGCGCCTGCTGGAAGTAGGCGCGACGACTGAGTGGCGCGGCCAAAGAACTGATATGCGCTGATGGGCGCAGGAGCGAACGCAACGTGAACGCGACGAATATGGACAAGAAACTCTCCACACTGGAGAGTCGGCATAAAGAACTTGAAACGCTGATGGCTGACCCGACTACGGCTACGGACCCGGAACTGCTCCAGCGATATGGGCGCGAGTACGCTAGCCTGAACGAGGTCGTTGCGCTCTATCAGGATGTGCAGAAGACTCGCGCGCAGATATCCGATACTGAAGGCATGCTTTCTGATGGCCTCGACGCCGAGATGAAGGAAATGGCGCAAGAAGAGCTGTCAGAACTGCGCACACAGGAGGAGCAGCAGACGCAGGCGCTGCGATTGGCGCTGCTCCCGAAGGACATCATGGATGACCGCGACGCCATCGTGACGATTCAGGCGGGCGCTGGCGGCGACGAGGCGGGCCTGTTTGCGGCTGACCTCTTCCGCATGTACACCCGCTACGCAGATCGCCATCACTGGCAGGTCGAGGTGCTAGACACCAATGAGAGCGGCATCGGTGGCTACAAAGAAGTTGTGATGGAGGTCCATGGGAAGGGCGCCTATTCACGGTTGAAGTATGAGGGTGGCACCCATCGCGTGCAGCGTGTGCCAGCGACCGAGAGCCAGGGCCGCATTCATACGTCAACCGCCAAGGTGATCGTGCTTCCCGAGGCCGAAGATATCGAGATCGAGATTCGCCCCGAGGACATCCGCGTGGACGTCTATCGTTCCACGGGTCATGGCGGCCAGAGCGTCAATACCACAGACTCGGCGGTACGTATTACGCATATGCCATCAGGTCTGGTGGTGACCTGCCAGGACGAGAAATCGCAGCTTAAGAACAAGACGAAGGCGCTCGGTGTACTGCGCTCGCGGCTCTGGGATCTGGAGCAGCAGAAGCGCGCGAATGAGTTGGGCGCGGCACGTCGGTCACAGGTGCAGACCGGTGATCGTAGCGAGAAGATTCGCACCTATAACTATCCGCAGGATCGGATCACCGACCACCGCATCAACATGACTATTCATAACTTGCCCCGCGTGCTCGATGGCGAAATCGAGTCGCTTATCGACGCGCTTATCACGTCTGATCAAGCGGAGAAGCTTGCGGCAGGCGTGGACGCGGACTGACGCTACCTGCGTATGTGCGTTGGCAATCGTCGCGCGCATACGCAGTTGTCTGTCCGAACGTCGCGAACGGAAGTGATCTACACACTATGAAACATAGACATTCACACTCTATTTATCGGCTTCCGCAGCCGCAGTCCATCCAGGCGATATTCTTCGATGTGGGATTCACGCTGCTGGAGCCGTCACCTTCGATTCCGCTGATCGCGAAGACTGTCATGGAGCGGCGTGGTACTCCGGTTCCGTTAGAGTGCCTCGAGCGGAGCTTGCCACAGGCAGAGGCTCGATTCAGCGAGTTCACGCGTGAGGCGCCCCATACCTGGGGCGATGAGCGTGAGATCGCACAGATGTGGGATCGCTATTTCACGGAATTATTGCGACCTTGCTATGGACACACGGGTGACGCTGAAGTGCTCGCTGCCGCCAGTGACATCCGACTCGAATTCGAGGAAGCGACCAGTTATGGGCTGTATCCCGATGTCGAGCCCGTGCTCACAGAGTTAGCCGAGCGCAACTTCAAGCTGGGTGTGATTTCCGATTGGGGAATCGCGCTGGGGCTGATTCTGCGCCATTTTGACCTGACACGCTTCTTTGATTTTGCGGTCATATCGGCTTCCGCGCGTCGCGCTAAGCCTGATCCCGATCTATATCGACTCGCGTTGGAACGGGCGGATGTCGTTCCCGACTACGCAATCCACGTGGGCGATAGCTACGTGCGTGACGTGCTAGGCGCACGCGCTATGGGCATCCACGGTATACTGATCGACCGCATGCGGCTGCTGCAGCCGGAAATAGTGGACTGCCCACTCGTGTACGATCTATACGACATGCTCGACCTGTTGGGGATCGAGTCGAAGGTGTTGCGCGCAGCGCGCGAGCGGCCCGCCTAGGGCTAGCCTAGGACTGTGCCGCTTCGCTCGCGATGGCGTGTTCACCACTCGCGTCGCTCGCTTGATCGAATGGCTTCGGGCGGAGCAGGAACGCAGCATTGAAGTGTTGGTCGCAATGCCCGCATGACACTGCGCGGCTGTACTTGCGTACGCGTGGATACTCTTTGCCGCAGTTCGGGCAGACATAGACATACTTGAACGGTCGTGCGCGGCGCAGGGCCTCCTCACGCCGCCGTGTCTCCTCTGCGAGCAATTCACGCAGCCACTCCGGATCACGCTCGGTGATGGCCGCTTCATCCACCGAGATAGAGTCGTGACCGTGGCAGTGATGCTTGCGCGGTCGGCCCGAGACACGGTCGGCCAGATGGATGAGCTCGTGTGCGATCGTGACCTCTACGCCCTCTGGAAGCAACTCCGGTTCGATGAAGATGAGATGGCGAAAGTCACCTTGTGGGGTGAGCCGCTCGTCGCAGTCAGCCTCTACCTCGCATGCGCTTGTCTCTGCGTCTTCTGCCCCTTCGAAACCAGGCAGCTGAAGCTGTGACTTAACGGGAGCTGTCGCAGGTCCGGTGAGGTTTGCCGCGAGTGAAAAGTCCGGCTGCACGCTGTCATCGTCGTCGTCATGAAGCGGCAGATAGCAGTAGCAACCGAGCGCCATCGTGTTGAGGCGGCGTCCTGTCCAGCGCGCGAACTCGCGGCGATCATCTGTCACGGCAAGATAATTTGCCTGGTCGATAGGGAGACCGAGTTTGCGCCAATAGTGTTCGAACCACATCGCAGCCTGAGGAGCGGCGTTGATGAGGGGAAGTTCGTTTAGCGAGGGTGGTTGCGGGGGTAGAAAGCGAGTTATCTTTCTGCTCATAGCTTGCGTGGTAGTCTACCTACCACTTCCCTCCCTTTCGGACTGCACATTCCAGACGCAGAGAGTCCTTCCTGACCACTGGTCAGTTGCGCCGACACAGCCATAGCATGGGCCCGTGTGCTGCGGTGTTGTCGATGTGTGTAACGTGTGGGTGAACGTCCCAGTAATCACCACATTATGAAATTCAGCCCAAGTAGGCCAGATGGGGGGAGCATATGCCCCGAATGCCCTACAGTTCAACATCGCTGGCTTCTTTTCATCACCGTTCGCTCCTTCGTCTGGCGTGCGGCGTCGCTCGTGATACAATCGGCTAGCGATGAGCTTGCGACGGCGCCGGAGGAGACTATGACACATATTGACGACCCCTCGCCTGAGCGCCGGGAACATTTGGTATGGAATCCGTTATGGCGGGAGTATAGCGTGCAGTCTCCTGGCCGTATGCGTCGTCGTGAAGGCGCCACCGACTGCCCTTTCTGCGCTGATCTCACCGCTGGACGTATCGGCCCAGGGGTTGACGCCTGGATACGCCCGAATGACTTTCCCGCGCTGACCCCTCCGAACGGTGAATGTCTCATCCTTATTTACAGCCGCGATCACCATCAACGTTTCGCCGATCTCACCATAGAGGCTGCGCTCCGGGTCGTTGGCCTTTGGCGCCGTGTCTATGATGACCTTTCTCAGCGCTATAGCTGCGTGATGTCGTGGGAGACGTATGGCGCGGCGATTGGCCAGACGCAGGCGCATCCTCATGGGCAGACGTACGGCGTGTCGGTTGTGCCAGAGCTCCTACAGCGAGAGATGGAGAGTGTGCTGCTTGCCGAGGCGAAGGGGCAGCCATGCCCTTTCTGCGCTACTGTCGAACGTGAGCGTGTCGGCACGCGCTGCGTGTACGAGGGCGAATACTGGATTGCGTTCGTCCCGCCCTGGGCGCGGTATCCCTACCAGACGCAGATCGTGCCGCGTGAGCATTTCAGCGCGGTTGATGGATTCGATCCGGAAGGCGACGCAGCGCGCGAACTGGCGATGCTCCTGCCGCGATTGATACGGGGGTACGATCTGCTCATGGAGGAGCCTATGCCATACATGTTGGCTCTGCATCAACATGCCGACGCCCGCTTTCATTTCCATATCGAACTCATGCCTGTCGGGCGAGCGCCCGGGAAGCTAAAATTGGCGGCGAGCGCCGAGATGGCCTGGGGATTCTGGCTGAATGATGCGCTAGCCGATTCCGCAGCCGAGACTCTGCGCTCACTGTGGGCCTCGACCGCTCAACAGCAAGGGGGACATACGGGTGAATGATCCTTTGACCCTCCCGGAGGTGGCGCGGCAGGCGATCGCTGTGTTCCGGCGCGCGGCGTTGGCGGATTCCGACGCGGCCATCTCCGTGGGCTGGGCGCCGGGGCGCATGAATATTATCGGCGAGCACACAGACTATAACGACGGTTTCGTGCTCCCTGCGGCAATCCATCGCCTGGTGGCGCTGGCGGGAACGCCAGCGGATGAGCCATTCGCGACGCTCTACTCCGCCAACCACCAGGCGTGGGCGCGTGTCCCACTAGGCGATGATGTGGCTTTCGCTGGCGAGCAGGTCCCCCTCTGGGCGCGCTATGTGCAGGCGACATGGCGACAACTTGCGATGCTCGGCTCTGTTCCCACATCAGCTGGATTCAAGGCGGCGATTGTCGGCGATGTACCACTGGGTGGCGGGCTGAGTTCCTCCGCAGCTTTGGAAGTCGCTACTGCTATGTTCGCTCAGTCGCTAGGCGGTAGAGCGCTACCGCCGTTGGATGTGGCGCGCGCATGCCAACGGGCCGAGCAAGCCGGCGCCGATGTGGCGGTTGGCATTATGGATCAGGCGGCATCGTGCCTGGGCAGGCCACATTCAGCCATGTTGCTCGATTGTCGCGCGCTTACGTTCACGTACGTTCCAATTCCTGAGGACGCCGAGTGGATTGTGTTTGACACTGGGGCGCCACATACACTGGCGACGTCGGGATACAATAGCCGCCGCAGCGAATGTGAGGCGGCGGTAGCGCATCTGGCGCCTGTGCTGGCGCACGAGACGCCGGGCCGACAGATACACGCATTGCGCGATATTACGCTCGCTGACCTGACGCAACACAGCGCCCTCCTGGACGATGTGTTGCTCCAACGGGCGCGCCATGTCGTGAGTGAAAACATGCGCACGCTCGCCGCTGCCGAAGCACTCCAGAAGTGTGACCTGGCCATGGTTGGCATGTATTTGAACCAATCGCACGCGAGTCTTCGCGATGACTATGAGGTGAGTTGCTTCGAGTTAGACGCGGCGGTGGACGTGGCATTGGCGGCGCCTGGGACGTTCGGCGCGCGGATGATGGGCGCGGGGTTTGGTGGGAGTATCATCGCGCTTGTGCGACCTGAGTCGAGCGCCAAGTTGTGCGAGCGCCTGGTGTCCGAATACCCACGAAGAACCGGGCGCAATGGCGCGCTCGTGCCCTGCGATATCACGGGCGAAGCGGGAATACAAGCGGCTTCCTGGCGTGCTTGACACGCCTATTCACCTAGACCTATAATGCCGTGCACAACGATGGCGGATCAGATGTACGGCGGGTCCAGATTTTGGACGCGCTGTTTATTTTCTGTGCATTTGACTGAACTGCCGCCGTTGCCCCAGAGGACGTATGGCGCGGCGCCCACACATGCTGATGCGCCTAGGTATCGATTGATCTGGGAGCATGCCGCCTGGCGATGGTGGAATGTTTTGGAGCGCAGCGGCGGCGCGTGATCGGCAGGACGTCTGAGGCCCTAGCAGGGCCATATTGCGTGGCAGACGTCTGGAGAGGTTAAGAACTCATGGCGACAAATGCAGTGAATGGTTCCCAGGGCGCGCGCGAGAAGGAAAAGATTCCTCTGACGCGCGAAGGGTATGAGGAAAAGAAGCAGCGGTTGAATTTCCTCATCACCGAGCGTCGCCCGCAAGTCGCCGATTACATCCATGAGGCGAAGGAAGCCGGCGATATCAGCGAGAGTAGCGCGTACGAAGACGCCAAGAATCTTCAGGCGATGCTCGAAGGTGAAATTCAGGAACTCCAGCAGTTGCTCGACAATGCGGTGATTCTGGAGGCGCCCGAGCAGACGGAAGGCAAGAAGGTCGTTCGGCTCGGCGCTACCGTCGAAGTCGAAAACGACCGCGGCGTGGTTCGCACATACCAACTCGTGAGCACGGTCGAAGCCAACCCAACGGCGAACAAGCTGTCCGACCAGTCCCCCGTGGGACGAGCGCTGCTCGGCCATGCGGAAGGTGACAAGGTCGATGTGACGACGCCGGGCGGCACAGCCGTTTATACCGTTCACAAGATCAAGTAGAAGCATCGCACACGATAGACAGGCGCTTCCTTCGTTGGGAGCGCCTTTCCGCGTGTTCATGCTGTAGCGCGCCCCGTGAGCGTGATCGTCGCTGGGATGAGCGTCGCGGCAACGATGATGGCGCCGCCAAGCAATGTGCGTGGCGACGGTGTCTGCGCCAAAAGCAGC
>DASVZC010000074.1:0-11005 GCA_036391835.1 Ktedonobacterales bacterium | reverse complement strand
CCACGCGCGATTTCTTCCCATCTCCGCTGCTTTTTTGGGTGTCAAGGCCCGCTGAATTTGCGCAACATAAGGAGTCCCAGCGAATTTCTGAGCTTGAAAGTAATGTTCAACGGTTGGCCACCAGACCCCATCCATCTCGATCCCGTGCTGTGAGAAGTTCGAGAAGCAGCCATATGGTTCTTCGTGAGGCGTGTAAAAGTAAATGGGCATGGGAGGAGCATTCTTCTTTACTAAGCGCGTTCTATTCAGCACACGTATACCGAAAGTCCTCTGGGCACGGAGTGGCTCAGAAAGAGAGCGGGCAGCGCACGTTCGCGGGAGAATCCTCCTGTCTGATTTTTTGATGCAGAGTTTATCCCCAAGCCTGGGTCTGAGCCGCGAGCCAGCGCGGCAGGGGCCACGGGGTGAGGTCGCAGCATGCCTGCGCCAACGACCCAAGCGAACTTGGTATGTGAACGATATGCTAAAGAAAGGGCGCGAGAACTCCCATTCCGTTTAGCGGGATAGGGATGAGCACCCCAACGGTGTTGTCACTTACCCTGGCATTCCACAATATATCGTCGAATAACTTCCGCCGAGACACTGCCAGCTGCCCCAACATAATACGCCTGTGTCCACAGATGCTCTTTGCCACGGACCCGTTTCAGCTGTGGGAAACGCTCTCCGAGATAGCGGGACCTATAGCCCTTGAGCAGGTTGGCGATCCCAGCATGTGAAAGGCGTGGCGGCGCGGAGACGAATACATGCACGTGACATTGATCGGTTTCCAGCGCGAGCAGGGTCAAGGCGTACCACTCGCAGCAGTCGGCAATCAGTTCTTGGGTTGCCTTCTCGACTTCGCCTATCAGCACCTTGCACCGGTACTTGGGAAGCGACACCAGATGATAGGCGATGGAATAGAGTGTCCATCGCGTTTTACCCCCTTGTTACCCCCTTGCATACATCCCTTCCTTCCGGTTAGAATCGTAGCAGGAAGGACGGTGCGACGGCACATGGAGACGGTGCGCATCTACCACCTAACCGCCTTGCGCAAGGGCTATCAAGCACGCCTGCGAGACGCGCAGATGGAAGCGGCGCGGGTCTGGACATTCTGCCGGGACCGGCACCTCATGACGCGTCAACAGCACACGCGCTGGCCAACGCGGGACGAGTTGCAACAGGTCACCAAAGGGCAGTTTGCGCTCCATAGCCAGACCGTGCAGATGATTTGCCACGCCTTCCTCGCCAACATCGAGACGACGCGCAAACTGCGCAAGACGAACCCCAAGATACGCTACCCCTACAAGGACAAGCGATTTTACCCGTTGTACTGGCCCGCCCAGGCGGTGAGTCGCGAGTAGGGACGTGTCGTGCTCCCGATGGGGCGTGGGCGGGGCTCACTTGTCTTCCATGTTGATCTACCAGAAGGCAGTGGGGCCTGCAAACTGGTCTGGAACGACGGTTATGAACTCCATGTGGCGATTGAGACCCCTCAAACAGCAACTGCCCCAGGTGAGGCGCACGCGGCCGTTGATCTGGGCGAGATCCACCAAGCGGCGGTAACCACGAATACAGGCGCGGCGCTGGTGGTCTCTGGGCGGGGCATCCGCACGCTCAAACGCCGACAGAATATGGGTGTGGGGCGATTGACCCGGAAGCGGAAGCGCTGCCAGAAAGGTTCCCGCCGTCACCGGAAACTCCAAGCGACGCGCCGGAAGGTGAGCGCTCGCACAGAGCGCCAGATCCGCGACCTGCGCCACAAGGGGACGCGAGCCATCATCAACTTCTGTCAGCGGCACGGCGTAGGGAGCCTCTTCATCGGGAATCCCTATGGAGTCAGAAACCGCAACTGTGGACGCCATCACAACCAACGCATGGCCCAATGGGAGTATGGGCAAGACATCGCGTATCTCACGTACAAGTCGACACAAGCCCACATCGAGAGCTTCACTGGTTCTGAGCGGGGAACATCGAGCCAGTGTCCAGTATGTAGGCGCAAACAGAAAGTGAAGGGGCGTGTGTGGCGCTGCCGAAGCACGACGTGTGCCTTTGAGGGACATCGCGATGTGGTGGGCAGCGTGAACATGCATCCCCTGGCCTTTGGCGCGAGGATTGACCCTCCCGTTCAGGTCACGTATCAACGGTCCGGTCCCGTACGGGTCCTTGCCCGGAATAAACAGCCAGGCAGGGTGGCGTGAGCCAGTTGGAACGTTGTAGTCGCCCGGACACGGGCCACCAGGAGGGCGTCGTCCCGTTTGCACTGGCGTTGTTTTGGTCAGTGAGTCGGAGCCTCAACCACCGCTCAGATGAGCGGGCTTCTGCGGAGGCGGGCTACCGTTCCGATGCTGCCAAGAAGCACATCCCGTTCTAGAGGATTGAGAGTGTCACAGTCTTAAACTTATCCACATCTCAGGGGTGAGTTATCCACATTCGCGTGTATAAGTGACGTAAGTTGTGGATATCTTGGCTACGTGGCGGCGTTATTTCGCTGAGAGGTGGTCATTCTTGGCGCGCGATTCAGCCGCGATTTCGGCCTGATACGCCAGCATCCGCTGCTGGAGCACGGGGTCGCTGGCCGCGAGGATGCGCGCTGCGAGTAGCCCGGCGTTGCGCGCATTGCTGATGCCGACCGTCGCGACTGGCACGCCCGCGGGCATTTGCACGATCGAGAGCAGTGAATCGAGTCCACGCAGCGCCTCAGTCTGCACCGGAACACCGATGACAGGCAGCGGCGTGTACGAGGCGACCATGCCGGGGAGATGCGCCGCGCCACCTGCGCCCGCGATGATGACACGCAGGCCGCGCTCATGCGCTGTTCGGCCATAGTCCGCCATGTCGTCGGGGGTACGATGCGCCGAGACAATGCGCAGTTCATACTCGATGCCGAAGCGCTCCAGCATCTCAGCCGCGCCACGCATCACCGGCAGATCGGAGTCGCTGCCCATGATGATGCCCACCATCGCTGCCACGCTCGCCGCTCCCTTCCGCGCCAGTCCGCGCCCTCTGGATATTCATCGCCGCATCTCAGCGTAGACGCGCGTGACGCCGCCTGTCAAGCAGGTGTGTCGGCGGAGCGCTTGACGCCAGCGCGCCATGCCTGCTAGTGTGGCGAATGAGCGCGACGATCAGCAGCACAGAACGTCAGTGAGACGCGAAGGGTGGCGGAGCATGCGGGAGGATCTGGTCACACCAGCGACCGCGCGACGGCTCGCCCAAGAGGGCCTGACGTGGGACCCGCAGCCGGGCGACTGGGTGACAGCGCTGGGTGGCGTCACCCAGGATGAAGGGCTGGTCGGCCTCTGGCTCGTCGTGAATGTCCAGCCGGATGGGCGTCTGCTGCTGGCCGATGCGACGGGACGCTGGCCGCAGTCGCGGGGTATCGCACGCGATTGCCTCTGGCTACCGTCAGCGGGCAAGCTCAAGATGTGGCTGCGCGGGCGTGGTTATCGCGTGGCCACAGGCGAGGTCACCGCGCGCCTGCTCGGTGGTGATGGCGCAATGACGCACCACGTCTGCCGTCTCACCCGCACAGGCGGCGCGCCTCCGGTGGATGGCGAAGGCATGAACGAAGCGGAGGCTGTCGCCGTCGCCGCGCTGCAAGCCCTGGGCTCCGGAACCGCTGACGGGCCGCGCACAGCCTGGTAGCTGCCAGACCACTACCCTACTGATACGCACAGCCACCGGCGAGATTGCTGTATTCCTCTTGCAGCACGTAGCCGTGGCCGTGGTTCAGCGTCACTGTCGCGCCGTTCCAGTCGGTTGCTCCGAACGCCGTCTCACACTTGTCGCCAATCTCGCCTGTGGACGGATCGCCATCGTACCAGCCGTGCGTCATCGGATCAGTCACCACCTCGAACTGCTCATGCGAGAGGGAGTTGATCACCGAGTCTGCTTGCTGGTCGCCATAGGGCGCGGGGTTGTCGTTGAACGTCGGCAGGTATCCGCAATCATAATTGTCCGCCGCGTAGATGTACGGCAGCGATTCCGTAGCGGTCGCGTCCGGCAGCACGAAACTGTGATAGGCGCAAAACCCATTGTTGCCGTTCGATGGGAATGAACACGTCGTGCCGTTGCTATATTTCGCGCACTCCTGCACGTTGTAGGCAGTCACCACAACATACGTTGTGCCTGGCGTGTCGCCCCAGCCCTTGACCTTGCGCACGCGGCTGATTTCGGCGGAGATATCATCGTCGGTCAGCGGATTCGCGCGTGTGCCAGCGTGTGGATAGGACTGTGTGTCCACATATGTTCCACCGACAGCCGCCACGTTCCGCACTGGGCCAGATTGATCCCAATATTGGGTGAGCAAGCCATAGAAACTCGTGCCGCCGACATCCGCGAAATATTGCTGCGTCAGCGATTCAAAGCGCGAATTATCGCCGCCTGGCTCAAAGTCTCTGCCCGGCGGAGCCCAAAAGATGATATATGCCGTGAAGGTGTGCAGCACGATCCCTTGATGAAAGGTCGCCCCACCGCAGTTGGAGCCGCAGACACTGAAGTCAGCGGTGGTCGTCGTGGCGGGCGCGAGATCTACCTGCTGCGGCGAACCCTGCTGGTTGGCCACGCACAGATAGGGGCCAGGCGGCGTGTCGCGCAACGTGTAGTGGCCTTGCGTATCTGTCGTGGTGGAATAGCGCGTCGGTGGCTGCAAACCGGCCTGGCCTGCCGATGAGTCATCCCAACAGTCCACGGTCGCGTGGGCGATGGGCGCTGAGCTTCTACCCTCCGTCACCTTACCCGACAATTCGCTTCCCACGAGCGCCAGCGCCGGGCATGTCTCTCGCATCGCGCCCACTGCGCATTCAGCGGATGTCGACGCGACTGTTGGCCCCACATCCAGTTGATACGCGCTGGAGATTCTGGGCGAAAACTGAATGGCCGATGGCGCGTAGTGGGCCGCGCTGACATCACAACTATATGCGCGCGCCCGCAGCAGCGTCAGTGAATAATGTCCCTTCGCATCCGAGCGCGCACGCTCTTTGCCACAGTCGATGGTCGCGCCTACCACTGGCGATGGTGTCTGAGCGCCTGCCTCACGCTGCGCCACCTGCTGCCCATAGATCGTGCCCGTGACATGGACAGCAGCCAGTGGAACCAGGCGGGCGACGAGTTGCGGATTCACCACGACGCCAACGCCACATAGCGCAACACACAGGGTCAGCAGCATCGCCGTCACACTTACGCCCAGGCGCAGCGCCATGTTCGGACGTCTTCGTGGCGTCGGCGGCATCGGTGGCGGGTAATAGGGGCCGATATACTGCGGGTATTCGGGATACATCGCATTCTCACTGACGTGGAGATTTACTGACCTGCCTGGACGCGTCCGATCAGCCGATGACGCAGGCCCACTATATCAAATGCGTCTGCTTCGCCCACCGCGCCATCCCCCAGATGGGCCGGGCGCAATGCTGGCGGCGCCTGTTGGCGTTCGGGCCAGCCAGATTGACACCCCACGCGCGGCAACCCTATACTGGCCGTTGTCCACAGCGCGCGGGCGGCGCCCAAGTCGCGCCAATTCGAGGAGACACGCATGCCGGGAGACTATCCGCCGCGAGGCTCGGGCGGCTCGTGGCAGAGCCGCCCGGACAGCCGCTCTGGGAGCCGAGGCGCATCGGCCAGTGGAGCACGCTGGCAGCAGGGACCAGAAGCAGGCGCGCCCAGCGTCTATCGTCCCTACGACCCAAATGCCGGAGGTGGCCGCGGCCCACGTCGTGTCCCAGGAGCGGCCCCCTGGAATGCAGACCCACTGGCCGCGAGCGGCATTGGCGCAGTGTCCTCCGTCCATGTCGAAGCGGTGCGTCGCAGACGTGATGGGTTCGCTATCTTTCACGATGGCAATGCCGGACACCTCTGGCGCGGCGAGTTCATGTCGCTGCTGGGTGAGAGCGCGCTGAGCGTTGGCCTCATCATCTGGCTTGCTGGCCTCACCAGATCGCCGCTGGTTATCCTGGGTGCGTTGCTCGCGCTCGGCATTCCGTGGCTGCTCGTCGGCCCGCTCGGCGCCGTCTTCGAGAACGTGAAAGAACCCGCGCGCCTGCTCACTTGGCTTGGCCGTCTGCGCATGGCGGCGGCGCTCGCGCTCATCCCCATGCACTTTCTGACGATCTATCCACTGCTCTACATTCTCATCTTCACGATTAGTATCAGTGGACGACTACGGCAGGCGCTACGAGTGGCGGCCATGCGCACATGCCTTGCGCACGGTGAAATCGAACTCGTAGCCAACGATCTCTACGTCGCCTCATCCTTCGCATCGGTGGTGGGCCCACTCTTTGGCGCAATGCTCTACCTGTTGCTGGGTGACCGCGTTATTCTGCTGGCGATCGGAGCGGCGCTACTCTTCCTCTTCTCGGCCAACTCTGACGGCGCGCTCGACGCGCTGCCGGAGGAACAGCGCGCCTATTTACAGGCGCAGCCATCAGCAGTCGCACCCGACGAAGCGACCCGCGACGATCTGATTCGCGCAGCGCTCGATGAGGATGGCGAAGGAGTAGACGATCCCTCAGCGGAGGCGCTCAGCCCAGAGCAGCGCGAACTCGCGCTGCCAGAGTGGTATCAGGCGGGACCAACGCAAGCGACTGAGGCGATGGCAGACATCCGCGCAGGCGTCGGCCTGGCAGGCGCGCGAAAGCAGAGCGCATCGGCGATGCTGACCTTGCTGGCGCTCGCGCTGGTTGGCGGCGGACTGTCTGCGCTTGAGGTGTTCTTCATCGTCCAACGACTCAATCTCGCGCCGATCTATTTTGGCGTGGTGGCGTCGCTGGAGGCAGGCGGCATGGTGCTCGGCGCGTATTTCGCAAATGCGCGCGGACCAGCCAAAAAGCCAGCCCGCCAAATGCTCACTGGCCTAATGCTGACCGGTATCGCGCTGGTACTCTTCGCACTCTCCCCGCTCTGGATGATCTCCTTCGCCGCCGCGCTGGGGATGGGCATCGCGAACGCGATAGCCGTGACAGGCGCACGTCAGGCGCTGCGGACTGGACGCGATGGCGTCGAGCGTCGTGCGATCAGCGCGGCGGAAAACGCCTACTCAGCCTTCGCAAGCCTGCTGGGGGCAGCGCTCTTCACAGGATTCTACGTCGGCTCCAGTCGGCTGCACGTCGGATCGCACACGTTCACTCCGCTCTCGCTCACGCTCATCTTCGTGGTGGCTGGCCTCGGTCTGGCGCTCTACTCCTTCGCCCTGCGCTGGCGTCCCGGCGTGAAGGACTATGACCCCGTCGATGACATGCCGATCCACACGAAAGCGCGTCTGGCGAAGATCGCCCAGGCTACCAACACTGGCGCGGCTGTCGGCAAGGGCGGCCTTTGGGCTGATGGCGAAGATGATGGCGACGCGGATGAGTACGAGGACGAAGAAGGCTATACCGGCGAATACGACGCCGAGTATGAGGATGACTGGGACGACGCGCCCCCTCCTCCACCACGCGGTGGCTCATCACGCCGACGGTAGAAACGATTGGGATTGGCGTTGACCAGTCGGCCTGCGCCTCTCCACCCTCAGCCTTGAAAGGCCAGCGCACGCAGACGATAGGCTTAAAAGCCCTGGGGACGCCAGCCTGCGGCGGCGCGGATGGGCTTTATACTCCATCCGGTCAGGGTATTGGCATTCGTACAGGTACCTCACGCCGCCCCGACCTCACCCAGCGCTCCCCGCCCTGCCCCGCTGGTTCACGGGGACCCCGCTCTCCCGGTAGGAGAGGGCCGGAGATACGGCGCAGAGCGCCAAAAATACCCCTCTCCTGGTAGGAGAGGGGCCAGGGGTGAGGTCGCGCCACGAGGAGCGACCGCATGCCATACTCCAATGACCTGTCCGGAATTGGCATTAGCCCCAGCGCGCCGTGCGCCGGACTTTCAAGGCCGCGACCGTACCCTAACCGTGCGTCGGCAGTGTAGGGCCGTGACCTCATTCGCGACTACACGTTGTTACTCGCCTTTGGCGATGGGCGCGCCGACGAGGTTGCCCCACTCCGTCCATGAGCCGTCGTAATTGCGCACGTTCGGATAGTCGAGCAGTTGGGTCAGCACAAACCACGTGTGCGCCGACCGCTCGCCGATGCGGCAGTAGGTGATGACTGGCTTGTCCGATGTCACGCCTTTCGAGCCGTAAATGCTCGTCAACTCCTCCACCGACTTGAAGGTGCCATCGGTATTGGCCGCCGTCGCCCAGGGGATGTTCTGCGCGCCGGGAATGTGGCCGCCGCGCTGAGCGCCCTCCTGCGGATAGTTGATCATGTGCAGCAGCTTGCCGGTGTACTCGTCATTCGAGCGCACATCCACCAGCGCGCCCTGCTTCGCCTCCAGCGAATCCTCTACCTGGCGGCGGAACGCGCGGATGCTCAGATCGGGCTCCTTCGCGGCATACTGTGTCGCGGCGAACTGTGGCGCCGTCTTCACGTAGGGGCGACCCTCGGCCTCCCACTTCGCGCGGCCACCGTTCATGATGCGCAGGTCGCGGTGACCGTAGAGGCGGAACAGCCAGAAACTATACGCCGCATACCAGTTGTTCTTATCGCCGTAAAAGACGACGGTTGTGTCAGGGCTGACGCCGTAGCGGCTCATCAGCGCCTCGAAGTCAGGCTTGTGAACGAAATCGCGTTGCACGGGGTCCTGCACATCCACGTGCCAATCGAGCTTGACGGCGTTTTCGATATGCCCCACTTCGTAGAGCAGCGGGTCTTCATCCGCCTCGATGATCCGCACACTCGGATCATTCAGATGCTCAGACACCCACTGTGTATCTACCAACGTCTCGGGATGGGCATAGCCGCGCAGGCTTGCGGCCCCGGTCGTCGCTGTCTCGGTATCCGCCATATGTTCCGCTCCTGTCATACTGTCTGCCAACGTCGCCTCGCTGCGCCAGAGGGATGGGGGACGAGATGATTCCCCCCACCGTGACTGAGTATAACTGGCCTATTGTTAACTTATCAAGTCAACTTTATAGACAAATCTACTGAGTCCACAGCAGCCGTCATTTACAGACCCTCTAGCTCGCGGCCCGGCAGTTGGCGTCCCCGCAGGCGTTCGGCCAATCCCGTGAAGCGGGCGGCGCGCTGGCTATTCTCTACTGCTTGCCGCAGCGAGCGAGGATCACCCACCAGCACACACAGCCGCTTCGCCCGCGTGATTGCGGTGTAGAGCAGCGTGCGGCGCAGCAGCAGATAGTGCTGAGCTACCAGGGGCATCACTACACACGGATATTCGCTGCCCTGCGCCCGGTGAATGGTGCAGGCATAGGCGAGGGCGAGTTCATCGAGTTCGTGTGGCTCATAGGAGACGGTGATGCCGCCACGGTCCATGGCATCGGGGAAGTTGACGGTGACGCCGTTCTCGCCATCTACCGCCGTCACATAGCCGAGGTCACCGTTGAAAACGCCTGCTGGCCCTTTGTCGTAATTGTTGCGCGCCTGCATCACCTTATCGCCGACGCGCAGCGCGTGGTCACCATAGGTCACGGAGCCTTCGCCTGACGCCGCGCCCGGATTCAGCCGCTGCTGTAGCGCCAGATTCAGCGCCGTGACACCCGCCGCGCCGCGATACATCGGCGCGAGCGTCTGGATGTCACGCATAGGATCGAAGCCATAGCGCGCAGGGAGACGGCGCGCCACCAGATCGACCACCAGACGCTGCGCGGCTTCGGGCGTCTCGGCGCGCAGGAAGAAGAAATCGCTGGTCGGCTCGGCGCGCAGCGAAGGAACCTCTCCGGCGTTGACGCGGTGAGCGGTCACGATGATGGCGCTCTCCTGCGCCTGGCGGAAGAGTTCGGTCAGGCGCGCGCACGGCGCCCGCTCGCTCGCCAGAATGTCGGCCAGCACAGCGCCTGGCCCCACCGAGGGCAACTGATCAGCGTCGCCTACCAGCAGAAGGCTCGCATCCGGCGATACTGCCCGCACGAGCCGATAGGCCAGCAGAATATCGAGCATCGACACCTCATCCACGATGATGAAGCGCTGCGGCAGCGGACGGTGTTCGTTGTAGGCGAAGTCGTAATTGCCGGGCTGAAACTCCAGCAAGCGATGCAGCGTGCTCGCGGGGCGTCCGGTGGCTTCAGTCATGCGGCGAGCGGCGCGGCCAGTTGGCGCGGCCAGCGCATACTCCACGCCGTGCTGATCAAGGATGTCGAGCAGGGCGCGAATGGTGGTCGTCTTGCCGACGCCTGGGCCACCCGTCAGCGTCATCACCTTCGACTCATACGCCTGCCGTACCGCCGCACGCTGGCTCTCCGACAGCCTGGCGCCGCGCCGAGCTACTGCCGCGAAAACACCCTCCCACGCGCTCTCCGCGACGGGCGGCAGCGTGTTTGGCGCATTCATCAGCAGCCGCAGCCGCCGCGCGACACCATTCTCAGCATAGAAGAACGGCGCGAGATAGATATGATCGGGGGGGCCATCTGGGCCGGGTTCGACAAAGACCTCTTTTTCGGCGCGCAACTGTTCGATGGCGGCTTCGATACCCTCGGTGGCGTCAGTCGGCGTCTCCAGCAGCACAGCGGCGCGGATCACGACCTCGTCGCGCGGCAGATAGCAGTGCCCATCTGACGAGGCGGCTTCTGAGAGGACGTGTTTCACGCCAGTCATCATGCGGGGGATGCTGTCGCGCGCCAGGCCCAGCCGTACCGCCAGCGTGTCTGCCGTGCGGAAGCCCACGCCCGCGATGTCGCGCTCTAGCAAGTACGGATTCTCGCGGATGACGCCGATAGACTCCTTGCCATACTGCGCGTAGATCTTCGCGCCCAACCCCGGCGAAACACCGAACCCCTGCAAGAAGATCATGATCTCGCGGATGTCGCGCTGCGCCGCCCAGCCTGCGGTGATGCGTTCGCGTTTGCTCGCGCTGATGCCGCTCACCGAGGTCAGTCGCTCAGGCTCCAACTCGATGACGGCCAGCGTCTGCTCGCCAAACGCGCTGACGATGCGCTCGGCGAGTTTGGGGCCGATGCCCTTGATGACGCCAGAGCCCAGGTAGCGGCGCAAGCCCTCAGCGGTGACGGGCGAGTGCGGCGTGAAGGTGGTCACGCTCAGGCGTC
>DASVZC010000073.1:0-44914 GCA_036391835.1 Ktedonobacterales bacterium | reverse complement strand
GAGAAAAGCGGGGTGCTATCATACGCGGTAGATTGGTCCATCTACACTTTCTCTACGCTGACACGGTAACTCTTCCATCGTCACACATAGGCCAATTTCCAGAGCATCGATGCTCTCCCCATACTCGCCTGTACTCGCCGAGATTGACCCACCAAGAGCGTTGCTTGGCTAGTGGAATGACATCTCCGCTATCGCCCTGGACAAGGACAGGCGCGCCATGCAGTCGGATTCGTCATCTTGGCCTGCGTCGCACGCTCCTGCCGATTTTCGTGAGGCGCTAAAGCGCCATCGGCTCGCGGCGGGACTCAGCCAAGCAGAGTTGGCGGAACGCGCGGGGCTCAGCCCACGCGGCGTCAGCGATCTGGAGCGCGGCGCGCGCACCAATCCGCGACCAGCCACCGTGCGTCTGCTGGCCGATGCGCTCAACCTGATCAGCTCTGACCGCGCGACCTTCCTTGCCGCAGCCCACGGCATGGCGCTGGTGATACCACACACTGGCCCCGCGACGGAGCCCCAGTCTGGCTCACCGCTCGCGACCACACCACCATCCCCATCACCTCCGATTTCTCCACCGACGGGGACCGTCACGTTTCTGTTCACCGACATCGAGGGCTCGACACAATTACTGCAGCGCCTCGGCGACCCCTATGCCGATGTATTGGCCAGCCACCAGCGACTCCTGCGGGAAGCCTTCGCTGCACACGGTGGATACGAAGTAGATACCCAGGGCGACGCGTTCTTCGTCTCGTTTCCCACCGCGCCCCAGGCAATCTCCGCCGCCATCCAGGCGACACAGGCGCTGGCCGCGCATCCCTGGCCCTCTGGCGTCACGCTACGGGTGCGAATGGGCCTGCACAGCGGCGCGCCGCAGTTGGTCGGCGGACAGTATATCGGCCTCGACGTCCACCGTGCCGCCCGTATCGCCGCCGCTGGACATGGTGGGCAAATGTTGCTCTCAGCAGCGACGGCGGAACTGGTCCGGCACGATCTGCCCGACGGGGTCAGCCTGCGCGACCTGGGACGCCACCGGCTCAAAGACCTGCAGCAAGCCGAGCAGGTCTATCAAGCCATCGCCCCGGGATTGCCAAACGAGTTCCCGATGCTGCGCGCCCTCGACGCTCACCTCCACAACCTACCAGTCCAACCGAGCGCGCTCGTGGGACGTGAGCGCGAGGTCGCTGCGGTGCGCGGGCTGCTGAGTCGCGACGATGTGCGGCTGGTGACACTGACGGGCGCTGGAGGCATTGGCAAGACGCGGCTGAGTCTGCAAGCGGCAGCCGAAGTGCTCGACGCCTTCCCAGATGGGGTCTGGAACACACGCCTCTCGCGCCTCACTGATCCCGCCCTACTCTTGCCTACTGTCGCGCAGGTCTTTGACCTCAAAGCGCTGGGCGCGACACCACTTGGAGATGTGTTGCGGACCTATCTGCGCGACAAACGCCTGCTGCTCGTCCTGGACAACTTCGAACAGATCGTGGCAGCGGCGCCCGAGGTCGCTGACCTCCTTAGCGCCTGTCCGGGCGTGAAGGCGCTGGTGACCAGCCGCGTACCGCTGCATCTGCGTGGCGAGCATGAGTATACGCTGCGCCCATTAGCGCTGCCCGATCCCGCGCATCTCCCATCACTGGCGAGCCTCTCGCAGTATGCGGCGGTAACACTCTTCATCGAGCGGGCGCAGCAGTCAATGGCAGACTTCCAGGTGACCAATACCACAGCGTCGGCCGTCGCGGAGATCTGCGCACGTCTGGATGGGCTGCCACTGGCGATCGAACTGGCCGCCGCCCGTGTCAAATTGCTGCCTCCGCCCGCGCTCCTCAAGCGTCTGGAGCGTTCGCTTCCTCTTCTGACGGGTGGCGCGCGCGATCTCGAGGAGCGGCAGCAGACGATGCGGGCGACGCTCGCCTGGAGCTATGAGTTGCTCTCACCCGAGGAACAGCGGCTCTTCCGGCGACTGGCGGTCTTCGTGGGAGGCTGCACACTGGAAGCAGCGGAGGCGGTGTGCATCGCTCCAGTGGGCGTTGAGTCGCTAAGACTAGATATCCTCGATGGCTTGAGTCGACTGGTGGATCACAACCTGGTACAGACTCGCGAGGACGAGGCGGGTGAGGCGCGCTTTGGCATGCTCTACGTCATCCGCGAGTTCGCGCTGGAGCAACTCGAGGCAAGCGGAGAGGAGCCCAAGTTACATCAGGCACATGCGGCCTACTGCCTGACGCTGGCGCTACAAGCGGAGCCACATCTTAACGGTCGGCAGGCACGGCTCTGGCTCGACCGACTGGAACGCGAGCATGACAATCTGCGGGCGGCGCTAGGCTGGTCACAGGGCTCTGGCGCTACAACGCTCGCCGTGCATCTAGCTGCCTCGTTGAAGGAGTATTGGTATTGGCGCGGACGAATTGGTGAGGGCCTGACCTGGCTTCTGTCGACCCTGAGCGACAGCCAGAATGGACCGTCAACTACAGATGTACCACTAGATGAGATGATTCGGGTGAAGGCGCTTAGCGCGGCAGGTGTATGCGCGTTATGGCATGCTAATTATCCGTTAGCCAGTGACCTCCTGGGGTCATGCGCGACGCTCGCAAAAACCATGGGAAACATCGGAGTTGCAGTGGAGGCGTTGCATCGACTAAGCCTTGCTACCTTTTTCCAAGGGGACAAGGCGCTGGCGCTCGGGATTATGGAAGAAAGCATTGCGCAGGCACGGAAGCAAGCCGATCTGGGCGTTCAGGCCAGCGCACTCTGCAACCAGGGGTACCTCTACTACCATCTAGGCGCTCTAGACCGATCAGCGGCGAGTCTAGGCGAGAGTCTGACGCTAGCACGGCAGGCTGGCGACTTACACCTCCAAACGATCAACCTAATGGCGTTGGGTCAGGTTGTGCGACGGCAGAGAGAATCGAGCCGTGCGAGATCGCTCCTGAGGGAGGCGCTGGACTTAGCGCGAGAGGTTGGTGACCCGCGGCTAATCGCGGAGACAGTCGAGTACCTGGCGAACATCGCAGCAGAGAGAGGCTCAGGAACTCGGGCAGCGCGGTTGCTCGGAGTGGCCGCGAAACTGCGTGAGCCTATTGGCTTCCCGCAGGTACCCGTAGATCAGGCAGAAACCGAGGCTCTGGTGGCGCCTGCGCGCGAGGCGATGGGGGAAGTGGCCTGGGCGGCAGCCTTCGCAGCGGGGCGAGCGCTCTCGCTGGAGGATGCTATAGCCGAGGCGCTAGGCGAAGTCGGAGTAATCGGCTGACCAGCGTGCTCTGCCCACGCACTGAGCGCATGTGCTTTGTGCGGTGCAGATGCGGTCAAATACCACCTATTACTCCTCGCACCGAGTCCCTGCGTCAACCACGACGATCCGACATGCGCCTGGTCCTGCGCCCCATCGCCATCGCCCGCGCCAACGCAGGAGCATAGATTGCTTGTCACACTGCCATCACAATCTATCTACAGGTCAGCACAGCGGGCACGACAGCCCTGGCCACAACTCTGGGTGACACATCGCACGGAACGGCGCCCTGCCTGTGACGCTCTGGCGCCAGCGCTGATACGAAATTGTGATAGGCTCGCACTACAGCCATAAAGAGAACATGGCGCGTTAGTCTACCCTGCAATATAGGTCTGCGCTGACACGCTTGACTACGTCTACGACGCGAGATTGAGGAACCTCGAATGGCTGATTACACTATGCCCATTGCGCAGAACGCCCACATCGTGACACACGACGGTGAGGCGGTCGTCGAAACCACGTTGACCGGCGAATCCCTAATGGAAAATTCGCTGCTGAATAAAGGGAGCGCATTTCCAGCAGATGAGCGGCGCGAGCTTGGCTTGCTGGGCCTGCTGCCGCCACATGTCGCCAGCATCGAAGAACAGCTTGCGCGCACCTACGAGAACTATTGCCGCAAAGACTCGGATCTGGAACGCTACATCTTTCTCGCTTCCCTGCAAGACCGCAACGAAACGCTGTTCTACCGGCTCTTGCAGGAGCACATCCGCGAGATGAGCCCGATCATCTACACGCCAGTAGTTGGTGAGGCCAGCGAATCGTACAGTCATATTTACCGCAAGCCGCGCGGGTTATATATCTCCTATCCGCAGCGCGAGGACATCGCCAGCATGTTGCGCAGCCGCGCGTATCGCGATGTGCGCGTGATCGTCGTCACCGATGGAGAGCGCATCCTTGGCCTGGGTGATCTTGGCGTGGGCGGGATGGATATTCCCATCGGCAAGCTCGCGCTCTATAGCCTCTGCGCTGGCATCCATCCCGCGACGACACTCCCTATTGTGCTGGATAGCGGCACAAACAACGCGCGTTTGCTCGCCGACCCGCTCTATCTCGGCTGGCGACACGAACGCGTGCGCGGCGCCGAGTATGACGCCTTTGTCGGCGCCTTTGTTCAAAGTGTCAGCGATGTCTTTCCTCATGCCGTCCTCCAGTGGGAAGACTTCGCAAAAAGCAACGCGCGACGCCTGCTTGACCAGTATCGCGAGACAGTGCGCTCCTTCAATGATGACATCCAGGGTACTGGCGCGGTGACTCTCGCCGGCTTGCTCTCGGCAGTGGCGCTGGTTGGCTCTACGCTGGCGCAGCAACGCATCGTCGTGTTGGGCGCTGGCTCTGCCGCCACTGGCATCTGTGAGCAGGTGGTTGCGGCGATGGTGAGTGAAGGCGCCGCGCCAGATGAAGCGCGCCGCGCGATCTGGCTGGTAGATAGCCACGGACTCGTGCACGATGGACGAACCGATCTCGACGCCGCCAAGCGGCTCTTCGCACAACCGTATGAGCGTGTCGCATCGTGGAGCGCAGCATCCTCCGGACCCCTCACACTGGAAGATGTCGTCAGGGAAGCGCATCCGACCATTCTCATCGGCGCTGCGGCGATACCGGGAGCCTTTACCGAGGCAATCGTACGCGAGATGGCGCGTCATACGCAGCGCCCCATCATCTTCCCACTCTCGAATCCGACCTCGAAGAGTGAGGCGACCCCCATCGATCTCATCACATGGACCGATGGGCGCGCTGTGGTGGCCACGGGCAGCCCATTCGCAGACGTGACGTATGCGGGACGGACTATTCAGATAGGGCAGTGCAACAACGTCTTCATCTTTCCGGGGGTGGGGCTAGGTGTCATGGCTTCAGAGGCGCGTCTGGTGACCGACGGGATGTTTATCGCTGCGGCGCACGCGCTGAGCATGTGCTCTCCGTCGCGGCGCGACCCCACCGAGTCACTCTATCCACCGATTGAAGACGTACGCGACGTGTCGCGGCGGGTAGCGCTGGCAGTCGGATTGGCAGCGGCGGACGACAGAGTGGCAAAGCGCCTGACGCCAACGGAACTCGAAGCGCGCATCCGCGAACTGATGTGGGAGCCCAGATACCTTCCTATTCGGCGCCCCAATACCTAACACACGGGTGCTACCAGAAACACATGACATCTCTCATGTACGCCGAGGCTGATAGGCGTTATTATGGTAGCAACCACTCACTCCCTACAACGCCTGCCTGCATGCGACGCTATGAGCGCGTGACTCATCAGTGGAGGGAGCAGCGTGAAGGGAGCAGTGGCTTGGTCGACAAGCAGCGCGGGCTAATGGAAACGTCTCTGGAGCAGACGCAGATTCGGCGATTCGGGCCGGGTGAAACCACGCTCGATCTCCTGCCCGGTGATTTCATCCTGACCCATGGGAACTCGTGGCTGGGTAGACTGATTCGCGTTGGCGAGCGGCTACGCTTTCGTGGGCCGGACCGCAGGTACACGCGTTGGAACCACGCAGCGCTCCTTGTTGACTCAGATGGCGGGCTCATCGAAGCGGACGAAAGCGGCGTACACCGCGCGCAGATCTCCAAATACACGGCTGTCGAATACTACCTTGTGCGGATCCAGGCCTCCAATGACGAGCGCACGCACGCTGTGCAGTTCGCTGAATGGAGTCTCCATCAATCCTTTGGTTGGCTCAACATCATCAGCATTGCGCTTTCATTGGTGACCGGCATCAAGCTCGACCTAGGACTTGGTAGCCAGGAGACCTGTTCGAGCCTGGTTGCGAGATCGCTGGAACACGCGGGAAAAATCATGGAGACTGACCCTGCGCGCGCAATGCCGGCTGACCTCGCCAAGCAGTACTACGTCGAGCCTCCCGCCGCAAACACTCCGAGGTAATACAGTATGTTCCCTATCGATCCTGGCGCGTCAATTCCTCGCGCGCTAGCGTGACGGCCTCGTCCCGCGAGAGCGCGCGGCCCGCGGCCAGCGCCTGCTCCAGGGCGTCCTCGCCAAGCGCCGTGCGTAGTCGCCCAAGGTCATCTGCCCGCATGTCATGCTCGGCTGGGTCCACTGGTCCAGGCGTTCCCTCACGGCTCACCTGCGCCGCGGAGTAGAGCCGCGCCGCGCAATCTGGCTCGCCGCGCCAAAGCGCCAGCGTCCCCACACGCTCGACCACTCGCCAGTCCAGCTCATGCGCGCGCGTTCGCGTGATGAGGCCACCGAGCGCCTGAGCCAGATCGCGTTGCGCCGCCGTGACATCACCCTGGGCGAGCGCGACACTGGCGCGAAAATACTGGATGCGTCCGACAATGGATTGATTGCCCAGGTCACGAAAAAGGCGCTCTGCCTCGTCAAAATAGGCCCGCGCAGCCTCTATATGCCCGAGTCGCCATTCCGCACGCCCCAGAGTGAAGGCGCACGTGGCCGCGCCAAAGCTGTCATGCGCCTGCTGGAAGACCTGGTGGGCCTCCAGTGTGATCTCGATCGCGCGAGCGGGCTCATCCAGCACGACGTACGCCTCGCCTACATTATCCCGGGTGAGCCCCCGCGCCCAATCACTCTCGCCCGCCTCATGACTGAGCGCCAGGCTCTCCTCATAGTAGGTCAGCGCTTGGCGGGGCTGCCCCAGTTCGTAATAGAGCGTGCCTAGATTCATGAGCGGGAAGATCATGCCAGGCCGGTTCTTCGTTTCCCGATGGATCACCAAACAGGCTTCGAGCAACTCGATTGCGCGCGCATACTCGTGCAGCGTGACAAGTGGGTTCGCCAAATTCATCATGGCGTAGGCGATCTGTGTCTTGTCGCCCAGCGCGCGCCGCAACGCCAGCGCCCGCTCACCCGCTTCCGCCGCCCGTTCGAAGCGGTCTTGCCGGTGAGTAATCACCATTACACCGGTCCACGCCTCCGCCAGCGCGGCCTGCTCCTCGGGCGTCACAGGCTCGTCGGCCTGCGCGATGAAGCGCTCGAGCCAGTCCAGCCCCTCCACATACTGTGAATGGCTGGCCCAGAATCGTCGCAGCGCGCCCACCATCCGTAGGCCGTGCGCCGTCGCTCGCGTCTCTAGCGCCCAGGCGAGCGCCGCGCGAACATTCTCATACTCCATCTCCACGAGCGCCATCGCGGCTTCAGGTTGATTGGAGCCGCTGGGAACGAGCAACTCCACGAGTTTGAGGAAATACTCAGCATGCCGCCGCCGCGCCTCCTCCCACTCACTCTCCGCGCTCAACTGCTCCTGCGCGAACGCCCGCAGCGTAACCAACTGCGTGTAGCGTCGCGCGCCCGCGCTCTCGGCGGCGTGGATCAGGCTGGCGCCCATCAGCGCGGTCACGCCGTCCATCAACGCGTCATCATCCGTGCCGAGAATGGCTCCGAGAGCATCGATGGTCGCTCCATCAGCGAAGACGCCCAGCCAGCGGAACAATCGCCGTTCCTCCGCGCTCAGCAGGTCATAACTCCAGGCGATAGCCGAACGCATCGCCCGCTGATGGTCGGGCAGGTCGTGCGGCCCCTGCGCCAGCGCGCCCAGCAAAGCAGGCCGCGCCAGCCGCATATGCAAGTCGCGCAGACCAATCGAGCCAGCGCGCGCCGCCGCCAGTTCAATCGCCAGTGGCAGCCCATCGAGCCGCGCGCAGATTCCCGCCACCAGCCGCCCATCTTCCAGTGTCGCGACGGTGAAGCCAGGCGCCACGGCGCTCGCCCGCTCCACGAACAGCGCCACCGCAGGAACACGCAGCAGCGCGTCGAGCGAGTCCATCTGCTCAGACGTCGCCAGCGCAAGCGGCGCAAGTGCGAATCGACGCTCGCCGCGCACGTTAAGGGCCGCGCGGCTCGTCACCAGCGCCTGAACCTGTGGGCAGGCGATCAGCAATTCCAGCACATCCCGTGCGGCAAGCGCCACCTGCTCAAAGTTGTCCAGCACGAGTGTGAGCCGACGCGCACGCAGAGCGAGGACGAGCGCATCACGCAGTGGCGTGGAGCCGCTGTCGGGGATGTCGAGCGCACGCGCCATCGCCTCGATCGCTCGGGCAGGCTCGCGCACCGGAATGAGATCGACAAAGACCACATCACAGCCATGTTCGTGTCTCTGCCGCGCGGCCAGATGGAGCGCCAGCGTCGTCTTGCCCACCCCTGCCGGCCCGGTCAACGTCAGCAGCCGCGACTCTGGCCGCGCCAGCAGATCGAGCAGCGTAGCGACCTCCTGCTCGCGCCCGATCAGTGGTGTCAGCGGCAGCGGAAGGTCGCCGCCGGGTGCGGAATCAGCAATCTTTGGAGCGCTCGCTGACTCGTCCAAATGCTGCGCGCGCGGCGCCCATTGCGCCGCTGTGGTGAACGCCACTTCCTCTTCGGGGGTGAGTTTCAACGCAGCGCTGAGCAACCGTACTGTGCCGAGTTGCGGCGCCTGCGTCAACCCACGCTCGAGCAGGCTGATCGCTGCCGGACTGATTCCGGCGCGCTCCGCCAGTTTTTCCTGCGTGAGCAAGGCGCGCCGTCGATAGCCTCGCAGCAGGCTGGCGAAGTCAGAATTATCGGTCGCTCCCATGGCGCCCTCCGGGTCCACCAGCCCAGCGGTCATCGCCCGCATTATAGCACTGCGCCACACGCTATCGAAGACGCCAGGTTACGAGTATCTTACGGGCTCGCTACGGATTCTCTGTGGAGTCTGCCGTCATCTCCCAGGCACAATTGCTCATGTTCATACGGTGCTGTCGGCGCTCGCGGGGCGACGCCTGCCAGCCATCTTCAGGGAACCGATTCGCAGCCCATGCCCGCCGAGCCGGATGTTCCGCTGACCTCGGACGCGCTGCTCGCTCACGCCGAGTCGATCCTCGCCACAGCGGGATCGCTCGCGCCACGCGAGGAGGCCACCACGCTGCTCGGAGCCCTGCTCAACACGCCCCGTGCGCTTCTCCACACCCAACCCGGTCGCAGCGTGAGCAGGGAAAACGCGGAGATGTTCGCCGCGTGGGTGGCGCGGCGGGTCGCGGGCGAGGCGCTGCCCCACATCACCGGGCGTCTGCAGTTCATGGGGATGGAACTGATCGTCGGGCGCGACGATCCGCTACCAGCGCCCAGCGCGTGGAGGCTGCTGGAGACTGTCCTCCAGGTCGCGCGCCATCACGCTCCCGGCGACCTGCTGGCAGCCGACATCGGGGCGGGCTGCGGCGCGATCGCTCTGGCGCTGGCCGCCCTGGAGCCGCGCTTCACCCGCATCTACGCTGTGGAGCCATCCATGACAGCGCTAGAGACCGCATCCACCAACGGCGCCCGCTACCTGCTTAACCTACTCATCAGCTGGCAAGCGGGCGACGGGCTCGCCAGTGTTCCTGAGCCGGTGGATGTGGCTGTCTGCGGCCAACTCGAGCCATCCATGCCCACGGCGGCGCGGCTGTTCGAGCAGGCCCCCGCGAAGCTACGACCTGGTGGCGCGTTGGTCTGCGCGCTTGACGGTCAATCAGTTCCTGAGTTCCGTGCGCTGATCGAGCGTGCGCTACCCACCGCGCAGGTCTGGGCGGACCCCTATCCTGGCGGAATCATCCTCGTCGCGCAGTTGCCGCCTCCAGCGACGGGCAACATGACAGTCAACAGCGGCAATTCTAGGAGGTAAGTGGTGAAATCGCTCTCTCTGGCGCTCATCCGTATCGCGCTGCTCGCAGGCGTGCTCTCGCTGGCGGCATGCGGCGCTGGCACAGGCGGAACATCGACCGGCGGCGCATCAACTGGCGGAGCCTCATCCACGGCGCCCACTGCGATGCCCAAGCCCAAACCCACGACCCCGCCGCCCATCACAGCAGCCTATTGCCAGAGCATCATGACGGTAGCCCAGGCCAACCAGATCATGAATCCGCCCGTACAGGCCACCACCATCAACGCGCAGTCGAGTCCAGAGGTGGGTGTGTGTAGATACGACCCGCCGCAGGCTCAGTTCGCCATCGTGAAGATACTGATCGATGAAAAAGCATACACCGGACCCAAGCCCGTGCCAGAGGCCACAATAGCTCAGTTAGTAAGCCAGCTGGAGAGCTCCCCTGGGGCCACCATAACGACGACGACGCCTGTCAGTGGGGTAGGTGATCAGGCGGAATTCCTCGCCGCATCAGTGTCTGAAAGTGGCATGAGCTTCTATGTGGATGCGTTCTACGTGATATATGGAAATGTCGCGTTCATGTGCGACGATTTCCATATGAACACCAAGCCCGACGACGCCACGCAACAGAACGAGCTTCAGCAGTGCGCTGAGCAGGTAGTCAACCGCCTCAATTCATAGATAAAGCGGAGACAGGAGATGCATGCTGATGGCAGCGCTCCTGTCTCCCGTCGTGAGCCATTCGATCGCTCGGTCCAATGCCTACGAACAGCCGCAATCACGACTTGTACTACTACCTACACAAGCGTCCCTGCGGCTACAACTCTCGGTCACGCGTCGAGGCGACGACGGCATACATTGACCCACAGTGAACGCAGACTGCGCCCTACGCCGACACGCCTTCCACGCGGGCATCCAGCCGAAATTGCGCTGGGAAGTCGCCGTAACGCACGAGTTGCAGGCTGCGGATGGCGGGATAGATCGTGGGACGCGTGAGGCAGATATCCAGTTCGCTCGCGAGCGTAGCGATGCGCTGCATCAGATAGGGCGGCAGGTAGCGGCGAAACGCCAGGAAGCATCCCAGGCTCTCGGCGATCATGCCGCGAATGTGAGCATCATCCTTCTTCTCGTGGAAATGCGGGCTGCCCGAGAGGTACTGCTGCAGCCGCACACGCATCGGCGATTCCGCTCGACGCGTGCGAGCGCGCCGCGCTTCAATGGACGCCAGTTCGAGCAACTGAAATGTCTCGATGGAGAAGCCCGACGAGAAACGCAGCGCCATGGCCGCCGCCATCGTCATCCCCTGCTCTCCGGCATTCGGCGTGAGTAGGCGTTGCGTGTTCTCTGGCTGCCATGCCTGTAGCAACTCTTCGCACAGAGGAGCGATGACCTGCGTGCAGCGACCGAGTATTGGCGGCTGAGGCACAAACGTCACGCCGTCATATTCGGGCTTCGAGGCCCAATGAACCCGCACATTATGAAGCGCCGCCTGCGCTGGATAGTCTCGGCTGCCCACGAGCAACGGATATGCCCCCGCGGATGACGTGAACAACTGCCCCATCGCGAGGATATATTCGAGCAACGCGCTAGGGGCGTAGTTATCGGCATCGAAGTAAACAATCCACTCGGAGATGCCCAGCAGCGACGCGAGAATCGCCCCAATGTACATGCCCTCGCCCTTGCCATCCGCGACGGCGCCGCTCGCATCGAGGATTTGGGAGACGCCGCATTCCCGGAACAAATGGGCGACGCGCTCATCCTTCTGGTGGATAAGGTAGGTTGCGCTGCGTGACATGGATTGGCTACTCAGCGCATCGTTCAGTTGCTCGAACGCTCGCGAAGGGCAGTTCGTGACGACAATTCGTGGACTATCGGCAGGGAGATAGCGCAAAATCGCTAGAAGCGTGTCTACGGGTTCCGATTTGTGACAGATGATAAATGCTGTGTGGCGTACGAAATACTCGAGATCGGCAAAGCGGTCAGCATCCATGATGCTCGACAAATGAAGCGTCTCGATGTCCATCCCGCAGCTCCTTGTTTCCCGCAGACCATGGCGATAGCATGGTGAAACTGCCATCTGGGAACATTTCACGGTGAAAAGCATGTGTGCGTGCGAGTACGTGCGAGTACGTGCGAGTACGTGCGAGGAGTCGAGCCTGCTCTGCGCTGAGCAATCCATACGGGTGTAGGTATCGAAAGTAGGCGCGCGCGATGAGTCGTACCAGGGGAGCAAAGATAGCCATTACGATCAGACAATCAGACAATCAGCCACTACAGCAAGTATGCGATCAAGAGATAAGCGGCAGGTGAGACATACCTGAACTGAAGATAAGGAGTGCTCGATGTGTGAGCCGGTGAGGCGGGGTTGCTCAATGCGGCGATAGGCCAACTACGAATGCAGTATCCAAGCAATCCTCCTTGAGCCTTTACCCCATGGGTACAAGCAAACTCCCCCTCCACAAGAGCGAGAGGGGAAGTTTCAGTTTATTGGCTGGTCGCGAGGAGGTTACTGCTGCTGGCGAACGATACCCCAACTACCCGCGTCGTAGTAGAGCAAGGTCCAGATGTCGTCATGGGTATTGCCGTCTTACAGTAAGCCTAGACCTCAGCCCAACGTCGGCGTCGTCATGTCGTCAGGGTACCTTCCTCCCGAATCCTTGGGGCGACACTCCAGCCGAATGTCTCAATACATGCATGCAAAGAGATATGTGCTCAGAAGCGAGCGAATAGTTCAAAAGCCGATACGCGCATAGAGAGACTCGCGACATAAGGGACGTTACGCGCCAACGTTTCTCCAGCGAGAGCAACAGATTCGCAGTTCAGTCACGCAGAGGGGGTGATACGGTTTCCTTGACGGGCCTCGTACAATCAGGGCATGGGTAGACATATTCATCTGGCGACGCATCTGAGCATCGTCGACCTCGAACAGCGGTACCGCGCCTCCTACGAGCCACACGAGCGGAGTTGGTGGCAGATCCTGTGGCTGCTGGCCCGCGGTCGGACGGCGACCGCCATTGCCGACTCCACCGGCTACACGCGCGCCTGGATTGGCCAGATCGCCAAGCGCTACAACGAGCAGGGGCCAGCCGCCCTGGTCAACCGCCAGCACACCACCTCGTGGCGCGCGCCACGCATGTTGTCGGCAGCACAGCAGGAGGAGTTGCGGGCGGCGCTGGCGGGTCCTGCGCCCGCTGGGGCGAAACGCTGGCGCGCACGTGACGTGGCCGACTGGATGGCAGCCAAGCTCGGTCGCCCAGTCGCCACGCAACGCGGCTGGGACTATCTGCAGCGCCTCAAGCACAGTCAACAAGTCCCCCGGCCGCAGCATGCTTTGGCCGATGCCGAACAGCAAGAGACCTTCAAAAAAAAGTGAGGCCGAGGCACGCGGGCGATGGCGACGGCCTTTCCTCAGGCGCACATCGAGCTGTGGGCGACCGCCTTCACCGACGAACATCGCATTGGGCTCAAGCCACTCCTACGGCGCATCTGGGCGCCAATCGGCCAGCGGCCGGTCGCCACCGTGCAGCACCGCTTTGAATGGCGCTATCTGGTGGGCTTTGTCCCTGCAGGTCCATCCCGCCTCGGGACGGACCGTCTTCCATCTGGCTACGACCGTCAGCATTCCCGTCTTTGAGGTCGAGCTCGCCGCGTTTGCGCGCCAGGTCGGCGCCAGTCCCCGCAAGCAGATTGTGCTCGTGCTTGATCGCGCCGGTTGGCATACCAGCGTCAAGCTGCGGGTCCCTGACCACGTGCATCTGCTCTTCCTGCCACCGTATTCCCCTGAATTGCAGCCCGCTGAGCATCTCTGGCTGCTCACCAACGCCGCGCTGGTCAACCAGCACTTCGCCACCATCGAGGACCTCGAAGACGCCCAGTTCGCGCGCTGCCTCGCGCTCCAACACCGGCCCGAACTCATCCGCTCCACGACGTGCTTTTACTGGTGGCCCAAACACATCGCCAAACGTCGAGGGCCAAAGCGGAATTGATATGAGTCGGCGACGCCATGATACAGAAACGCCAACGAAAACCGGCCACGCTGCGACTACTCGCTCGCGTGACCGGCGTTGTGTTCTGCGCCACGGAAGATGCTCTGTCCGAGTGACTAACCTTACGACAACACAGGATCAGCATCCATTGCTAGTGTCCAAATACATGTTGATTCTGTGCACGTCTCACGATGGCGGGCATCGTCACGGGCGCCCCGTGATCGTTGCGCTTTCCGAGTGTGGAACCATCGGATGAGGTTGGCGTCAGCAGGAACGGATGAGCCTCCCCGCTGATGGTGACGCCTTCACCCACGATCTGCCCAGGCTCGTTGATGCCGAATGCCCAGAGGAGATACAGAGGTGAATCGGACGGAATTATGGTGTTGAGGTCCATACCCGTACCGCCCTGCCACAGGACCGCGCGATTCGGCGACACGTCGAAGATCTGGTCACCCGACGCGCCTACCACCTGGCCGTTATCATTTGCCCCATTGGCGACGCTATTGGGATCACGAGCGACTGGTAGGAGAGCGTGCATCACGCCGGAGCGATAGAGAAAAGCCGCATAGTTTGCATCGCCTGGGAGCGATGAGAAGCCGATGGTGTCGCCACTGTTGTTGGATGGATTCGCGACCGACCAACTCCCGCCGAGAGTTCCGGGATCAGTCATCGTACCCTGGCTCACCTGGAACGCGTGGCAGCCAGCAAATGTACTCGGGTCGCCCGGAGCGTACGACACAGCATTCGTGATAGCCGAGGCGCCCACGGCGCGGCCGTTATCGTCAATCCCAAACGCGACACTGCTCGCGCCTCCCAGCGTGCCAAGATCATGCATCACGCCGTGGTCCCACAGGAAAGCATGGTCATCGCCGCTCGCGGTGATGGAATCACCTACAACCTGTCCAGCCGTATTGACCCACCAGGCCAGGCTGTTTGGGCCGCCCAGTGTACCCAAATCGGTCATCGTGCCCTGCTGCCACAGGAACGCATGATAGCTCGCATCGCCGGAAAGGTACGCGCCACCGACGATCTGAGCGCTATCGTTGATGCTATTGGCCTGCACGTATGACCCACCAAGTGTACCGAGATCGGTCATCGTCCCATTTTGCCAGAGGAAGCTGTGTACTACCTGGTCGCCTGCCAGTGTCGAGATACCCGTCGCCTGCGCATGGGTGTTGACGGCAAAGGCGAAAGCAAGCGAACCGCCAAGTGTCCCCATGTCGGTAACGGTGTATGCCGGGACAGCGCTCGCTCCGTGCGCTTTGGTCGTCTTCACCAATCCTGCGATGACACTCCAAGCAACAGGGAAAATCAGAAGGGCTGCAAGCGCAGTGATCTTCCAGCGCACGGTGAACGCATGCCAAAATCGAACCATCATGGTCCTTCATTGACCTACTCTGCGGAAATCCCCCTGTTCAGTGATCGGGCGCCACGGCGATGAGACCTATGGCAGTGAATTGACTTGCTCTCGTGGCGCAGTGGAGCGGTCATCAATTCGCTGCACAGTACGTGTATAGCAACCAGCAAATAATGGCGCACTAGCGCGACAATGAACAGCATCAGAAATGCTGAACAGGTATCCCCTCTTCTGGCAAACCTGCCGAACTTCAAGAGCGAATGAGCCATGGGCAGTGTCCTAACCTTCAGAAGGCGTCTGATGCTCACCCGTTCATTACCGCTCAATTGATTCCCCTTGACCCGCTTGATCACCGAAGCCTTGCGACACTGCCCGCGCGTGGACGTGGGGAATAAACGGTAGTATGGAGACGCTCGATGTGCCGTGTTTATTTCACTGTCTGTTACCTGATCATTACAGATAGGACGACGGGCAGAGGGAACTATCTTGCTCAAGATTCATCGCACGGCGACGCCGGGTGATGAACGCCACAGGGGATAGGAGCCCGAACATTGGTGGTGTACACTACGCCGCAAAGCAAATCGCCAATTCCACCCACACTAGAGTTATTGGCGCACACTTCGGTTGTCGGAATACAAATATACTGGTCATACGCTGAAGGAGCAGTAGCAGCATGCTCTACCAACGATCCCAAGGCGCTAGACTCATCGCACTACTCCCCATTGCCGCAATGACACTCCTGGCCACCGCGACCGTGCTGGTTGGCAATATGGCGGCTGGCCTCGCGCCTGGCGCCGCGCTGAGCCCCACCTATTGGGGATGTCTCCTTCTGGTGGAGAGCGCGGTATTCTGCCTGACTGTGCTCTCGCTGCCTGCGCCGGCTAGACCATCATCCATGCGTGTGCGGCTCGGCGGGCGACATCCGCCAGCGCATCGATCAAAAGCGCATCGGTGTTGGGAAGAGTGATGCGCTCCAGGTGGATGCCCCGCTGCGCCGCCAGCGCGCGCAGTTCGATGTCAATATCATAGAGGATTTCGAGATTATCCGCGATAAATCCCACCGGGCAGACAAGGGCCGCGCGAACACCACCAGCCGCCAGCCAGGGAACGACTTCGTGAATGGCTGGCCCTAACCACGGTTCGGATGTGCGGCCCGCACTTTGATAGGCGAACGTCCACTGCGCGTCATCCAGGCGCAACTTCTGCGCGACGCCGACCACTGTCGTGCGCAACTCCGCGGGATAAGGATCATTCCAGTTCAGGATGCGCTGTGGCAGACTGTGCGCCGTAAATATGGTGTGCAGTGCGACGCGCTCATCGGGCGTAAACAAGCGCTCAGTCGCCTCGCGCACTCGACGTGCGAGCAATTGAATGAAGAGCGGCTCGTCATGCCAGGAGCGCACGAATGAAAAGCGCATCATCGGCGCGGAGCCTGTGCGCGGCAGCGCATCGAGCGCCTTATCGACGCTGGCGATATAGGCGCCGACGCTGATGCGCGAATCTTGCGGAGTCAGCGCAATCGCCACCGCCTCGCGCACGCCATCCGCCGCCATCTGCCGAACGGTATCCGCGATGTACGGGCGCCAGTGCCGCATGCCAAGGTAGACACGAAAGACGCCAGGGGCAGTAGTGTCCAACTTGGCCTGCAGCGCTGCAGCCTGCGCCTCTGAAATCGTGAGCAACCCGGTTGGGCCACCAATGCGCGCATAATGATCGTAGATGACGGCAAGCTGCTCGGCTGACGGCGCATGCCCACCGCGCACATCCGTATAGTAGGGCAAAACATCGTCCAGGCTGTCAGGTGAGCCATATGCCATCAGCAAGACGCCAATCCGCCTGCCGGGCGTCTCAACCTCGAATGACATTGCCGATCCAGCTTTCTCGTCTATCAAGCGTGCGGCCACTAGTTGGTGAGAAACACGCGCCAACGGCGACGTCTCTGAACTTCCCAGCTGTGCAGGCTCCACGCCCGCGCATTGGATGTACTATATCTTCGATATATCACGTCTGAGCCCTCTCAGCCCCGCTCCAAGCGAGAATGCGCCGTTTCGCCAATATCTTCGCAACTCCACAGTCGCATGCGGAACCGCGTTCCCGCCTGAATTCACACGCATCCGGCGACAGCCCGAAACGCCTGCTCTCGTGACACCGCTGGTAGTGAGCGCCAACAAGACTGTGATGCAGTTGTGATAATCGGTTGGTAGTCTGATGAGGTGACTCATCGCATTTGCGTAGAATCAGAGGCTCGACAACGAACCGCTGTGCTCAGACAACAGGAGTGCATGGTGACGATAGATTATGACCGGCGCCCAATTCTCGTATTCTGGGAAACGACTCGCGCCTGTTTGCTCGCCTGCAAGCACTGTCGAGCCGAGGCCATGCCCCAGCCCGCTCTCGGCGAATTGTCGCCGTCTGAGGGATTGCGCTTCCTTGACAGCCTCACAACATTTGGGCGTCCGTACCCCGTGCTCATCCTGACGGGTGGAGACATCCTGATGCGCCCCGATGCGGTCGCGCTGATCAAGCATGCGCGCGAGTTAGAGATTCCCGTCGGCCTGGCGCCGAGCGTAACCCCTAAATTGACCGATGAGGCCATCAGCCAGTTTGTGGACCTGGGTGTCTCGATCGTATCGCTCAGCCTCGATGGCGCACAAGCCGCCACCCACGAGGGCATCCGTGGCGTAGCCAATCATTTCGAGGCGACTGTGCAGGCGCTTGCGCGATTGGTCGCCGCCGGGCTGACTGTGCAGGTCAACACGGTCGTAATGCGTGACAACGTGCATGAGCTAGCGGCAATCGCACAGATTCTGAAGGATATCGGCGTCAAAGTCTGGGAAGTGTTCTTCCTCATCCCCGTCGGGCGTGGCCTGGATGTGCGAGCGATCGATGCGCGGGCGAGTGAAGACGTCTGCCATATGCTCTACGACGCGTCGGCCTATAACATGATTGTGCGAACGGTTGAGGCGCCATTCTTTCGGCGCGTGGCGCAGTGGCGCAAGTCGCAAGGTCCAAAGCCAGGCGCCTCCCCCACAGACATCGCTCACCAGTATGGGCTCGGGCCGCTCTACACCACCCTCGCGAACGATCTGCGCGCCCGTCTGGGGCCGCCAAGTTCAGCATCACGCGCGCAGAGCGCCAGCACACGCGATGGCAAGGGCATCATCTTTGTCTCGCACAATGGCGTGGTCTATCCGGCGGGCTTCTTGCCGATTGCGCTGGGCAATATTCGCGAGCGTGATCTCGTGTCGATCTACCGCGAAGATCCGCTGCTGAGCGACATACGGGCGGCGCGCTTCACCGGGACGTGCGGGGACTGCGACTATCGCGATCTCTGCGGTGGCTCGCGGGCGCGCGCCTTCGCCCTCACAGGCGATCCGCTGGGCGAAGATGCCGCATGCGCGCTGACGGCCGGCAGCGTGAAATAGACACGGGGGCGCTACACCTTCAGACGCCATCGGGGCCATACGCCTCGGTGGCGTTTCATCGTCATGGGAGGAGGAAGCGAATGGAGTCGTCTGATTGCCTTCCATGACGTAATAGGGGATACTTGGCGCTACACGTCGGGAATGCGCCACGATTGCCTCATTCAGCGACGGCGCAAGGGAAGAAGGGGGGAATGCGATGGCTAACGTTCAGTCCGCGACACGCTCAGCGCGTGCACTATTCGAACGGCTCTCCCAAGCTCCACGCGCGGCCTATCAGGTGATCGCGGTCATCCTGCTGGTGGCTGTCGTGGGTGAAGGCGTCGCACTCCTCGTCGCGTTGCAGCGACCAGCCACAGCCGCCGCCAACACACTACCCATGCAGCCCTCCGTTGCGCTGCCCACGCACAGCAACCTCTCACGCCTTGAGTTCTTCCCCGATAGCCACGGTGAACTCTGGTATTACACCATCAACGGCTCGACGGTAGACGCGATGTCATCCTTCTATGCCGCGCAGGCCAGCCAGCGCGGATGGCGCTGCTACACCACCGCGAAATATATCAGCAACATGCGCGACGGGCAGCCAATTACGGGCGTGGGTCTGCAGATCACGTTCCGACAGGGGAATACGCAGTATACGGTGGTCTCAGGCGACCAGCAGTATGGCAGCGTCACGCTTGGCGACACGCTCGACTCCGGCGAGATCGTCCTCCGCATCACTGAGGAGCCAACAACCAAAACCGCCTGCTGACCCCTCATAAGTCAACAGGCGGAACATGTTCAGCGGGAGGCGCACGCTATCCGTTCAGCGCGTTCACTGCCTCACTCGGCGTCTCATCCTGCTCGCCATGTCGCTCCCGTGGTTGCGGTGGAATGACCGCGAACGTTACGGCTCCGGCGAATACTGACAGCAGCGCCCCAAAGAGCAGCGCTAGCATCACGGAGTGATCGACGATGGGGCCAGCCATTGCCGACCCAATGGGGAAGCCCATGAAATTGAGGCTCATTGAAATGGCGATCACCCGGCCAAACCATGCAGGGTCCGTGCGGCGCTGCCGCAACGCGAACAACCCAAGATCGATCGGCGCCGATGACACGCCAGTCAGGACCATCCCTACTACCAATAGCGGAGCAGAGCCCGCCACCGCGAGCAGCGCCGCGCCCGCAGCTGCGATGCCCATACCCACCACAACCAGAAGTCGCTCGCGACCCTCCGTGTTGATGCGCCCGGCGAACATGCCTGACACCACGGTCGCCAGACCTGCCACCCCCCACAGCTCGCCTACTGCGCTGGCGCCCCAATGATAGTGCCGGAAAACGAGCACTGGCAACGCAAGATTTACCACGCCAAAGCCCAGGTTACAGAGCGCCATCGTGATCACAATGCCACGCAAAGTGGTATGACGTACGACATACACCAACGCCTGCCCCGCTGAACGAAGCAGCCGCTCGCTCCCTGCGTGGGCTGTGGCCACGATGGGATCGGTAAATCGTCCCAGCGCTAACCCGGCGAGCACCCACAACGCCGCAGCCGCAAAGAAGGCGCCTTCACCACCGACCCAGCCGACCAACAAGCCGCCAATCGCCGGGCCTACCACCAGCGCCAGCGCCTGGCTCGCGCTATCCACGGCGTTTGCCCGGTCCCAGAGTGAGCGCGGCACCACCAGCGGAAAAAGTGAGCGCGCGCCACTCGCGCTCAGCGGGCCTGTCAATGCGCTGAGCGCGAGGAGCACGAGCATCACAGGCGCCGAAAGCACGCCAAGGAGCGACAACACAGCGAGCAACGACACCGAAGCCGCCGCCACGCCATAGTCCAGCAAGATCATGCGCACGCGGCCATGACGGTCGAGCAGCGCCCCGGCGAGCGGGCTGACCACGAGCCCCGGCGCGATGCTCAGCATCGTCGCTAGCCCGGCGAGAGTCGGCGAATGGAAACGGGCAAGCACGAACAGCACCAGAGTTACCTGCCACATGCCGCCTGCCGTCCGCGCCAACATTGTCGCCGACGCTAATCGAGGAAACCCACCGATGGCGAAGAGGTTTCTATATGAACTTGTCTCAGACGCATCCGTTACCTGCTCGATGCCAGCCCGCATGTCGCCTCCAGACTCCTCGCTCGCCACGGCAACACGACGCCAAACCAGCGCGCGACGCCGTCTCGTGTTAGACCGTCATCATACCATACCCCCAGGTCGTATGACAGAAATTAGCTCGAACTGTCCGCCGCGAGCCAATGACTTCATCCATTCTTCATCTACAGGTGAAGAGCGCACGAGAGCCGCAGAGCCGGAAGCCTGCGCTCCCATTTCTGCGGCTCTCTCTGCGTGAAGTTAGCTCAGCACCCGCTCATGCTCGCGAGCGAACGCTAGCAGGTGGGATTCGGAATGACCGCGCTCGAAAGCGTGCCAAAGAAGTAGGCGGACGGGCCGTCATACTGAGCGGAGCCACCAAACGCGTTACCGTTTTGCATCTGGCCAAACTCCCATACACACTGACCGCTGGCGCTAGCCTGCGTCCAATACGGGTAGAAGTTTCCTGGCGATCCTGGCGGCGGAACAGCACAGCCTGACAGCTTCTTGGCGCTGCAGGTGGACTCACTTGCGCCAACGTCCGTCTCGAACTGTACACCAGCGTACGCGCTTCCATTGGTTGTCGGCGGCGCTTGCTTGAAGGTGGATGGGAAGGTATCTGGCGCCGTGCTGTTCGGCCAGTCGGGCCAGTAGGGCGTCCCATCGAAGTCGATGTCGCCATTTTGAACAAACGAATTCACGCAACCGGTGACCAGATTCGGCGGGACAGTCCCTCCGTGCGTGTCGCCCACTGGATAGCACGGCATATCTGACTGTTCTGGATTTGGTTTCTTGTCTGGTTTCACCTCATATGGACCGTTGCAGGTCTGCCACACGGTGTCGGTGAATCCAAAAATCGTGACCGTGACCGGGTTGGTGACAGAAGTGCATGGCGTAAAGTGTCCAATCTCGAACTGCGTCAAGATACCGCCTTGCAGGGCCGCCCAGGGGACGAGGTTCTGGGGCTGCGCGGTGTTGTACTCAGGCTCGAAGTTGAACGGCACGCCGCTACAATCGCTGAAGTTCGTGGCCATGAAGCCATTGGCTGCGGAGGCCTGCATTGAACCACTTTGACCCGTCGTGGAGTCATCGACCGTGACTTTGAGCGCCCTGCCACCCGGACCATTCGCGTCGAAGATATGGACGCTGAGATTGTCGCCGGGGTTCATCATCAGCGTATGTTTGTTCGGAGTAAATGTGGCAAGGTTAGCGAGTTGTGGGCTTGGTGGCCCTGCCGGAACACCGTTGTTCTGAATGTACGCGAAATTCACTGGCTCGATGCAATTCCCATTGCAGGAGACAAAGTTGAGGCTGCACTCCAGTGAATCTATCGTCAGCGCAGCACACCAGTGCGTATTGTCGCAACTAATGCTATCGACGAAAGGCGCGAACCCAGGTGGATAGAACTGCACTTCCAGGAATGCGCTTCCACCGCCATCTGATAACGACGGCGTTTGCGGCGCATTGGCGTCACTTTGCGGTGTACACGCGGTGAGTGGATAGGAATGTGAATCGCAGATTGCCATTCCAAACCACGGCGCCACGCTGAGTTCGAACCAATGCGTCACATCTGATCCTGGGGTCGCCACCGTTGGCGCGGTCACAGGGTCGCGCGGCAATGCCTCGTTCCAGGTCACATCATTCGCTGAGCCGGGCAGCGTGGACAGGAACCGCAGGCTTGGCTCATCGTGGCCGATATAGGAGCCGTTGTCGTAGAAGCGCGAGGGCACACCGTCATAGGAACTGCGTGGGTCAGTGCAGATGCCGTTGATCTTGACTGGTTTCTGAATCGGGCTGAGACCGTTACAGTCGAGCATGCCGACCGCATTCGGGGCGACTCCCTGCGAACCGGCAGCCGTAGCAGGCGCCACAGTCGACACTTGCGCGAGCGCCAGCGTGAGCGCCGCGATACTGACAGTCACAATCGCTCTGCCGAAGCGACGTGCAGTGGGGAAGGATGCGCGCATAGAGGCGTCTCCCAGGTTGAGGAAACTCGGAAGACTCCCTCACGAGCATGCTCACGCCGCGCGAGGACAAGACGAGGCGCACACGAGCATAACGACGGGGAGCCTAGCCATCCACACACGTTGTTCAGGGTTCAGGCGGCCAATCGCACTCTGCACATCCACACCGGGCGCGGCATACTGATTGATTGGGGCCTGTTCAGCAAAGTGGCGCTTGAGAGGGCAAGCGCACGCTACAGGGAGGACTGCCACACAAAGACGATCAGTGGGCGGATACTGCTCCTAGCGTAGCCAGACAATCGATCAGTTGTCAGGCATTTGGACCGAGAGCCGCAGAGACGGAAGCCTGCGCTCCCATTTCTGCGGCTCTCTCTGCGTGGAGTTAGCTCAGCGAACTAGCCGCCGATGGTGTACCAGGGATTGACTCCGCCTGCGACACCGACCGAACTGCTTCCACCGAGGTTGAAGCGGTAGAGCGAACTACTCGTCCCGCTCCCGGGGTTTCCGGGCGCGGCGCCGCTCGCTGCCCAGAACTGCGAGCTATCCCACTTCCACACGGGGTAGTCGTAGGTATCGGGCGAGTAGGCGTGGAATGTAGTATCGCCGGAGCCTCCCGGCGAGGAGACGCTTGCCGTCAGTGTCATGGGCGTGGGCGCCGCCTGCGTAAAAGCGACCCAATGGCCATCTGGCGAGATTTGCATCTTCACCTGGGTCGTCGTCACCATCGCCCGCGCGATCTGGTTCGCGCCAGAGCCATCGGCAGCCGCGTAGTAGATGTGCGAACTGGTGATGCCGCCAGACGTTGAAGAACTCGGCGTCACGACCTGATAGGCGATGTGCGCGCCATCTGGCGAGGCGTCCCAGCCGGGTGAGGCCAGATCGCCCGGCGAGCACTGACACGGTCCCCAGGCTCCCTGGCTCACGCTCCCCGCGAGCGCGCTGTGGGCGCCAATGTCATACCGATGAAGCGTGTAGCTCCACGCCGTCGTCGCTGTACTCACACTCTGCCAGAAGAATGTTGAGCCCCGTACGGCTCCCTCGATCGCGCCTGAAATGCCGGGCAACTGCGCCGGGGACGCAGCGCCGAGTGAATAGGTATATGCGTTTCCATCATCGCCGATGAACCAGATCGTATGGGCATCAAGCCAGCCCGCGTCTCGCTCCGTGAGGCGCATGGAGATGGATGCGGGAGTCGGCACATTCGTCACCGTTCCACCTGACACGGTGATGACGCTGAGTGATCCGCTGAGATCCCCATCGCCGCACCCGTAGCCGCCAACCGCAGCGACAATATGCGTGAGATCGGGCGAAAATACTGGCGGGCTCCACGCCAACTCGTTGTCGCAGCCGTTCGGATCAGGCGGCGCGATATGCGTAATCTGCGTCGGCGAGGCGCCATTCACACTCGCCCAGATCTGCGGCGCGCTGTGGCTGTCGAACTGATACCAGGCGAAGGCATGCGGTGGCGCGGGACGTGGCGTAGCTGTCGGCGCTGATCCACCACTGGCATGAGTCGCCGCAACCGACGCCGAGCCGCCTGAAGACACATGCCCAGACACGCTGCCACTCGTGCTCCCACTGCCTGAGGCACATCCATTCAGCGCGAGCGCCACGCCCAGCAACAGCGCACCGGCTGATGACCAGAACTGCATGCGACGCGAGGATTGAGTCGCCATAATTCCTCCCCTACCTGGCGGATAGTGTGGAGGACGGCGCGCATCTGCCCACATCCACAACCCACACCCATGCGCCCTATCCCATCAGCCGCTGGCCACATATCGCCAACCAGGCGACGGGATATGCAGCAAGTGTACACGAGTCAAGCAAGGGGAAAATATGCCACGCGTCACACTGCGGAAGAGAGCAGGCGCACAACGACATCAGCGCGTCAGATAGACGATGCGGTTGGTCCAATCGGCAGCGTCTTCGGCGGCGACCAGGCGTGCTAGCGCACGAATCAGCGCGCCAATGTCATTTTGCGCGATAGTATGTTCATCTACGAAGATCACGCCACCATGCTCCACACCCTGTTCGCCCCACGATTTGAGCAGCGGGGGAATGGTTCTGAGATCATAGGTCACCAGCGTCAAACCATCTGTATGCGCCGCCTGGATGATGAGGTCATCGGCAACCTCTAGGAAGGCGCCACTCCGCCAGTCACGTAGGGCGATGGCGACGACCGATGCCGCGACGAGGCCACGCGCGACCGCTGGCGAGATATACTCATCGAGCAAGAGCCTCACTGCCCACCCTCCCGCTTGGAAGATGGAGCGCCTGACTCGCCATTGCCGCGCTCATCCTGGCTGCGAAATACCCGCATGCCCGGCAGCAGATGCGCGAGCGTCTCGTAGGTTGGCTGACTATCCCGGATAGCGTCTTCAATCTCGTCTGGATACGCGGCGGCATAATTGAGCGCCGCCTGCACTTTGGATTCTGGCCACTCCAGGCTGGCGGCTGCGTGCGCCGCATCGCCTGCATACGCACGCGCCATCTTCACCACCTCCCATACGGCGAGGCTCGATCCTTGAATGTACGCCTGGCGACCGGCCGGGGAGTCGCGGAACTGAATGAACGCGAACTCAGCGATGCGTAGCGCTTCCTCCAGCAAAGTCGCCGCTGTTTCGCTGGCGCTCTTATTCATCCGCCGCGCCACGCGACGCATGCGCTCCATCTGCTCATCGCGCAAGCGAAGGCTCAATACATGTGACATCGCCATGCTCCTGAAATCTAGAACTATTGCCTACAAAGTATACATTGCTTACACAGTAAACGCCACACTCACTGGCGCTCTTCATCTATACTTCAAGCAGGAATGGTGTATGCGCGGGGAGAGCCGGAGATGCAGCCGCCTGAACTGACCGACGACACCGACTTCGAGGTAGGATCGCTCGACCCGCGACCCGCATATCGGCATGCGCTGGGCAGACGGTGGCATGTAACGCTGGCGCTGGTGGCTATCGCGCTGGCGGTCGTGCTGCCGCTAGCCACCCTCGATTCAACCCGCGCGGCAGTCGTGAGTTTGCTACCGACGCCCACGTCAACCAACGAGCCGTCACTCATCATCACGACTGGAAACGCCGCAACTGATGTCGCGCCCGCCGTGTGGAATGCCCTGCGCAATCGGCCAGTACGCCTGCCTGCGCTGCCGTCCAGCGCCACCTGTCCCACCTCGGAGGGCCGCGCCGTACACGATGGGTACGGCGCAGCGAGCGGCGATGGGCCTGCGTACATCGTCGGCCTTGGCGCAGATGGCGTACTTCATGCCGTCCGGCCAGCGGTGGACAGCAGTGGAGCAGCCGCCTGGGGCTACCAGTTCACGCTGTTCGTGATCGATCCTGTCTATCAGGGGCCGCTCCTGGCGCGGGGCGCTCAGATCAATGGCAGCCATCCGCTACTCTTCAATGGTGGGCTCGACCAGGCGAGCGGGTTCAGCCCTCAGACCATCACCCTGCTCTCTCAGTTGCGTCTCGAAAGTGGACCTGCGTTTGGCGCGCCGTGGCCCACGTTTCCCGCATATCTGCGTATGCTGGAGCCAGGCTGCTACGCCATTCAAATAGATGGCGTGACGTTTAGTGAGATGATCCTCTTCCGCATCGTGTTCGGAGACTAAGCCCCGTATCCTTCGCTGGCGGGCGCCGCAGTTGCGGAGCGTCACCTCAGGCGCACCATTGCGCATGAGCGTCAGCCAACGGCAGGAGACCGGAACAGTAGACCGGAGGTGTACGATGCCAGACATGACTTCTCTGAACAGTGGCTATCAACAGCAGGTCTACGATCAGCCGCACATGAGCCCACCACTGGAATGCGCCGAGTGTGGTTTGCAGATCAGCGCGCAGCAAGTCGCGGATGAATGCGACCTCTGCGGCGCCCCACGCTGCCGCTCCTGCGCCAGCGCCGACGGAACCACTGTCGGCGACCGCTACATCTGCTCAGCTTGCGCCGCCGAGGACTAACGCGTCAGGCTCCCACGACGCGAGAGCAACCATCTAGTCGTGGCGAAGGGTGAACTCCGCATCGGCAAGCCTGCGGCCGGCCTCCGTTTCGCAGTATGCCGCAATGTGGAGTGCGCCCGTCGCCGCGTCAATCTCCGTCACCGTCGCGCAGGCCCGCACGATTTCCTCTGCGTACGCTGGCTCGATGAAGGTCACCTGCGCGCTGGTGAATCGCGCCACCTCGGGCTGCCCACTATGCAGCGCCGCGCAAGCCGTCAACAGCGCCGATAACAATGCGGCAGGAGCTGTCTGCTGATAGCGCGGCTCCGCATCGAGATGCATCTCGCCGTCAAACGTGGCCTCGCCCATCACCAACGCGAAGAGCGCAAGGTCCGCTTCGGAGAGCAAGCGCGTCAGAATCCTTGTCGCGCCCGGACCGCTTCCACCTACGTCCACGCGCGACTCACCATCGTTTCCCACAACAAATCCTCACAGCCAGGAGCATCCCGCCACACAGCCATAGCGCACGTCGAGCGGGAAAGTTCACACTATCAGAAACGTGATGGTCGCTGCTCTCGTTACACCTGGCGCGCGTCGAATTCGTGGTCATCCACTGCGACCCGCAGCGGCCTCTAGCGTATAATACCCTGTGTGACTGCGCGAGCGCAGGTTGGCGCAGGCTGGCCTGATTCGCGTGACCCTGTTCCCTGGACGTGTCTCCTCCGCTCTCGCTGGGTGGCGGAAACGACGTCAGATTCACCCTTGGAGGAGCGCATCATGGGTTTCAACATGAAAGACATCCAGAAGATGCAGGCCCGGTTGATGAAGATGCAAGAGGACCTGCAAAACAGCACGTTCGAGGGCGTCTCTGGCGGTGGCGCGGTCACCGTCTCCATCAACGGTAAATATGAAGTAACCGCCGTCAAGCTCAATCCCGAAGCGGTCGACCCCGAAGACGTTGGCATGCTCGAAGACCTCATCCTGACCGCTTTTCAAGATGGCTTTGGGAAAGTAACAGAAGCGCAGGCGCAGATGATGTCGGCGATGACCGGCGGCATGAAACTGCCTCCTGGCATGGGCTTCTAGCTCCGCAGCTGGCGCCCGCGCGGGCTGCGTCCGGCGCGCACGTTGTCCCGCCATGTGGCGGGCGTCACACGAAGAGGAAGACCTGGGGACGATACGGAGCTATGCAGACAACATCCGCGTCAATTACGGCGCTCATCGAAGAACTGGCGAAATTACCCGGCATCGGACCCAAGTCGGCGCAACGGCTGACGTTCTACATCTTGCGCAGCCCCACCGATCAGGCGCGCCGCCTGGCCGAGGCGATCACGCGGGTAAAAGAGAACGCCATCCAATGCTCGATCTGCTGCAATATCACAGAATCTGACCCCTGCCCCATCTGCGCGAACCCTGAGCGCGACCACGGCCTGATCTGCGTCGTGGAGCAGCCGCTCGATGTCCTCGCGCTAGAGAAAACGGGCGTGATGAAGGGGGTCTATCACGTCCTGCACGGCGCGCTTTCGCCGCTGGAGGGCATCGGCCCGCGTGACCTGAAGATCGATGAGCTTGCCGCGCGTGTGCGGTCGGGCGCCAGCGCTGACGGTGAGCCGGTGCGCGAGGTGATTCTGGCGACAAATCCGAATCAGGAAGGCGACTACACCGCTACCTACATCTCGCAGGCCATCGCGCGGCCTGGGCTGCTGCTCACTCGCCTGGCGCGCGGCCTGCCCATCGGTGGTGATCTGGAATATGCGGACGAAGGCACGCTGAGCCGCGCGCTCGAAGGTCGCCGCGAACTCTAGCGTCGTTTCGCTGCTCAGCGCAGCCGGGCGTACAGGAGGGCAACCCGATGGCCGAGGAAGACCTCATACAGACGATTCGCGAGCAGCGGCTCATGACACTGGCGCTCGCTGACCAAATCACCGGGGCGCGCTGGTTAGAACTTGCCCTGCCGGGGAACACCTCGACGCATGCCATGCTCTCGCATCTGCTTGGCTGGGATGAGTGGCTCATCGCCACGCTGGAAGTGAGCGCTGTGCGTGAACTTCCCGCCCGACTCGTCACCGCCTATTGGGATGTGGACGGCTTCAACGAGCGCACGGTGGCGCGTTTCGCGAACATCAGCCGCGATGATTTGCTGGCAAGCCTCCAGGGAACGTCGGCCCGGGTGGCCTCCAGCGCACGCGCAGCGGGCGGCGCTCAGTGGGCTGAGCGGCGCATCGCCGAGCTAGCGCCCAAGCGCGATGAGCCCGACGCCAAGCCGTCACGCGGGCCAAGCGTCGGCGGATTGCTCCGCATGCTCCGTAACCACGAACGCACACATTGTGACGAACTGAGCGCGTCGCTCGGCGTTACTGTAGATATGGCGCAGTTACGCGCCGATCTCACTGGCGAATCGCGCACGCCAACCGCATGATCGTGATGTGACTGACGCGCGGGCGTTTCCGATTCGAGGATAGGACTCCAGAATAGAACGTTGACGATGGGGGGACAATCGCGTACAATTAGTACACATGTTCGATATTTTCCGACGAACACCCTCCGAGCGTCCCCTGACATCCCTATCCGGCAGATCCCTGCACGTGACACAGACAGATACGCGCTCACCAGTGAGAAGGCGCACGCGCGACGCAGATCGAGCGTCGCGAACGAGGAGAGAAGTATGGCAGCAGATCGTAGCGCCAGTGCCGCTACCATCCTGAGCGGAATCGGGGCGAGCGCGAGTGAGCGCGAAAAGGCCCTTGATTCGACTATGGGCCAGATCGAGCGACGCTTTGGCAAGGGCGCGATCATGCGCCTGGGCGAGCATCGCGCGCACGTGCATGTCAGCGCCATCCCGACGGCGGCCATCGCACTCGACCTGGCGCTCGGCATCGGCGGCGTGCCACGTGGGCGCGTCACAGAGATCTACGGGCCAGAGAGTTCCGGTAAGACGACCCTCTGCCTGCACGTCATCGCCAATTCGCAGAAGCGTGGCGGTGTCTGCGCTATCGTCGACGCCGAGCATGCGCTCGACCCCGACTACGCCGAACGCCTGGGTGTGAAGAAAGATGAGTTGCTCATCTCGCAGCCAGATACCGGCGAGCAGGCGCTGGAAATCGTGGAGATGTTGGTGCGCAGCGGCGCCGTGGATGTCATCGTGGTCGACTCGGTCGCCGCGCTGGTGCCACGCGCTGAAATCGAAGGCGAGATGGGCGATTCACATGTTGGCCTGCAGGCCCGCCTGATGAGCCAGGCGCTGCGCAAGCTGACGGGCGCCATCAACAACTCCCAGACCACCGTCATCTTCACCAACCAGATCCGCGAGAAGGTCGGCGTGATGTTCGGTAGCCCCGAGACGACCCCTGGCGGCCGCGCGTTGAAGTTCTACGCGTCGGTGCGCCTCGACATCCGCCGTATCGAGTCCATCAAGATTGGCACAGAGGTGGTGGGCAACCGCACCCGCGTCAAGGTGGTGAAGAACAAGGTCGCCGCGCCATTCCGCGTCGCCGAGTTCGACATCATGTTCAACGAGGGCATCTCGCGCGAGGGTGGCCTGATCGATATCGGCCTGGAGATGGGCATCGTCAAGAAGTCCGGCGCGTTCTTCTCGATGGGCGATACCCGTCTGGGTCAGGGCCGCGAGAACGCCAAGGAGTTCCTGCGCACTCATCCAGAGGTTGCCGACAGCATCGAAGCGCAGATTCGCGCCGCGATGGCGCCCGCTGTCGCTGCAGCCGACACGGATGCCGACGACGACGACGCGCTCAGCGACGAGGAGTAATATCCCTCGTCCGTCTGAGAGTGAACCTGCACAGCCCCAGCCTTCCCACCAGGGAGCGCTGGGGCTTCTGTTCATGCGCTATGCTGTCGGCGAAATGTCTCGTCATCGCCCTGAACGAAGGAGCGCTCCCATGTCTGATTCCTCCAGCGCCGCCGATCTCGCCTGGCTCAGTTCCACCCTCGCGTCCGATGCGTATGAGGGCGCGGGCGCGCTGCCATTGTGGATTCGCCCCCTGACGCCAGAAGCCAGAATTGTGGGGCGCATCAGCGTTGTCAGCATCGCCCGCGACGACAATCTCGATCTGCGCGAGGCGATGGCGCGTGGCCCGCAGCCGGGACCCATCCTGCTGGTGGCAGGCGGCTCCGACTCGACACGCGCATGCATGGGTGGCCTGATGGCGCGTGAGATGCGGCTGCGCGGATTCACAGCGGTCGTCACCGATGCGCCAGTGCGCGACTCCGCTGAGATTCGCGCATCGGGACTACAGGTGTGGTCGCGTGGGCAGAGTCCAATCGCGCCGTTGAAGCGCGGTGGCGGGCAGATAGGTGCGCCAATTCGCTTCGGTGAGACGGAAGCGCGTGCGGGCGACCTGCTGATCGCCGATGAAGACGGCGTCGTGATCTGGCCATGGGATCGCTACGAGGACCTGCTAGCGCGCGTCCACGCCCGCATGCAAAGCGATGACGCCCGCGCCCGCGCACTGGATGCGCTCGAAGCCGGACAGACAGAGTAGCTCCGACGCCCCGACGTACTCTGCGCCGCCTCACGATCAGCATGCCTTGACATCTCCTTCGCGCATGATATGATGACTATCATATAAACATGGCGCGAGGAGATGGGAGGCAGGGGATATGCCCTACACAGCCGAGCACAAGCGACAGACCCGCCAGCGCATCGTGCGCGAGGCGGCGCATGCTTTTCGCGAGCGCGGGCTGGATGGCGTCAGCGTGCCGGGGGTGATGAGCCAGGCAGGGCTGACCCATGGCGGCTTCTATGCCCACTTCGCCAGCAAAGACGCGCTGATCGCATCCTCCTTCAGCGAGGGATTTGGCGAGTCGGCGGAGCGTCTGCTCACCCCAGATGAGGGGACATCCACAGCGGAGGCGCTCGACCATTTCGTGCGCGCCTACCTCAGCCGCGCTCATCGCGACGAGCCGGCGACTGGCTGTGTCGTGCCGTCGCTCACTTCCGAAGTGGCTCGCGCATCGGGCGAGGTGCGCGCTGGCTTCACGGCGGCGCTGCGCGAATACGCGCATCGGCTCGCGCAACTGCTACCCGGCGCCGATGACGCCGAGCGCGACACCGCAGCGCTGACCTTGCTGGCGGAGATGGCGGGCGCGCTACAACTCTCTCGCGCGGTAGATGATCCCGCGCTGAGCGACGCCATTCTGCTGCGGGCGCGGCGCCAGGCCTGGGCTGTCATCGCCAGCATGCAAAACACATCCGATACATCGACAGAACGCATACCCGCTAAGGAGCATCCGCATGAGTAGCGAACCCATCAGCGCCCGCACGCCCGCGCGTCTCAAGATGCCGCCACCGATCGCCGACCTGATCGGCTGCCGTCTGGTGGAGCAGAGCGATGGGCGCGGCGTGATCGAACTGGACGCCGATGAGCGCCACACCAACCCGATGGGTACGCTCCACGGTGGCATCCTCTGCGACATCGCCGATCTGGCGATGGGCGTGGCCTACGCCTCAACGCTCGCGGAGAACGAGAGTTTCACGACGCTGGAACTGAAGATCAACTTCCTGCGCCCCGTCTGGAACGGCAAATTGCGGGCGGAGGCCCAGGTGAAGCGGCGCGGGCGCACCGTGGGGCTCGTGACCTGCGATGTGCTCGATGAGCGGGGAGAGTCCGTCGCGTATGTCACAAGCACCTGCATGACGCTGCGAGGAACGCAGGCGAGCGGGCGTTAGTGGCCGCCAATGAGGAAGGCAAGGAACGCCACCAGGAAGAATAGCCCGACAAAACCGGCGCCCACGAGTACATACATACGAAAGAGCCAAAACGTCCTGAGTGGGCGTGTCACCCAGTTCTCAGGGTACTGGTAGTATGGACCCTTCCCCCACCAGCGAAGTTGCGGCAGTTGCAGTCCCTCGTGGATTGGGCCGCGCCGGCGATGATGCTGGTGATTGCGCTGCTTGGGCATCGGTTTCTGTCCTTCCCGATGGCATCGCTCAGCTTTCGCTGTCTCCCGCCACTATATCATGCGAGCAGCGCGCATCAGAGCAGCAGCAGTCCGCGCCGCGCCGCCGTCGTCACCGCTTCGGTGCGGCTGGCGGCTCCCAGCTTTGTCATGATCGCGGAGACGTGGAACTTGACGGTGTGCTCGCTGATGCTGAGACGCTGGGCGATTTGCTTGTTGGGGATGCCCTGCGCCAGCAATTGCAGCACCTCGCGTTCCCGCGCAGTCAGTGGCTCCTCGTGATCGCTGACTGGCTCGGCGTCGACGCGACCACGCGCCAACCCTGAGAGCGCCTCCAGCGCCAGTGTGCGATCGAGCGCGGTGAGGCCACTGGCCACCGCCATGATCGCCGCGACAATCTCCTCTGTTCCGGCGTCGCGTGGCAGCGCGCCGAAGCCCAGACCATCGGCCGTCACCAGTCGCGCCAATTCCACCGTCTGCCGCAGCGCACGCCCCTGCGCGCCGCGTCCACTGCCTGCCGCTTCTGTCGCGCCCAGCGCCACCAGCCCGCTGCGGGGCCGCAGACGCTCCAGCCAGCCAGCGACTGCTTCGGCCTCAAAGCCAGATTCCAGATCGATCAGCGCGATATCGAGTCCTTCGGTTGGCTCGGCTGACCCTGCGCTGGCCCGTCTTTCGGCGGACGGCGAGGCGGCGGGAATAAGCGCGGTCGGGCTGCTTGCGCCCACGACCACCCAACCCGGCTGCTCACGCGCCAGCGCCGTCAGTCCCGCGCGCACCGTCGGATACGGTGAAAGAATGTAGATTCGCATCTTCGAGCCTCGCGCTAAGCGACCAGCCAGATCATAGTCATCGGATGAAGTCTCAAGAATTCTATTGTGAAACAAACCTGTCGCTCTCCGCTAAAACTGGCTCAGCAGAGAGCGACAGAGACATGGACGGCTCTCGGCCATGACAGGCCGCGACCACCCATCGACCTGCTACGCAGCTGCGCGCAACGAAGGAGTCAGCGTCAGGGTGATGCGCTGGCCGCCGCGAAGCGCCTCGATAGTGCGCGGCTGACCTGCCATTCCAGAGCGATTGAGCAGGCGCACGAGGTGTTCCGCGCTGGGCGCTGGGTGGCCATCCACCGCGATCAACGCATCGCCGACCAGGATGCCCGCCGCCTCAGCCGGGCCGTCTTCCTCCACCGCGATCACCAGCGGAGCCGTCTCCTGCTGCACGCCTGCCCGTTGGCGCTGCGCGGGCGAGAGTGGGACCGTCTGCGCCTGCACGCCGATATAGGCGCGCTGGCCACTGCGGCCCGTCTCGTCGAGGAATCGGCGCACGGTATTGCTGGGAATCGCGAAGCCCAGGCCGCCACCGACCATCGAATTGACGCCGACCACACGACCATACGCGTCGAGCAGTGGCCCACCGGAATTGCCGGGATACAACCGAATGTCGGCCTGCACGAGTTGGATGCGCGCGAAGCGGCGAATAGACCCCTCCATCTCACTGGGCATCGCGGGCTCCAGATCGAGATCAGGGTCAGCCGGAGCCTGCGCCGCCACAACACCCGTCGTCACCGCGCCCTCGATGCCCCACGGATTGCCAATCGCCACGACGAATTCGCCGACCCGCAGCGCACTGGAGTCGCCCACACTGGCCGGACGCAGATTACGACCACGCGCCCGCAGCGCCGCCAGATCGTGCTCTGGGTCGATCGCCACCAGCCGCGCGTCGAGGTCGCGGCCATCGTGCAACTTCAGCAGCATGCGCTCGCTGCGGCCAGCCTCCACCACATGCGCATTCGTGATGACCGTCGCCTCAGATTCACCAGTCGCATCGGGCTGGCCCACTTCCCAGAGAATCGCCGTGCCGAGGCCACGATTCCCTACCTGCACCTGCGCCACGCTCGCGCGGGCCTGCGCCGCCACCTGCGCCGTCGCCTCCGACAGCGCGGCCAACGTCGACACGCCACCCGCGATTTCCGTAGCGGGCGCTACCTCTATTCCATCAGCCATAGCTGAGAACATCCTTTCGAGAGAGACGCTCCCTCACCTGATGAGGCAAGGGAGTCTCACAACACCCGCGACTGCCTGCGATTAGGCGCGCTCGCCTATTGTGACAGTGATATCGGTCGGCTCACCACCACGCAGCGCCTTCAGCGTGAGCGTCTGCCCAGGCGCCGCAGCGGCCAGCGCACTCCGCAGACCATCCACACCCGTCACCGTCTGCCCATTGATGGCGACGATCAGATCGCCGATGAACATACCTGCCTTCTCGGCTGGGCTGTCCCCCTCGACGGTCACCACCAACAGCGCGCTCTCCTGTGCGCTGCCCGCCTTCTGCGCCATCGCGCTCGGCAGCGGAATCTGCTGTGTGCCAACGCCGAGATAGCCACGGCGCATGCGGCCATGCGTCAGCAACGCGCCCACGACCCGGCGAACGGTCGCCAGTGGCAGGGCGGCGCTCTGGCGGGTCAATCGCGAACTATTCAGACCAACCATCTTGCCGTCGAGGTCTACCAGAGGGCCACCAGAGAAGCCCGGATAGAGCGTCACATCGGCGAAGATGATGCCCTCGATCTGCGTGCCACCGCCTGCGCGTCGTGGTCCTTCGACCGCGCTCACCACGCCAAATGACACACGCGGGCCGCCTTCAGTCGGTCGGCCAATCGCCAGCGCCAAATGCCCCACGCGCAGCCCCTCGTTCAAGGTGATCGGCGCGGCATCGGAGCCAAGGTCAGTGGCTGGCAGCCGCAACACCGCGAGATCGGTATTAGGATCACGCCCCGCCAGTGTCGCCCGCGCCTGGCGGCCATCGGGCAGCGTCACGGCGATGTCGTCCTCGCGCTCGACCACATGGTCAGCCGTGACAATCACCACTTCGCCATCCGCCTGCCACAACACACCACTCGCCGACTGACGCGGACGCGCCGAGATCGAGACGATCGAACGCGACGCCCGCTCGACGGCATTGGCCAACTGATCCGAGAATGCGCCGAGCGCGCTGGCCTGGCTCGTCTGCTGTGTATCTTCCGACATACGTTTCTGCTCTCCTCCCCGTGGAGCCATCTGGCTCCCGGTCACGGTCTCTCGCCGCCCCGCGCATGCACGCTATCTGGCGGCTTTTTTGCGTCTGCCAGAACAATACGGCGAACGCAAGCGCAAGCGCGCCCCGCCTTGGGCCAGTGGGGCCCTACCCAGATGGCCAGGCTACTCGCGAACGTGGCCTATAATTACGTAGAGATGGTGGCGACGTAGCGTGCGCTGACCGACAGCAGGAGAGACGGCATGCAGGACATCAAGCAGTGGCGCGAACAAGAAGTCAGCGAGAAGACACCGGGCTGGCGCATCTGGTATAACACCGCGCGCCCTGCCACACTTACCGCTGCAGTCGCGCCAGTGCTTGTCGGTACAGCAGTCGCCGCCTGGGCAGGAACATTCCATTTCGCTCCGTTCGCGCTGGCGGTGCTGGCGGGCATCCTCCTGCAGGCGGGCGTGAACTATCTGAACGAATACTTCGACTGGAAGTATGGACTCGACACGGCAGAGTCGTTGGGGTCTACGACGGTCATCTTTCGCGGTGAGATGACGGGACCACAGGTGCTGGGGATGGGATTGCTCTGCTTCTCCGTTGCGGCTGCGTTCGGGGTCTGGCTGCTCGCGCTGATTGGCCCAGCGATTCTGCTCTTCGGCGTGGTGGCGCTCTTCATCGGCTATTTCTATAGCGCCAAGCCGTTCAAGTTCGCGGCGCGCGGACTCGGCGACATCATGGTCTATCTCGCGATGGGTCTGCTGATGGTCTGGGGCGCGTACTACGTGCAGATTCCGCACTGGTCGTGGCCAGCCTTCGCCGCCAGCATCCCGGCTGGATTTCTCGTCGTCGCCATCCTCAACATGAACAATGTGCGCGACTACTCCGACGACCTCGCAGTGAACAAACGCACACTGCCCGTACGCTTCGGGCGAGCCTTCGGCGTGCGCTACCACGCAGCGCTGATCTATGGCGCGTATCTGACAACGACGATCTTCGTCGCACTTGGGCGGCACGGACTGACGGCGAAGATCGCCCTACCATGGCCCGCGCTGCTGGTCTGGCTTACATTCCCGATGGCGTATAGCAACGTCCACGGCGTCTTCACGGCGAACGACCGCGACCCAGTCCTGCGGATGGGCGTCCGGCGCACGGCGCAGCTCCACTTCCAGTTCTGCGCGCTGCTGGCGCTCGGCATCGCGTTGGCCGCGCTGTTCCACATCGGCGCATAGGTAGGTCGCTGCGAGCGTCTGCTAGCTGAGTGTTGGTTGGCGTTGCAGACGTTCCGCCAACGCTTCCACTGCCGCAATCGCCTCGTCGCACCACACGACATAGCTCTCCTGCGCGCCAACACCGCGCCGCGCCGTCAGCCGCCTGCCCAGCGCGACGGCGGCGACATGCGGATCATCTGATTGCAGGTCAACCGTCGCCGCATCCGCCAACGCTTCATACATCCTCTTGCGTTCCTCGTGCCGCGCCCGCGCCATGTGAAGGAGCTCGACCGCGCGCTCCCGCGAGAGGAAGCCATAGCAGACAGCCTTCATCAACTGATCGTCGCGCACCTCGGCGTCTGCCGCTGGCTGACCTACCCACTCTAAGAGGGCATCCTGGCCCGACGGCGTCAGATGATAGACCTTGCGCGTCGGTCCCTGCTCGCTCGGCGTCTCCGCAAACTCCACCAGTCCACGCTGCTCCAGTTCCGCCAGCGTGGGGTAGACGCTACTATGGCCAAACGAGCAGAAGTGTTTGGTCACAAACGCAAACCACTGCGTGATGTCATAGCCAGAGCGATGCTCCTGCGCCAGACTCGCCAGAACGCCATAGTGCCGCATCGAAAGATTCATGTTGCTCTCCAGTATGTCGACCTTGACATAGTTGTATCACACTCGCTACTATGTCTCACGTGACATAGTGAATCAAGGAAGCGACGAATTGCGGCGCGCTTCCCTGAGAACGAGATGGCATGTCGGCCAACGAGGCCAAGGAGTGGGGGAAGCAAGATGTTTGCGGACAATCGGGCGATCAAGCTCGGCACACTGGCGGTGACCTGCATCGGATTCTTCATGGTGCTGCTCGACGCCTCGATCGTGACGGTCGCGTTGCCGACCATCCAAACACAACTACAGGCGCAGTTGTCCGACTTGCAGTGGGTGGTAGACGCGTATACGCTGCCATTCGCAGCGCTGCTATTGACGGCGGGCGCGCTGGGTGACCGCTTCGGACGGAAGCGCGTATTTCTCGCTGGATTGGTGATATTCACGCTCGGCTCCGCCATGTGCGGCGCCGCTCCGACGCTCGCCTGGCTGATCGCCGGGCGTGTGGCGCAAGGCATTGGCGGCGCGGCGCTCTCACCTGGCAGTCTCTCCGTGCTGGCGGCCGCCTTCACCAGCCCACGGGAGCGCACACAGGCCATTGGCGTGTGGTCGGCGGTTTCGGGCGTGGCGCTTGCGGCGGGACCGTTGCTCGGCGGCGTACTGATTCAACTCTCAAGCTGGAATGCGATCTTCTACGTCAATCTGCCAATCGGCGCGCTGGCGTTCCTGCTGGGCATATTCGTGCTACGTGAGTCGCGCAACCCCGACGCCAGGCGTATCGATGCGCCCGGCCAGTTGCTGGCAGTCGCCGCGCTGACAACGCTGACCTTCGGGCTGATCGAGGGGCAGTTGGATGGCTGGACTTCTCCGCTCATCCTCTCCCTCTTCGGCGCGGCGGCGGTTCTGACGCTGGCGTTCATCTATGTCGAGGCGCGATCGCCTGAGCCGATGCTGCCGCTGGGCCTGTTCCGAAACGCCATCTTCTCCACTGCGAATTTCGCGGCGCTGACGGTGGGATTCGCCCTCCTCGGCACAGTATTCTTCGTCTCGCAGTTCTTCCAGGAGGTGCAGGGCTACACGGCGCTGCAATCTGGCGAGCGCACGCTGCCCAATACCGTCGGGATCTTCATCATGGCGCCGCTCGCGGGTCGCATCACCGCGCGCTTCGGGCCGCGTCTTCCTGTGGCGGTGGGGGCGCTGCTCTCTGGCGTGGCGCTGCTGCTGCTCACGCGCATTACGCCCACGACCCCATACAGCGACATCTGGTGGAATCTCGCGATGCTGGGCATTGGCTTTGGGCTGACACTGAGCCCACTCACAGCCGCTGTGCTCGCCGCAACGCCACCAAATCGCGCAGGTCTCGCCTCGTCGGTGGTCTCGGCGAGTCGGCAGATCGGCAGTGTGCTCGGTATCGCGGTTCTTGGCGCCGTCGTGCAGAGTCAGGAAGGGGCCAACCTCGCCAGCAGCCTGACCACACGGCATGTGCCAGCGGCGCTCAGCGATACGCTCGCCAACGCCATCGCCACGGCAGGAGCAGCCGCCGGACATCTGCGCCTCACCAGCGCGCTGCCTTTCCCACGGTCGGCGCTGCGGGGGTTCATCGATCAGGCGTTCACTGGCGCGCTACATCCGTCGTTCGTGATATCCGCTGTGGCGCTGCTCGTCACCTCAGCGCTTGCGGTGGCGCTGCTGGGGCGCGGCGGCTCCATCACGACCATCGAACCGTCTGAGACGGAATCCATGCGCTCGCCAGAACAGTCAGCGGCGCAACCGGTCGTCGTCGAGCCACTGTAACTCCAGGTGTGGTAGGCAGAGTTCGCTTGGCTAGCGATCTTTGTCCACCACGCCTTCACGCCAGGCGTAGACTGCGGCCTGTGTGCGGTCGGCCAGATGCAGCTTGCTGAGGATGTTGCTGACGTGACGCTTGACCGTGTGTTCGCTGATGACGAGCCGCTCGGCGATCTCGGTGTTGTTGGCGCCCTCGGCGATCAGCCGCAGCACCTCCAGTTCGCGCTCGCTCAGATCTGAATTGAACTGGTCGCCAGAGCGCGGCGACGCGCGCAATTCCTGCATGACCCGGGCGGCGACATGTGGGTGCATCACGGCTTCGTTGCGCGCAGCCTTGCGAACGATCTCGGCCAGTTCGTTCGCGCCGACATCCTTGAGGATATAGGAGAGCGCGCCCGCACGAATCGCCGGAAAGATATGTTCATCGTCGTGGTAGGACGTCAGAATGATGACCTGGCTGCCCGGCGTGATCTGCTTCAGACGGCGTGTCGTCTCCACGCCGTCCATTTCTGGCATGACGAGGTCCATCATCACGACATCTGGCACACACTGCGCGGCCAACCGCAGCGCCTCTTCGCCCGAAGCCGCCTCACCAACTACCGTGATGTCTGGCTGCTTGTCGAGGAATGAGCTCACCCCCTGACGCACGAGCTGGTGATCATCCACGAGCATAACGGTAATCTTCTGCGCCATCGCATTGTCTCCTTATCTCTGCGCGTCTACGCTGCCCACACCTACTGATGGGGCGACGTCCGGCGCACGAGTGAGCGTCGGAGCCTCCATGTCGATGCGAGTGCCACCTACGGAACTGGAGATCCGCAGCGTACCACCCAGCCCTTCGAGACGCTCGCGCATGCTCCGTAGACCTACACCCTGCCGATCTGTCTGGGCAACGTCGAAGCCGTGTCCGTTATCGCGGATGCGCAGCGTCACATGCTCCGGCGTGCGCTCCGCGGACATCTCGACACGGGTGGCGCCGCTATGGCGCGCGATATTGGCGAGCGCTTCTTGCGCCGCGCGGAAGAACTCCTGCTCAGCCGATGCCGACAGCGCTAGATCGTCAGGGATGCGTGTGTCGCAGGCGATACCCGTCCGAATAGCCCAACTCGCGCAGAGTTCGCGTAGCGCCGCGCTCAAGCCTGCATGTGTGAGCGCCACGGGACGCAAGGCAGCGATCAACCCTGACAATTCCTTTTGCGCACTGCTGGCGATGCGCTCGGCATCTGCAAGAATCCGATGCGCCTCACGGTGTTCCTCCACTTCGAGTTGCGCGCTGCCCAACAGCATCGTCAGCGCGAACATCTGCTGCTTCACAGAGTCATGCAGGTCGCGGGCAAGTCGGTTGCGTTCCTCGACAACAGCCAATTGCTGGCGATCTTGCAGCAAGTTTTGCAGTTGTTCGGCCATGCGGTTGAGGTCATGCGCCAGTTGCCCGAGTTCGTCTGTTTGGGCATCATGCGCTGACACAGTAAAATCGCCGTGGCTCCAGGCGTCCGCAGCCATGGTGAGCCTGCTCATACGCTGCGTCAGCCCGCGCGCCGTCAGCAACCCAAAGACCACGCCGAAGATGCTTGCGATGACGCCGAAGAGTACAGCGCTTGGGAGGAGTCCAAGAAAACTGGAGAGATAGACCGGTCGCGCCAACGCCGTGAGGTCCACGCCCAGCAGGAGCGCGCCGCGTGGCACGCCGTCGGCTCCGAGAATCGGCGCGGCGGCTACCGTCAGTCCGCCGGATGTATTGCGAACCAACGTCCCTGACGACGCCCCGCCATGCAGAGCCAGCGCCACGACGGCGCGCGCTTCGGATGTCGTCTCGATATGCTCCAGATCGCTATACGTGCGGTCCCGCGCCGGGAGAGCCGCGAGCGTCGCGCCATCTAGTCCGATGACGTATAGCGAGGCGTTGCCGCCGGGAATGATCGTCGCCGTTCCTCGATAATTCTCGGTCAGCCCTTCCGAGATGTACATCGGCTGCTTGAAATTCGCCAGCGTTGCGGTGAGTCGCGCCTGATCTGGCGGCGTCAGAGTAAGGGATGGCGCCGCCTGCGGCGCCAGGCGGGCGAGGTCCTGCGACAGGATGGCTGGATGCTGCGGTGTATTCATGGCGATGATGCCCGGCACGACCACAAACATCGCTTCGAGCGTCATCATCGCCGCCCATGCGGCCACGAAGAACGACAGCATGAGCCGCCAGCGCAGTCCACGAAAGCGACCAGTAAGGCGACTCATCCGTTGCCTCCATCCTCGGATCAGCATCCGCTCATGCGGGCCCCCCATACGACACGCGCGCATGGGAAGCCTCGCTAGTGCAACTGTACCATCACCACACGCGCATCACTCGTAGCGCAACACCTCGACCGGACGGACACGGGTTGCGCGCCAGGCGACCGCCGCCGCAACCACCATGCAGACCGCAATAGTCGCCGCAACCACACCAAGCACAATCGGAGTAGGGACGGACACGCTGAGGTTGAATGCGAACTTGCCAAGCGCCAGCGCCGCAACCACTACCACCACCAGCGCCAGCGTCGCGCTCGTGAACCCCATGATGCCGTTTTCGACCAGCGTCTCACCAAGCACGCTGCGACTCGTATGGCCAATGGCCTTGAGAATGCCGAGTTCACGCCGTCGCTCCAGCATCGCCAGCGCTACCGCATTCGCGATGATGATGACGCTCGCCAGAACCGCCAGCGATGTCACGGCGACCAGCACAGTAATCAACTGATTCAGCAACATCGCATACTGGTCGGCGAAGTCGGTGAAGTTGTAGGTCACGATGCTCGGCACTGCCTCCTGGATCGTCGCCAGCGTCGCATCCACATGCTTCGGATCGAGCCGCATGCGGAAGCCATACTGTGGCGTGCCTGCGCTGAGCGTGTCGACCACACCGCTATCCGTCAGCAGCGGGCCAAGTTGTGGCAGCTTCGACGTGTAGAAGCCAACGATGGTCAGCGTGATTGGCGTGTGGTCCGCCTGGCTGATGACCGTGATGGTGTCGCCTAGCTTCAGGTTGGTGGGAGCCTGCGACGCCGCCACCGGCAGCAGGGCATTGAACGTTCCGCTATCACTGGCGGTGAGCCCACGCCCACTTGACAGCGGTGTATCAATCGCATCGAGCCGCACGCCATCGGCCAATGCATAGCCCTGCGCGCCGTTCATCACATCGGCCACTGCGCTCGCGGGATACTTCCCATTGGCGGTAGCCTGTCGCGCGAACTGCCCAATCGACTCGCCATTGACGGCGACAGGCGCGACCGACGCGAAGGATGTCTCCACCTCATGCTTGAGATAGGACTGTTGCGCGAGTTGACGCTCGACTGCGACCCGGTCGGCGCTACTCGCGATGATCTGCGAATTCAAGCCATTGCCAGCCGTCAGGTAGGCGTTGATCGCCGTGCTGATATTCTGGCCCATGACCAGAATCAGACCAATCGAGAAGACACCGATGAAAAGCGCCAGGAGGGTAGTAATCGTGCGCGCCTTTTGCCGACCGATGTTTCGCAGCGCCAGCTTGACGTTCGCTTTCCAGGCGCGCGGAGCCAGTGTCACACAAACGCTCGCCAGCACGATGATCAGACAGAGCGCGCCAAATGATGGCAGCGCGACCGTGAGCGCGATGGCGGCCAGTAGCAGGGGCGCGAAGAGCAGCGCCTGACGCCAGCCGAAGCGCTCGTAGACGGGAAGCTTGCTGATAGTAAAGACAATCGCGCCAAAGAGCAGGCTCAGCACGATCAGGAAGGCGCCCGTCCCACTAACCGCTATCGCCGCGAGGTTTACGTTGCGCAGGATGGTCACTGAGAGCGCAAAGAACAGCACGACTAGCAGCCCAAACAACACGCCCGTCAGGATACGCCCACGCCACGTAACGCCCTCCGCCGACTCGCGCAGCACCGACTGCGGACGAATCTGCGCCGCCTGCACGATAGGCAACAGGCCAAAGATCAGCGCAGTGAAAAAGCCAATCGCCACGCCCGAGAGGACGGTCTGTGGATCGATCGCCGTCGGCAGGACAATCTGCGAACTACTCTCCACTGGCCCTCTGACCACGAAACTCGCGCCGATGCCAGCCGCTGCGCCCAGCGCGCCGCCCACCAGGCCAATCAGTCCCGCTTCGGCGCCAAACAGCGCGTAGAGGTCGCCACGACGGTAGCCAATCGTCTTGAGCACGGCGATCTCGGTGCGGCGACGGCGCAAGAGCACCTGCATCGTATTGACGATGCCAACACCACCGATCAGCAACGCCAGCAAGCCGACCAATTGCAGGAAATACTCGATCTGCTGCACCTGCGCCTGATTACTTGCCAGCGCTTGCTTTGTCGTCTGGAGTGTCGCCAGCGGGAAGCGCGCCTGCATCACCTTCTCGGCGCTCGCCGCGTTCGCGTCGCTGTGGCTGGGCACATCCGCGTAGATGGCTGTGTAGGTCGCCGCGAGCCCACTCACACTCGGCAGCGATGTAAAGTCGTCGCGGTTGATCAGCAGGAGCGACCCCTGAAAGAGTCCAGTATCCTGCACGATGCCGCCGATGGTGACCTGCTGCGAACGCCCATCGCGTGTATACAGATGCTCCGTGTCGCCCACCTTCAGATCGAGAATCTGCGCCATCGGAGCCGTGATAACTACCGTCGAGCCGCTGACCAGCGAGACGAGACTGCCACCACGCGGTGTGGTCATGGTCGCTGCGCTATCGAGCGGGAATACGCTGGGGTCCACCGCCTCGACCTGGAAGAACCGCGAAACGCCATTGGCCGCCGCGAGATGGAACTCGCCGCTGGTGTTCACGACTGCTGTATAGGCGCTGATCGTCCCCTGCGCCTTCCACTGGTCGAACGAGCTCAAATCACTCGTGGTCAATGGCGTCGTCGCGCTACTCATCGAGATATCGCCGCCATTGAGCGCACGAACATTGCCCGTAAACGCCAGACTCATCTCGTTGCTCACCAGTTGCAACGCGACAATCGCCATCACGCCAACCGCGACACAGAAGATCGCCAGCAGTGACCGCTGACCGCCACGCATCAACGACCGCATGGCGTAGGTCCAGTACAATCGCGCCTTCATTTCGCACGCTCCTCTCAATCCTTCGCAGCGTCCTTAGTTGGAACCGTTGGCGACCTGGCCATCGACGATGCGAATGGCGCGATCGGCGGCGGCGGCCACAGTGGGGTCATGGGTGGCGATGACGAACGTCGCGCCTGTGGTCTCGCGCAGGTCGCGAATCATCCGCAGGACGTTGTCTCCATTCTGCTTGTCGAGGTTGCCCGTCGGCTCGTCCATGATCACGATGGTGGGATTGGTGGCCAGCGCACGCGCAACCGCCACGCGCTGCTGCTCGCCGCCGCTCATCTGGCTGGGCCGGTTGCCAAGCCGATGGCCAAGGTTGACGAGGCTCAGCAACTCTTTGGCGCGGTCAGACGGGCTGCCCCGATGCTTGCCAACGTAGAGCGGCGCTTCGACATTCTCTTGCGCGGTCAGCGTGGGAATCAGGTTGAACGCCTGGAAGACCATGCCGATCTTCTGGTTGCGCACGTTGGCGAGCCGCGCCTCGCCCATGCTGGTGATGTCAACGCCATCCACCAGCACACGGCCAGCGCTGGGCGAATCGAGTCCGGCGATGATGCCGAGCAGCGTTGACTTGCCGGAGCCGGAGGGGCCGACAATCGCGACGAGTTCGCCATGCTCGATCTTGAGGCTAATGCCTTTCAGGATGTCCACGCGCTCGCGACCCAGTGGCAGCGTCTTGCGCACGTCAATCGCTTCGAGCGCTCCTAAGGAGCCATTGTTCGCGGAGTCAGCGGCGAACGACGCTGG
>DASVZC010000072.1:0-40875 GCA_036391835.1 Ktedonobacterales bacterium | reverse complement strand
TCCTCATCCATCTGGACGATGTCCTCGCCCTGGAAGAGTACCTTGCCACCCACGATTTTGCCGGGAGGGCTTTCGATCAGCCGCATGATCGAGAGCGAGGTGACACTCTTGCCACAGCCGCTCTCACCCACGAGGCCCAGTGTCTCGCCCTCATTGATATAGAAGGAGACATCTTCGACAGACTTGACGACACCACCACGGGTGAAGAAGTGCGTCTGAAGGTGTTGTACATCTAGCAGTCGTTCGGCCATGCTCGAATTTGCTCCGCTTATCTCTCTAGCGACTCGTCAGCCTCGCTGGCGTCTGGCGCATCAGGTGGGCGTCAATGCTTGGCGCCGTACCCCAGGCGTCCATCAGCCAGCGCGCGGCGACGGTTTGCCGCCTTGAATGGTTAATCTTTGGTGCGCGGGTTGAAGGCGTCTTGCACGCCATCACCGATGAAGGAGAAAGCGAGCACGATCAGCGTCAATACCACGGTTGGCCAGATGACCTCCCACGGGTTGAGCGTGATCTGATTGACGGCATCATTGATCATCAGGCCAAGACTCGAACCAGGCGGCTGCACACCCAGACCAAGCAAGGAAATGATCGCTTCACTCACGATGGTGCCTACCACGTCGAGCGCGGCTGCCACGATGACGATGTTGAAGAGGTTTGGCACGATATGCTGCATGATGATGCGAGCGTTCGAGCTACCCACCGTCCGCGCCGCTTCGATGAATTGCTGCTCACGCAATTGCAGTGTTTGGCCGCGCACCAGTCGCGCCATGAATGGCCAGATGGAGATGCCCAACGCGATGCTGACCAGAATCAGACGCCCTGGCAGGCCCAGTCGCTGCTGGAAAGCCGGGCCCAGGGTCGCTGCGGCGAGAATGGCGAAGAGGAGGCCGGGGAAAGCGAACATCAGGTCGGTGAAACGATCGAGGAAGAACGCCAGCCAACCGCCGTAGAATCCGGCGAGTGTGCCGATGGTCACACCCAGGCCGATGTCCATCACTTCGACCAGCAACGCCACTTCGATGGACACGTTGACACCGGCCATCACGCGGGCAAGTATGTCGCGCCCAAGGGCGTCAGTGCCGAGCGGATGAAGGTTCGTGCTGCCCGAGTCTTGCCGAGACAGGTCACCTTCAGTGTAGTTGTGATAGTCCATCGGGGTCAATGTTTGATTGCCAGCGGCTCCGCCCTGGATCGTGGGGCCTATATGCGTATATGCGAGCGGGAACACATAGCTGAACACAATGATGATCAGCACCAGCGCGAGGAAGAACATCGCGCGGCGGTCGCGGCCCAGACGGCGCAACGACGCTTGAAGCGGCGAGAGAGATTGACCCTCGGTAATTGCCTCGCGCGTGTCCATCTCAGCGCGGCGGTCGAGTTCCGCCTGCGACAGTGCGCTCGTTGGCACGGGGCCGCCGAGTGCGTGTAGACCCTCAGAAGTCGTGGGGGTATGTCCTACGCCACCGACTGTATCGAGCGCCTGAAAGTTATCAGGTGTCTCTTCTATCTTCATGCGACTCTCCTCTCACCCGGACCTGGCCTGATAGCATCGCGCCGGGGGGATACGTTCAATATCCTCTACGGAACTACATCGCAGCCCTTGGGCTACGCGACTTTGATGCGTGGGTCTACCAAGCCGTAGACCACATCAGTAACCAAATTCATCAGGGCGACCGTGACTGCGAGTAGGATCGTAGTCCCTTCCAACACAGGGAAGTCGCGCGCGAAAATCGCGGCGATGGTTTCCTGGCCGATACCGGGGATGTTGAAGAGGTTCTCGGTGATGAACAGGCCCGTCACGACGAAACCGATCGCTGGGCCAGTGATGGTGATCAGCGGCAACAGCGCATTGCGGAAGGCATGTCGCCAGAGGACGACGCGCTCGGGGAGGCCCTTCGCGCGCGCCGTGCGCACGTAGTCCTGCCGCAGCACATCGTTCATGCTAGAGCGCGTAAACCGAAGGTAACTGGCGAAGCTGTTGATGCCTGTGATGATGATTGGCGCGATCATCGTGTCCCACGTGCCCCAGCCGGAGACGGGCAGATGTGGCAAGCCCTGGTTGTACAACCAGATCATCGCCAGCGCGAAGAAGGGGATGATCACGAAGTTGGGCAGCGCATAGAAGACCAGCGAGAAGAGCTGAATGGCGGTGTCATAGCGGGTGTTCGCTCGCACTGCCGCCATCATGCCCAGCGGCACGCCCAGGAGCATAGCGAGCAGCAGGCTGCTCAAACCCAGTTGCGCAGATACCGGTACGAACTGCGACATGATTTGCCAGACGGTTTGTGTGCGATCCGCCCAGGAGATACCAAGGTCGAAGTGAATGAGGCGGTTCAGGAAGTTGAGGTATTGCATCCACCATGGCTGGTCGAGGCCGTAGAAGTGGCGTAGGGCGCGTGCGAGAACGGGGGTGTATTTGACGCCCAACTGGTTGACGACCGCATCACCAGGAGCAAAATGGCCCAGAAGGAAGGTGATGAACGAGACACCGAGAATGACAAATACGAGGCCCGCGATACGGCGGACCAGGAAGCGCGGTCCAACCCGAAATCCGGTGTATACCAAGAATCCCACGATCAGCACCGCTACGATGAGTTCGGGGAGACTCGACAGAAGCTGGTCCATACGTCGCCTTTCGTTGGTCTTGAGTGACGTGGCGCCTTTCTTTCCTCGCACACGCCAGGAAGGCCAGGTCAATCTACATACCGCTCCGCCCATTCCCAGTCAGTTTTGGCCGTCCATCCGTGTGCACGGCAGTCGCCATTGCGAAATGATAGGGCTTCGTGGGGAACTCTACCGATGCGCCATGGCATAGTTCTGGGAGCGGGGCAGGATTGTGCAGCATTATACCATACACAGGATAGCTACTAAGCCCACAAATGCCAGTAAATTCCCGCTAGCAGACGCACTCAGACTCTCAATGAAGCATGAAATTTGCCATGCGTTCTCAGTTGGTTTCCGGAGTTGCGTTGTTAGCTGGCTACACGTCAATCGTTCCTTAGCAGTGCTCGCGCCAGTCATTTTCCTTTCTCGTGTTTCGCTCTTGCCTGTTGAGTGTACTGCGCCCGCTGCGCGGCGGTGGTCATATCCCTACGGCGTTCGCATGATGACGACTGTGGGAAAGGTGTCGTAGACCGACATCCGGCCCTGTGGGTCGAATACCGCATTTTGCACATGCGCGCTTGTTTGCCAGTAGAACTCCTCCTGATAGAGCGGGACGATCGCTACATCGCTCACGAGCAATTGTTCTGCCGCCTGGTAGTCTTTCGCGCGTTGCGTCGGATCTTGCTCGGCATCAGCATTGGTGAGCAGCAGGTGCGCATCGGGCAGGCTCACACTCCCCGCGACATCCGAGGTCGAGCGCGTGAATCGTTCGAGCGCATCAGCGGGGTCAGGGTAATCGGCCACCCATTCATCCAGATAGAGTTGCGCTGCGCCGCTCTTGTTGCGCTGCACAAGGAGCGCAGCAGGTTCGACACGCACCGTTAACGGATAGCCAGGCGCCACCGATTGCCACATTCGCGCGATGTCGGCGGCGATGACACTGGCATTCGCGTCCTCTGACGATACCTCCAGAGTGAGCGCAGGGCAGTGAGAAACGACGCCACCACATGCGCTAGACGCGAACTCCTGGACAAGTTTTACCGATTGTGTCGTGTCGGCGGTCAGCTTCTGCGACGAATCTGGCCCGACCAGCGCGGGATTATAGGCCGTCATCCCCTGCGGCACGATGTGGTTGGTGGGAATGGCCAGCCCTTGCAAGGGCTGCGCCGCAATCGCTTGCTTGTCAATCGCCATCGCGAAGGCCTGCCGCACACGCACATCGTTGAAAGGCGCTGTGCGCCAATTGAGGCCGAGATAGCCGATCCGCAGCAATGGCGCTGTGTGAAACGCCGTACGCTTGACTGACGATGCGACGACATCATTCGGCGGATAGCCCACGTCGAGGGTTCCGGCCTGATAGGCGGCGTAGGCTGCGGATGTCGTGGGGAAAAGGGAATAATCGATCTGGCGCAGGCGCGGCGCAGCGCCCCAGAAGGCGGTATTGCGCGTGAGTCGCAGCCCTCCCTGCCCTGGCGTGCGCGTGAGTTCGAAAAGGCTGCCGCCGAATCCACCGTGGTCGGTGAGGTGGGTTGTCCATTGGCTCGCGCCATATTGCTGGATCAGAGTCTGTGGAACCGCGGACGCGATGGGCTGGGTCAGCGTGGTGAGCAATTGAGCAGAGGGCGCTTGTAGTGTGATGACCAGTGTCAATGGGTCCAACGGATAGATCGGCTGCCCTTGCCCGATCAGCGTGGTGATTGGGCCGCTGATGCTATCTTGCTGGGGCGAGGCGCAGGCTTCCTGATTGAATGTCGCCGCTTCCGCGATGGGATAGAGATACCATGCCAGGGGCGCATTGATACACGGGTCGAGCGCGCGGTTGAGCGAATAGGCGAAGGCTTGCGCGTTGATCGGTTCGCCATCGCTGAATTTCATGCCAGAGCGGAGTTGAAAGGTCAGGGTCAGCCCGTTTGCGCTTACCTGCATGTTTTCCGTCGCCCAGAGGCGCACGGTCATCTGCGAGTCAATCGCGACGAGCGTGGGATAGATGAGTGTGGCGAGCGACATCGATGCCGCATCGGTCGCCTGCGCAGGGTCATAGGCGGCGATGTCGCGCCCGCCCGCGCTGTTGACGGTCGTGGTGATCAACGCGTCGCGCAGAATCTGCTGGGCTTCGGGCGCAGGCTGTGGCGTGCGCGGTCGGCTGACCGATCCGCAGGTGGCGGCGGTCAGCGAGAGTACCACGCAAAAGAGCAGTACACCCATGATTCGCTGCAGGTTGGGCCGAGTATGGATACTTGAAGTTCGCATGCTCAGTGGGCGGATTGCTGTGGTGGTTGTGGCGCCGAGACGAATTCACCAGCGGCATTGTCCGGCGAACTCGTGCGCGAAATCACAGTGAGCAATTCCGTGTTGTACCCGATGGGGTCGCGCAGGCCAGCGCTCAACTGTGCCCCAATCAGGCGTACACTGAGCATATCGTTCTGCATGAGCGCTTTCATCGTGGTCGGCGCCAGCTGGCTAGCGAACTGGACCATCTGCGCCTCATCGAGGCCATCGCGTTGGTCGCCGACCATCCAGAATATGACGCCATCACGCTCAAAGATCAGCATGCTGCGTGTGCCCGATTGCCAGGTCGAAGCGGCGCGTTGGCCCGCGCCTGCCACCCACATGCCATCGACGTAGACAGCGGGCAGGCCGTTGACGCTGGTGTAGCTGGCTGACCCGTCCTGCACGCTCTGCAGCACAGCGCTCAATGTATTGGCTATCCGGAATTCGCGGATGTCGAGCACACCGGAACCAGACTGCTGTTTGGACCGCTCACTCAATACGTACTGAATATCGAGGATGGAACCGCTTGTCCACTGCTCTTGCGGCAATTCGCGCATCCCCTGGTAGATGTACGAACCCGAGGACGGGCCGATCCAATAGGTCGGCATCGGCGTGGACACCTGATTGGCGGCGCTCACGCGCTTCTCTGGCGCGATGTTGCTCGGATAGGTCGCAACCTGCTGCGCGCCGGTATTGCCAAAGAGCAGACGCAGCCCCTGCGCGAAAGACGGTGTCGCCAGATACATGCTGCTGAACATGGCGAAGACGAGAAGCGCAGTGAGCGCGATAATCGGGCGGCTTGCGTGCTTGATCTTCTCCGCAATGTCCTCCGCGGAGATCTGATCTGCCCAGGCGCTCGGCGCCCACTGGCGGGTGAAGAGTGGGCGCTGGGGTAGGCCAAGGTTACGCTTGACGGCATGAGTCAGGCGGCGTACGTCGTTCTTGTCGAGCGGCGCCTGCATCTCTTCGTCGAGCAGTGTCTGTATATAGAGCGGAGGGAGCACCTCATCCTCGATAGGAAAGAGCGCGCGCAGTTCACTCGCGAACTGCGCTTCCTCCGCCGTGAAATCGTCAGGCCAGGGCCGTCCGCCTACGCCCGGCGCATCATGGCGTTCCGGGTCGCTTGAGCGCTCGAACCCGCTCATACGTTTGCTCCTCAAGGGCGTCGCGTAAGTTCTTGCGCGCGCGCCAAAGACGTGTATCAATCGCATGGCGAGAGAGGCCCGTTTTCGCGGAAATCTCCTCAGTGCTCGCCAGCTTGAAATACCGCATATAGACGAGATAGCGATCCAAGTGCGGTAACGCCTCTAATGCTGCAATGAGCTCGTCGCGTCGCTCGCGCTGCTCGAGGATGCCTTCCATATTGTGGTCGGTCAGTTGGCTCAAAACCCGCTCGTTGGGGCGAGTCTCACCATTGCGATTAACAGTCGTTTCGCCATCGAGCGATGTGACTGACGCCTGACGTCGCTGGAGCTGGCGGCGACGGTCAAGCGCAATGTACTTGGCGCGCATCGTCAACCAGGTATGCAGTGAACCACGTGTCGGAGTGAAGGAGGTAATCTCCTGCCACACTGTGACAAAGAGATCGCTCGCGCACTCCTCAGCATCCTGGGCGGTCCCCACTCCATTGAGCAATAAGCGAATGAAGTAGGTGATTTCACGCGCATACCGCTGAATGAGCGCTTCCAGCGCTCGCGGATCACGTGCGACTAGCCCTGCATAGAGAGCGTCATCAGGCCAATCCTCTTGCACCATGTCACTCCTGAATACGCCGGTCTCGCGCAGCAGCATCGCTATGCGAGGGCGCTATCGTCGTTTCGATAGCGGACGACTCCAGTGTCGTACTGATTGCTGTGGGTTGACTGGTGGGGCTTTGCGCCTGTTCAACTATCTCGCAATGTCCTACGTCGCAGCGTTACCATTTCTCACCCAGATAGCCTGAGAGAACCCTGAGAAGGGTCCAGGTATGGATGTTCTGGATGGGCGAACCTATCAGGTAGCGCTACGGAACAACACAGATATGTTAGGACGCATGCCCGCTCGGGTGGGCCAGCAAGCACGGACAAAAATGATTGCTTTCGCTGGCAATAGGAATATGCCGTATTGTGCAGGGTGAGCCGAACAACTGTCAAGCCCTGTGTTACACTGTTTGGTCGGCTCCTGCGCACACAACACAGCGGCGCCTGTGAACCATTCAGTCCACAGGCGCCGCTGGCAGGTAGAGATTGGGGCAGAATCCGTGTGCGCTTATGAGCGTGCGGGGGCGGTGTCCAGCGGGTGCAGATTCGCTTCGATGGACGCGCGCTGCGGCTCCAGGAATGGTGGCAGCGACAACCTCTCGCCGAGATGCGCTTCTTCTTCATCTCCGAGGAAGCCAGGACCATCGGTCGCCAGTTCGAACAGGATGCCGTTTGGCTCGCGGAAGTAGATCGAGCGGAAGTAGTAGCGCTCGACCAGACCTGAGGTGCGCATTCCGGCGGTTTCGAGGCGATCGAGCCAGGCGAGGTGCTCTTCGATCGTTGGCACGCGGTAGGCGACGTGATGTACGCCACCACGCCCAAGCCGCTCTGGCGCGAGATCGCTGCGCTCGTCCACATGCACCTCAGCGCCGGGGCCACCCACGCCTGTGCCGAAGACGATGATATCGCGCTTCGGGCCGCCATCCTGCGCAGGATAGGAGCCCTGCTCGGAGAAGCCCATGACCTCCGTCAGCACACGCGCGGTCGGATCGAGCCGCCGCACGGTGAGTGTCACCGCGCCCAGACCACGAATGCCCACGGCGCCTGGCGCGCTGCTCTTTTCCCAGGGGGTTCCGCCAGCCAGGGGCGCGCCTGTGTCATCCACCAGGGCGAGCCGCTGCCCCTCGGGATCGCGGAAGGTCAGCACGTTGCGGCCATTCTCGTTGGCGATGCCGTCATGCTCCACGCCGAGTTCATTGAACCGCTCGACCCACCATTTGAGGGTCTCTTCGCCGGTGACACGCAGGGCAATGCGCGAGATGCTGCTGTAGCCCGTGCGGGTCGGCGCGGCGTATGGGATGTCGAAGAATGTCACTTCGGTGCCAGGGTGACCGACCTCATCGCCATAGAACAGGTGGTAGGAGGACGTGTCGTCCTGGTTGACGGTCTTTTTGACGAGCCGCAGTCCGAGGGTCTTGGTATAGAAGTCAACGTTTGCCGCCGCGTGCGCTGTCAGCGCCGAGACGTGATGCAATCCGGTCAGGTTCATGGTATCCATGCTCCTACTCATGTCGCGTGCGGCTGTCGTGGTGATTGGCGCCATCCGCGCGCCGCGTGGGAAGTGGTCTTCTTCGGGATGTATTACTGGTCAGATGCGCCTGCGTCGGCCCGCGCCTGGCCATGTTGGAGTTTCCGCAGCAGCGCCAGTAGGCTCCGCTGTTCATCGATGGTCAGCGAAGCAAATTGCTCCACTTGAAATTGCTCCTGGCTGGGGACGGCCTGGTCGGCCAGCCGTCGCCCCGCCTCCGTCAGGACGATTCGCTTGATCCGCCCCTCAGGACAGCGGCGAATCAACTCGCGCTGCTCCAATTTGTCGAGCAGTTGGGTGATGTTGCCCTGGGTGACAAGCAGGCGCTTCGCGAGCTCTTGCTGCGTCAAGCCTTCGTGCGAGCGCACCGTCGCCAGGACGTCGAACTGTGCGACACTGAGTTCCCATGCGCGCATGCGCCCCTCGGCCAGCCGCAAGTTGTGCCCATAGGCGCGCGCCAGTCGCGCCCATAGCGCGACCCCCAGCCTGTGCATATCCACCGTGCGTGCCTTCTGCTCGACCATGGCGCTCTCTCCAATGCTCCTCAGTCCCTCGATGACTATAATTTAGCACTAAAGTGTTGTGATGTCAAGAGCGCGAAAGACGGGATAGTTGCGGCCATGCAGTGGCTGTAGCCGTTCTGGCGAACGTAGAGTCGTCCGCCACCACTGCGCTGGAACGGATGGACTACCACCCAAAAGTCCAGTATTTCGGTTGTCCACGGGTTATCCACTGTTATCCACGTGCTTATCCACGGCATGCGGACAAAGTCGTGGATAAAGGGGTTTGCGCCTTCGTGGGGGAGGGCTATACTACCAGGGTGGGGCAAAATGGGGCAAAGTGGGGAGACCTGACATGTTTCTCGGCGAATATCTCCACAACCTGGATGGCAAGGGCCGCGTCGCGGCGCCAGCGCGTTTCCGCTCGAAGATCGAGCGGGGCGCGGTGCTGACCCGTGGCGTTGACGCATGCCTCTATGTGTACCCCATCGAGACGTGGGAAGAGAAGGCGCGCGAGTTGAGCGCAGCTATCACTGATCCCCGTCTGCTGCGGTTGGTGGAGCGCCGTTTCTTCGGCATGGCCCACGAAGTTGAACTCGATGCCCAGGGACGTATCGTGATCCCCGCGAAGTTCCGCCAGTATGCCGGGCTGAATGGCCAGGCGATGATCATCGGCGCCCGCGACCGCTTCGAGATCTGGAGCGTCGAGGGCTGGGACACCTACCTGAATGAGACTGAGGGCGAAGACCTGAGTGGGTTGCCGTTACCCTTCTAGTCAGCGCAGGGAGACATTCGCACGTCAGAGCCAGTGACCAGCATGAATAGCGCATTCCCCGAAGCGCTTGCGCCGCACGAGACGACGCACATTTCGGTGATGCCCGCCGAAGTCATCGACGGGCTTCATCCGTTGGTGGGCGGCGTCTTTGTGGATGGCACGCTGGGCGGCGCCGGACACACTACGATGCTGCTGAAGCGCGTCAGCCCTACCGGACGCGTGCTCGCGATCGACGCTGACCCCGCGGCGCTGCGGCGTGCGGAACTCCGACTACCCGATGCGGTGGCGCATGCCGAACTGTTGCTGCGGCACGGCAATTTTCGCCAGTTGGGTGACTTTGCCCGCGCCGCGGGCATCGTTCCAGTGGATGGTGTGCTGCTCGATCTGGGGCTTTCGTCCGACCAACTCGCAGCGCGTGAGCGCGGCTTCAGCTTTGCCGCCGATGGCGCGCTCGATATGCGCTTCGACACAACGCGCGGTGAGTCGGCGGCGGATCTGGTCAATACCCGCAGCGACACCGAACTGGCCGACATCTTCTGGCGCTACGGTGAGGAGCGCTTCTCACGCCCCATCGCGCGGCGCATCGTGGAATCTCGTGATCGCGCGCCGATTACGCGCGCCGATGAACTGGCGCGGCTGGTGGCAGGCGTTGTCCATGGGCGACCAGGCGGCGTGCATCCGGCCACACGTGTATTCCAGGCATTGCGCATCGCCGTCAACGATGAGTTGGGCAGCCTGGAGGCCGCGCTCCCTGAGGCGGTGGAGATTCTCAAGCCGGGTGGGCGACTGGCGATCATCAGTTTCCACTCGCTCGAAGATCGCATCGTCAAGCAGTTTTTCCAGCGGGAGCAGCGCGGCTGCATCTGTCCGCCGGAGATTCCTCAGTGTGTGTGCGGGCACGAGCCGACATTGCGCATCGTGACGCGGCATCCACTGACGGCGAGCGAATCTGAATTGAGCGCGAATCCGCGCGCTCGCAGCGCAAAACTGCGCGTGGCTGAACGGGTTGGCCGCGTGAGCGATTAGGCATCTCTAAAGAGCGCATGAGTAAGCGCCCAGACCGCGAGCGGGTCCACAGGGGAGCCCGCGACGGAACGGAGGCGAACGATGGCGAAACGAAAGAGCGCGACAACTGAGCGTTCGGGTGGTGAGACGACCACACGGACGCGCCGGGGAAGCGCGCGTGTCGCGCAGGAGACGCTTCCCGGGTTGGGCGCGAGCCTGGGCACGAGCGAGGCGCTGGTGGTCGCGCGGCGTGCGCCCAAACGCGCTGCGAAGGTCGAAGTGACGCTCCAATTGGCGCCGACCAATGGGCCTCGGCAGTCAGCCCGTGCGCGCCAGAAGCCAGCGGAGCCCACTGCGGACACCATCGAGGCGGCGCCGGCCAGGCCAAAGCCGGCGCACAAGTCGGGTAGCCAGCGCTTCGGTGAACTGCGCGAGGCTCTGGCCGATGGCTGGGAGATCGTGCAGCCCATCTTCGCCCGTCCACTCTGGAAGGCGGCTGACGACTCACTGACGGCGTTCAACTTCGTGCTGCGGCGCGAACAGTCTACCCGCTTGTTGACGGTGCCCAGCAGCCGCAGCGTCGAGCGGTTCATCGAGACACGCCAGCTGCAAGTGGACTATCGCCGCTAGTCGCCTCCGATCTCCCCTGACACAGACGCCTCTCCTCCCCAGCGGGACGAGAGGCGTCTGTGTGCATTGCGCGGGAAATTAGCCTTGCCGATAGTCAGAGAGGACTTCGGCGATGAGGCGGCGCGCGATGTTAGCGAGGATGAGATTTGTCTCTTTGTAGTAGGGCAGCGCGATGACTCCGATGGAGAGCGCCCATCCGCTTCCACGCGCCCATGATGCATCATCTACCTGAAGCGCCGCGCGGAAATGTTCGCGGGCGTCGCGGGAGAAGAGTCCCCACGCGACGAGCAGGTCACACGCGGGATCGCCAAGCCCCAGGCCGCCGAAGTCGATGACTCCGCTCAGGCGTCCGGCGGTGACGAGCAGGTTTCCCGGCAAGAGGTCGCCGTGTACCCAGACGGGCGGCTCACTCCACACGGGCGCATGCAGCGCTACCTCCCACGCAGCGGTTGCGGCGTCAGTGTCGATCATGCCCTCCAGCGCGATGATGCTCTCGCGGACGAAAGCATCGCGCTCCGCTAATGGCATACCACGGCCAAAGTTGTGCTCCCCTGCCAGTGGCCCGCCCGTGGTATCGATCTGGCGCAGGGCTGTCAGGAAGTCTGCCATATCTGACGCCGCCCGCATGGGGTCGGCGAGCGGCGCGTTGATAGCGTTCTCGCCCGGGAGCCAACGATTGACGCTCCATGTCATAGGATAGCCCTCACCTGGCGCGCCCATCACCAGCGGAACGGGGATGGCGAGCGGCAGGTGTGGCGCGAGCATTGGCAGCCACCGCAACTCTTTGTCCAGTTGCTCCTGGGGCGATTCGCGACGAGTCAGTCGCACGGAGAGGTCATCGCCCAGCCGGTAGATTGCGTTGTCTGTTCCACCTGAGTAGACGGGCATGAGTGGCAAGTCGGCCCACTGCGGGAACTGCGCGACCAGCAGGCGCCGCACGAGCGCCTCGTCGATATCGAGTTCGTCTGCGTGCATTTTGCCTATGGGCTTTGGGTCAGTGTTCGCGCTCATGCGTTTCCTTTTATTGATGGGCTTCCCGCGTACAGTCGTTCGATTGTCGTATAGCGAGGTATCTGGTAGCAAGGGCAGCAGCGACGAATTCAGCGTATGCCTGGCGCTTGCTTGCAACCGCCTGATTGACCACGCGTATCAGCTGTGGGACGATAGAGCCTCGGCGCCGCTGTGAACCTGCGTGCGCCGCCAACCGCGCAAGAATCAACGCGCCCGGCACGCGGCGGGCCTGAGGTAAGGGTAGCTATGATCATCGTGGGATTGGCCGCGATTGGCGCGACCTTTGTGATGGCGGTGTTGCTGGCGCTGGCCTATGCCGTCGGGCGCCGGCAATGGCCCAACACGCGTGCGCTGCTATTGTGGGCTGGCGGGCTGTGGCTCATCAACTTCGCGCTGGACCTGCTCATCCTCTACTTTGCGATGCCCGCGCTGACGGGGCCGTACGGCGGCTGGCAGTGGCTGCTGTGGCCACTCGCGCTCACGGGCGCCTATGTGCTGTTCGGCGGCAGTTTCCAGCGCATGCGCCAGACCCTCGGCTCGCTGAATGAGCGCATGAACACGGTTTCCAGCGTGCGTGGTCGCGGACCGCGTGGCAGGCGTGTCGTCAACGCGCAGCCGGGGGGAGGTATGCCAGGCGCTGGGTTGGCTGGTGGGCTGGCGATTCTGGTGGCGCTGGTGATTGGTGTCGCCGTCAACGGACTGATCGTCATCTCGACCACCTGGTTCGATCCCAATGTCAAAGCGCTCGCCGCTATTCCAAATATCATCGCTGAACCGTCGTCGCAGAAGCTGCCGCCCACGAATGTTGATCACATTGTGCTGGTGACGCAGGGCGTCGCGTCGTACCTGGGCCAGCAGACGCTCGCGTCCAGTGGCCAGAATCTCGGCTCTGTCTATCACACCGAACCGACCTCGTATACGCTGCAATCGGTGCGCGGCCACCTCTACTGGATCGCGCCGCTGGTCTACAACAACGTCTATGCGAACCTCGGTAAGTGGGAGAGCCCAGGCTATGTGGTGGTGGACGCTGAAGATCCGAACATGGAGCCACAACTACGCACGGGCTACCACATGCGCTATCTGCCCGAGGCGTTGTTCAATCAGGACTTGCTGCGGCATGTCTATCTGAGTGGCTACACGACTGGCAATCTCGCCGACCCGACACTTGAGGTAGACGATAACTGGCGTCCATATTTCACCATCTCGCTCATGCAGCCGACGCGCGGCTTCATCGGCGATGTCACACAGCGCGTGCTGCTGGTGGACAGCCAGACAGGCGACATCACGAGCTATCCACTCAGCGCGACGCCACGTTGGGTTGATCGCGTCATTCCCTCCGACTCAGTCAATGAGTACCTGACGTGGTGGGGCAAATATTCGCAGGCGGGCTGGTTCAATCCATCAGGCCAGAATCAGCAGATTCCAGCGACCAACACACCCGAACTGGTCTACAATCAGGTTGATCAGTCCGTCTGGCTGGAGCCGATGACATCGAGCGCCGCCACGGATAACTCCAGCACAGGCGTCGTGCTCTTCGACACGCGCGACATGACAGGCCGATTCTATCGACTGACTGGCCTTGGCGTGACGAACAATGTCACGTCGATTCTCAAGACCAATCCCAAGAACCTGCGCAACTACGACGTCGGGAATGTGCAACTCTACGAGATTTTCAATGAGCCGACGTGGGTTGCGACCTTCGTGCAGACGAACGCCTATGGTGAGAGCTATCAGGCAGTTGGCATTGTCGACGCGAAGCATCTGGTCGGCGCGAATGTCATCATGGCTCCGACCAAGACCGAGGCGCTGGCGGCCTATGCGCAATACCTCGCGGACAACAACATCGGCGGCCCAGGGGTCGCGCCATCTGGCAAGCCGGTGATGGTGACGGGGCAGATTGCCCGCATTTCGCAGACCACCGAGCAGGGCGCGTCGGTCTACTATATGACCATCGCGGGTCAGCAGCATATCTTCAAAGCCGGGTTAGCGCTCAGTCCGGAACTGCCGCTTGCCCAGCCCGGTGATAGTGTGCAGTTGACGTTCCTCGACACTGGCCAGACGGTGGTGACGATCACCAGTTTCAGCGACACGAACATCCCGCTGCCAGCGCCGACACCGTCTGTGACGCCAACAGTTGGCCCATAGCGGGCGCGAACGGAGAGCCAGAGCACGTGACGGAAGATGCGCGAATGGCGGTTACGCCCAACGATAGCCTGGGCGCGGGCCAGCGTGATGCAATGGAGTTCACGCTACGGCTGGGCCATGCGTTGAGCCAGGCAGGCTATCCCGCAGACAGTCTGTACGTCATGCTGCAGGCGGTGTCGGCGCGGCTCGGGCTGCCGCAGGTGGAGTCGTATTCGACTGCGACGGGCCTGAATCTGGCGTTCGGCCCACTCCGCCACCAGCGCTCGTATTTGATGGTCGTCAAGCCCGGCAGCCTCAACCTGAGCACGATGACGCGGCTCGATGATCTCGCGCTGGAGGTGATGAGGGGCAAGGTGACGCCCGCCGATGGTATCGCGCAGATTGAGCACATCATCGCGACGCCATCACCCTACGGCCTGGCGTCGACGGTGGTGGCGTATGGCCTGGCGTCAGGTGTCTTTGCGACACTGCTAGGCGGCGGCGCGATTGAAATCGTGATCTCCATGCTGATTGGCGGCCTCACTGGCTTGCTGGCTGTGATCGCGAGCAAGTCAACACGGGTGGAAGACCTTTTCGCGCCACTTGGCGCCTTCCTCTCTGCCTTCCTCGCGGGTGGCATCGCGGCGAGGCTCTTGCCGCTCTCCAGTGGCATCGTGACTTTGGCCGGCCTGGTCGTGTTGCTGCCCGGTTTGACGCTAACCATTGCGCTTGAAGAACTCTCCACCCGCCACCTGATCACGGGCGTGGGGCGACTGGCTACCGCGCTCATTACGTTTCTCGGCGTCATCTTTGGTGTGGCGATGGGCAGCCAACTCGCGCAGGCGGCATTTGGCCCAGCGCATATCGTCGCGCCGCATCCGCTACCTGGCTGGGCGAGCCTGGTAGCGGTGGGCATCTGGGCGCTGGCCTCGGTCGTCATCATGCAGGCGGAGAAGCGCGACACCGGCTGGATCGCGCTCGGCGTGGCCATTGCCTATGGCGCCAGTAGTCTCGGCGCACTGGCGCTGGGGCCATTGGGCGCGTTTCTCGGCGCACTGGCGTTAGGGTTCGCGAGCAACGTCTACTCGGCGCTGCGCAACCGGACGGCGCTGGTAATGCAGGCATCTGGGCTGCTGATTCTGGTGCCAGGCAGCATCGGCTATCGTAGCCTGGCTGCGCTGTTGCAATCGAATACGCTGATGGGTGTGCAGGCAGGATTCCAGATGTTCCTGGTGGGCGCTGCGTTGGTATATGGCCTGCTCTTCGCGAATCTCATCTCACCCGACCGTGACCTCTTGCGGATCCTTGGGCGTGGCGCGCTCGACGCAGGGATGCGGGTTCGGTCGCTCTACTCCCCCACTCGGCCGCGTGCGTGAGAAGTGTCGTGCGCACGGCGTAGAGTATACTAGGTTGGGCAATTTGCCCGAACGACGACCAGGATAACACATCCCTCGGAGCGCCTGGCCGCCATCTCGGCGTGTTTTGCGGTTCCTTGGGCGATAAACACTGTTAGGATTGACATGTACTAGGACGCGCATTCACGTACCCGGCGCTGTGTCAGGAGACACAGTATCCAAGCCACGCCGAGCAGTCAGGGACGGCCCAACGACGCGCTTGCAGGAGTGACATTGATGTCCTCTGCCTCTGCTCATGCCTCCGGACGGGCGCATTGTGCGCCTCGCGCCGGAATGGGGTGTGCTTGCCGCATGTGGTGATGCCGCTCCTTCACGTGGGGGGAATCGGTTGGCTGTGACGAGTAGGGCGCTATGGAGTGGGGGAGGCGCGGCCTGGGCAAAACAGGTGGTCGCTTCTTTCCGTGCGCGACAAGTCTCACGAACGCAACGGGTTGAGTGGAGCGCGATGGCCGCTGTTGTGGTGGTGGCGGCGACACTCAATTCCTGGAACCTTAGCGCCTCCGGCTATGGAAATCTCTACTACGCCGCCGCTGTCCGCAGCATGGCGGAAAGTTGGCATACATTCTTTTACGCCGCGTATGATCCCGGCGGCTTCATCTCCGTGGACAAGCCACCTGTCGCCTTCTGGATACAGACGCTGAGCGTCAAACTCTTTGGCTTTAGCGGCTACAGCCTGCTCATGCCGGAGGTGATCGCGGGTGTGCTCTCGGTCATAGTCCTGTGGCGACTCGTGCGTCGGGCATTTGGACCGCTGGCGGGTGTGATGGCGGCGCTGGCGCTGGCGCTCTCGCCGATCAACGTCGTCGTCAGCCGCGATAATGTGCTCGAACCACTGCTGACACTGACCTTGCTGCTGGCGGCTGGGGCCGCGTGTCGAGCGGCGGAGCGTGGCAGCCTCCGTTGGCTGCTTGCCAGCGCTGCGTTGATGGGGTTGGGCTTCAACATCAAGATGCTCGAAGCGTATCTCATCGTACCTGCGTTGGTCGTCGTCTATCTGCTCGGCGCGCCGGGTAAGGTGCGACGGCGGACGCTGCATCTGGCGTTGGCGGGTGTGGTGATGATCGCACTGTCCTTCGCGTGGATCGCGGCGGTGGATATGACGCCGGCGACACAGCGTCCCTACGTTGGTTCGACGACCTCCAACTCTGAAATAGAACTTGCGCTGAGCTACAATGGCGCTGGCCGTCTGGTCGGCGGCGTCAAGCTCCCTACGCTGCCGCATGCGCTCGGACACAAGTCGTTCATCCTGCCCAAATCTGTGGCGACTCCGTCGCCTCACCGGGCGCCTGTGAGCGCATTGCCGCGTGGCGCGCGTGGCGCAGGCGCCTCACCCGACGCGAAGGGCGTTCCCGGGCCATTGCGCTTCTTCCAGGCGCCGCTTGGGAGCCAGGTGGGTTGGTTGCTGCCACTCGCGCTGCTGGAATTGACGCTTCTAGCGGGCTCTGTGGTGGTGACGTTGGTGGCGGCGCGGCGTGGCTGGCGTGATCGGCTGGCGTCTGCGCGGCTGACCCCGCGCGCCCATGGGCTGCTGCTCTGGGGCGGCTGGCTCGTCGTGGATGTCGTCTGTTTCAGCTTCGCCCGCAGCATCAACGCCTACTATGTCGCCGTCCTTGGTCCAGCCGTCGCTGCGCTAGCGGGCGCGTGTGCGGCTGACTTCCTGCGTGCGGCTCGCTCGCGCCAATGGCTGCGGACACTCCTCCCACTGGCGCTGCTGGCGACAATTGCGCAGCAGGCCGTCTATCTGACTGCCGCGCCAGAGTGGATGCCGAGTTTATCTATCGTGTTGCCGTTGAGCGCGCTTGTGGTGGCGGCGCTGCTCACTCTCACCCTGGTGTGGTCGGCGCTGAGCGCAAGGCTGGCTCGCGGGCGTACGGTGGGCGTCCTGGCTTCCATGCCGACGCGCATGGCGACGGGATTGACGGCGCTTGCGTTGGTGGTGATGCTCGCCGCGCCAACCGCGTGGACGCTGAGTTCACTGACGTGGGGCAACGAAGGCGGCTGGCCTAGCGCTGGCCCGCAGTTTGCCCATGCCGCGCCTGTCAATAAACAGATGGTCGATCCCATGATGACGCGCTACCTCTACGCGCACCGTGGCGAAGATCGCTATCTCGTCGGCGCGCTCAACTCCTACCTGACGGCGCCGCTGATCGTTGCGACGGGCCAGCCGGTGCTGGATATGGGCGGTTTTGCGGGCTACGACAAGATTCTCACGGCAAAGACGCTGGCTGACCTGGTGCGCACAGATCAGGTTCACCTCTTCCTGTTGCCGTCCTCGAATGTGACGCCCACGCAGCGCGCTATGCTCTTCGCTGAGGCTCCTTCTCCGTGGGATTCGGAGCGCGGCGCGGCGCGGCTCCTCTCGCTCACGACATCTAGCAGTATGGCTCCTTCCAATGGCGTGAGCTACACCAATAGCCTGACCCACTGGGTGAGCGACCACTGCACACCAATTCCGCCCAGGGAGTGGAGTTCGTCGGCGAGGATGACGAACCATCTAGGCGCGTGGGAGCTCTTCTCCTGCCAGTCGTAGACGACTAGCGTACGGGCGATACCAAGTTCACTTGAGATGTTGGCGCCTGCGCGCTCCCGACTTCACCCCCTGGCCCCTTCTCTCACGAGGCGACGGGGAATCACGCTCCTCTGGCCCGGTGGGAAGGTGACCCCGCGAGTGAGTGGGGCGGGGCTGGGACTATCGTGTATTTTCGCGACTATCTGCAAGAGGCGGCGCTTCCTCTCAGTGGGAGGCGCCGTCTTGCTTGTGGAGTGAACTGCCGGTTTCTTGTGTTCTAGCTATCTGAAGTATTGGCGCCCGTTGTGCAATGTTTGTTCACACTGGCTAGCGGGATAGCGCATATTCACTTCGTCACGCCTGTCGAGCCAGTTGCGGCCAGTCGCCCACGCACATGCGTGACGCGGATTGACGCGGTGAAATGCGTTATCGCTGTCGTCATCAAGGCAGAATACACGATGGCAGCGCCTGACGATGCGGGTGTTTTCCGCTTGCCCGCCCGTCGCCTATGGAAGAGGTGCGCTCGATGGCTCTAGGATTCCTGTTTGCTGATATTGGCGGCGAGATTGTCTCCGCCTTTGGTCAGGCTGTGGCGACACTATTCAAGTTCATTCCCGCGCTCCTGGGCGCGATCATCATCCTTCTGATCGGCTGGATTATTGCCCGGGTGGCGCGTGCGCTCGTGCTGAAGGCGCTTACCCTCATCCACTTCGATCAGGTGATGGCCAGAACCGGACTGCCGGAATTGTTCGATCGCGCGGGGGTGCGCGCTGATCCGGCGCGGCTGTTGTCTGGACTTGTCTACTGGTTCCTGTTCCTGATCTTTGTGGTGGCTGCGGCGAATGCGCTGGGCGTGCCGACGATTACCGCCGTCATCACCAGTATCGTGCTGTTCTTGCCAAACGTCTTCGTCGCCATCGTCATCATGCTGATTGGTATGGTGCTGGCGCGCTTCGTCGCCGATCTGGTGCGCGGCGTGATGCATAGCAGTAACATCGCGGGCGAAAACTTCGTCGCGGGTCTGGCGCGCTGGTCAATTCTCGCCTTCGCCTTCATCCTGGCGCTCGATCAACTCAATATTAGCCAGGCCATCGTGCAGACGCTGTTTGCGAGTGTCGCCGGTGGATTGGCGCTTGGGTTGGCGCTGGCGTTTGGCCTGGGTGGCCGCGATACCGCGAAGTCGATTGTGGATTCCGCGTATACGTCGCTGACGGGGCGTGTGCCGGGCAATAGCTCGCTCGGTAGTGGCGCTCCGACCAACACGCTTCCACCTTCGTCAGCGATCTAGGGCTGCCGACGCGTGAAAGAGAACGCGGGCCGTGTCTCCTGCCTGAGATGCGGCTCGCGTTCTTTCTTTCGCGATGGCTTGACTATCATTGCTTTGGCGCGACCCCAGGCGTATACCATGCGAGCCTAACCGTCGCTGTGCAATAGTCGGGAACTGTCACGAAGCCAGCGAACATCGCGCGATTGGGCAGGTCGCTTGTGGTGTTCGTGGGGCCACCAAGCGTGTCTAGCGCCCAGGGGGTATAGCCATCGGACCCGGTGACATTGGGCGCCTGCGGTCCCGGCGCATAGCGGCCAGCCGGGCAGACCAACTCCCCATTGGGATAGGGATTCTCCGGGCAACCGGGCGCGCCATTGAAGATGGCCGGCTCAATTGGCGACAGGTTCTCGTAGGGCGACCAGCACAGCGGCTGCCCACTGTCAAAGCCAGAGCCTGTCAGCAACTGCGACTGCGGCGGCGTGTAGATGCGTAGATAGTCGCGGTAGGTCATGTAGCCGTAGACCTGATCGTATGTGTAGTTGGCGGCGAATGTAAGCGTCAGATGGTGCGTCGCGCCGCCCTTGGCGTCGAGCGTCACGTCGTCGCGCTGCGTCACCTTCACGAAGTTGGTCGCCTTCGATACGCTTACATTCGACTGCGCGAGCAGGAAGCCGTCCGCGCCCGATGCGGTGTTGACAGCGCCGTCCGCGTGGATCTGCGCCAGCAACGCTTCAGCGCGTGGGTCGGCGAAATAGACCTCCAGGTCTTTCGAGCGCAGATCGAGCAGCATCCGCATGGCAAGCGGCGCGACCTCGCTCATGGGCAGTGATTTCACTCGTTCCTGCAGCAACTGCCCGACGAGTTGGGTGAAGCGCTTGCGGCCTGATGTGCTGGTGTCGCTGGCGGAGAGTTGCTGTTCTTTCGCGATGGCGGCGGGGTCCTGCTGGTAGTAGTGCAGTTTCGCTTCGAGGTTGTCCGCGGTGATGGTCTCGTCATAGAGCGGTACCTGAATTGGCCCGGTGACGCGCAACACATCCTCGATGACGAGCGGCGAGATATTGATCAGCCCATCCACGCGCTGGCCGCTCTCGTGAGCGTAGACATCCGTTACGAGTCGCGCATTGGTTGGGAAGTCGGGGGAGAGATTCGCGTCGCGTAGTCCCCAGTCACCGAATGGCCACCACGAGTCGTAGGGCGCGGGCGGGCGGCGACCGACGATCCAGCCGTTTGAGAGGCAGCCGGTGAGGTAGTCGAGACAGTTGACGTCTTGCAGGGAGAAGGGCGACATATGGGCGTCATCGAATGTGAGCACGCCGTACTGTCCGGTGAATCCGCCAGATGCGCGCATCTCGCCACGATCGAGTGTCTGAACGAGGAAGTGGCGCGGCTGATCGACTCCCAGCAGCCAACCCGCCACCGCGACATCGTCACTGTCGTGTGGCAATAACGCATCGAGCGCTGGCAACAGCGGCAGAATTCCGGTAAAGAGCGCCTTCTGCCGTGCGCTCAGGGGTAGCGCGTTGACATCCACCGTGCTGAGGCGCTGGCTCGCGTCGTGCATGCGTGCGGCGGCAATCTTCATCGCCTGTTGCAGCGCTGTGATGTCCGCAGGCATGAGCAGTTTCTGTTGTCCCGTGAGCGCTGAGGTCGTGCTATGCAGCCGGAGGAGCAGCGGAGTGGCGGCGCCCAGCAAGGCTACGCCTGCAGTCGTCGCGTCGGCGCCTGCGTGTGCCAGCGCCTGAGCCGCGCGCAGATCGTCGCCCGCGACGGGCAGCAGGCCGACCAAGGCCAGCGCGATGTCGGGCGCATCGAGTTGAGCGCTCAGACTCTGGAAGTCGCTCTGGGCCGCGCGCAACTCACGCATCGCCGCCGCGATATGCGCGGCATCCGGCAGGCGCCCGCTATGATGCGCGCTACTGGCGCTGGCCGTGGCTGCTGGCGTCGTGGTTGGCGTGGCGAGTGTGGTGGTAGGCGTTGGCGTGGCGAGTGGCTGTCCACCGAGCGCGAAATAGGTGGGGGCCGTCAGGGTCGTCTGGAATGTAGCGGCGCTGCTCCCCTCGGCGGTGACACCCTTCGCGGGCTGCACGGTCACCTTCAGCGGATTGAGCGTGCCGCCCTGACGCTGCGCCAGATAGGTGTACGCCGGATGGCTCACATCTGGGCCGGGCGTCGCAAGCAGCAGCCGAATCGCGGACAGTATCGCGGCGCTGCTTCCCGACCCTCCAGAGCCCGTTGCGCTCGAGGCGCCGCTGTTCCCGCTCGACCCGGTGAGATCGCTCTGCGCCGCCGTGATGTGCGTCACGCCCGACTGCGCTAGACCCTTCAGCGCGAAGTAATCATGCGCGCCGACCGCGAGCGTCAGCAGGGCGGGCATGCCGAGCAGCAGCAGCAACGCGAGCGAGATCAGCCGAATACGGCGTCGCTCGGGCGATTCCGGCGGAAGCATCCGCTCACGCAGTCGCTGCGCGAATCCACGCGAGACGCTGAGCGCCGCCGATACGTTCGGCAGCAGCATCGTGGGCGCCTCGGAGATACCGGAGGATGGCGCGCCAGCACGCTCCCAGCCTCCCGGCGTGAATGGATGCTGTGGGGGCGTCTGGTCGCTCATAGCTCATGTCCTCATGCTGCGGCGTTGGCGCTGGGACGCCGATCAGCGGCTGCTTGTCTGCATAAAGCGTCCAGCATGTACAACGAACGTGGCCGCAAACAGGGGAGAATCCATGCGCGAGGTCGCCGCCTCCGCTGCGGGCCCGGCTCCTAGCATAGAGGGCAAGCGATGTGTTGGGCTGTGGCGTCGGTCACACTTCAGGAGGCGATAGGTTGGCGCGTCGTGTCGCAGTTACGCTCGTCTGTGGGCTTGGCAGGTTCAATGTCGACCATATGAGCGCTGGCTTCCTGCGATTTGATGATGACTTTCGCTTCCATCTGATCGTAGCGATTGACGCGGTAGATGACGGTCGAGATGACCCAACTCAGGATGAAGATACCGACAATGGACGCGCCGATGTAGCCAAAATTCCAGCCGTCGTTGCCATTGCTCAGGTAGTTTACTGCGTCCCAGATGCCACCGGAGAGGTTGAACTGTCCCTGGATGATGCTCAGCACTTCGAGGCTGCCGACCAGCACAGCCACAATCACCGAGACGAGCGTGATGCTGATGTTGTAGAACAGCTTGCGCACCGGGTTGACGAAGGCCCAGCCGTATGCGCCGAGCATCATCACGCCGTCTGTCGTGTCGGCCAGACTCATGCCAGCGGTGAAGAGCAGCGGCAACAGCAGCACGACGTAGAAGGGGACCTGTTGCGTGGCGAATCCGCTGGTGGCGGCGAGCAGGCCGACCTCAGTAGCAGTATCGAAGCCAAGGCCAAACAGGAAGCCGATGGGATACATCTTCCAGCTGGCGTCAACGGACTGGAAGAGGCTGCGGAAGACGCGCGCGAAGAAGCCGCGCTTGTTCAGGTAATCCTCGATGGCGTCGCCGTCATACACGCCTCCATTGGTGACATGGCGGAACGTGTGGACGATCTCGACGAGGATCACCAGATTCATCGCGGCGATGGCGAGCAGGAATATGGCGGAGACACTCGTGCCGACGAGTCCGCCGACGACCTTCAGCGTAGACCCGCCGTTTTGCAGGTTGTTGCGGATGTAGACCGAGCCTACCGCGATCAGCGCCGCCATGATGAACACGACGCTCGAATGGCCGAGCGAGAAGAAGAAGCCGACTCCGATCGGTTTCTTCTTCTCCTGCATGAGCTTGCGCGTCACGTTGTCGATGGCGGAGATGTGGTCGGCGTCCACGGCGTGGCGTAGGCCGAAGCCATAGGCGGGTAGTGCAACCGCCAGAATCAGCGGGTAGCGTGTCGCGGCGAGTAGCGTGAGCGCCCAGAGGATGATGTTCGCGCCAATCAGGAATGAGTAGATGCCGACGACTTTACCGCGTAAGCCGGGGGTGGTGTCACTCATCACGCGCTGAAGCGCCAGCATGCAGGGTACCTCCGTTGGTCTGTTTCCATCCTGCGCCGCACGATGTCGTCTCTGGCGTGTCGAACCACGCCTCGCGTAGCGTCGCTCCTCTGATTGTAGCGAACTCTCATTTTGTACAACAACTCGTTTATGCGAGTCAATTGCAGATGCGAATGTTCGCAAGAAACTTGCCGACGATGCCCTTCCACTTCGCGCATACTATCGGAGAAGTGTTAGGCGAGCGACCCACAAGCCAGAGGAGACGTCTATGTGCCGCAGTATCAAGCCTTTGTTCAATTTCGAGCCGCCCGTCACGGAAGATGAAATTGCGGCGGCGGCGCTGCAATATGTGCGGAAGATCAGCGGCTTTACCCGCCCATCGAAGGTGAACGAAGCGGTGTTTCTGGCCGCCGTAGAGGAGATTGCCGCGACGTCGCGCCGCCTGCTCGACGCGCTGGAGACGAACGCTCCCCCACGCGATCGCGAGGAAGAGGCCGTCAAGGCTCGCGCCCGCGCCGCCGAGCGCTACGCCCGCTGAGTGAGTGGATATGCAGCATATGTAGCGCGCCGACCTGTGGCTCCCGATAGGGTAGCTACGAGTCGGCGCGAGTGGTATGGGCGATGTGAGCGATACGGACGTTACCGGCTGGGCAGCGCCGCCTCGATGCTCTTGATGTATGGCTCCGAGCAGACACTGGCGGGCTGATTGTTGGTCAGCTTGCAGATGGCAGCCGTCTGATAGTTCGCCGTGCCGATGATGGACTTCGTCGCGGCGCTATTCGGGTTGTTCAGTTGGGCGGCGATCTGCTGCCAGGATAGATCCTTCAGCACCGTCGGGTCGTACGGGCTGACCGTCGTCACCCACTGGTTGGCATAGCTCATGAACGGAATGCCGCCGCTCTGGTTGGTGTATGGCGGCGCATCGTAGGTCGCGAGTGCGGCCATCGCCTCAGTTGACGGCGTGCCCAGTGCGCCGTTGTTGCGGTCCTGCGTCTCTGTCGCGTTGAAGACGATGTATTTGCTGGTGTAGGTCGCGTTGCGGAACGAGAACGTGCTGGTGTTGGGGAACACATCACTGCTGCTCGACTTCATCAGCGTGACACCATTGAAGGAGCCGAACCGGTCGAGCGCGATGATCGTGCTCCAACGGTCCGCTGCGCAGTAGGGGCAATATTCCGCGCCGACGTAGACGATTTCGGGTAGCCCCTTCGAGGTCAGCGGCGGCACATTGGGCGGTGTTGGCTCGAAGGTATCCTGCAAGCCGCCTGTTCCCACTGTCGAAGCAGTCTTTGCGCTGACGCCCGAGAGTTGGCTCATAATACTGTGTGGGGCCGCATCGCCGATGCCGACGGCGGCGGCTTTGTTCTGAGCTTGCGCATAGAAGATGAAGCCGATGATAACCAGGACCACCGCAGCCCCTGAGGCGAGCGCGATCAGATTGCGGCGCCACCACGGCTGGCGAGCATACCGGTAGCGGTTCACCGGTGGGCGGCTAGCGGCAGTGCGCGAGCGGATGTCGTTGAGGCGCGACGAACTTGCGCTTGTTGTGGTCGAACCTGTCGCGCTCTGGGCGCGGGTCGACGCGCTGGAGGTCGCCTGCGTCGATTGTGGCCGACGCTGGCGGTTATACTTCGCCATAGAGACCGTTAGCTCCTCTTTCGAGCGCCGATATCCGCGAACGCTCACCTGCTGAGAGAATGTCCTACCCGCGCCGCAATCTGTTGCGTCGGGTATTATCAGCCATGATACTATTCCTGATTGGGGCGAGAGCGCAAGTTACGTAGGAGCGCAGTGGATGCGGCTCAAAGGTCAATCCACGTCAATCCCCATCCGTTCTCAGGATGTATTCAGCGGCAAGGCGCTTAATAAAGCCTGACACTTGCGATTAAAGGTGATCTGATTGTGATATATCGAATAGTGCGTGGTTTCTCGCATGAGCGAGGTGCTTCTCGCTGGACAAGTGGACTCGTTGGTCTGCTGACCGCCTGTGCATTGGCATTCGCGATGACCCAGGCGATAACTGCCTCAACACTGGCCGCGCCGAGTCTTCCGGCGCACGCTCGCTATCTTAGTTCTGATCCCGCCGCGAATGCGACGCTCAAGGCGGCCCCGACCGTCGTTACAGTTCACTTTGCCGAGGCTGTGAACCCGGCGGGCAGCGCTATCACGATCTACGACGCGAAGGGGCAGGTCGTGAGTCAGGCTGCGCAAGTGGATACGGCCGATCTCAAGACGATGCGCGTTCCTCTGCAAGGCGATGGCTCCGAGGTCTATCTGGTCACCTGGCACACCGTCTCGGCTGTTGACGGTGACCCAGACGTTGGCGCATTCAGTTTCTTCGTCAATGCGAGCGGCTCGTCAGAGCTTGCGCCTACGACGACTGCGTTGACATCGACACCCACCACGCAGAGCGCGGGCGCGCCCATCTGGCTGACCGCGCTACTCGTTGCGCTGGGCGTCGTGCTGGGCGCGGCTGGCGGCTTCATGTGGGCGCGTCGAGGGACTGCGGGCGCTCGCTAGACTTACCACATTAGCTAATCGCAGGACGCGGGGAAAGGGAGTGTCGGTATGACTACGCCAGCAGCGCCACCAGATGTGGGCGCGTCGTCGTCGCAACGCTCCACCCGCGCGTTGCTCTTTACCGTGGTCTTGTTCGCGGTCGTGGTGGGCGTGATCTTCGGTGGCTCGCGGCTGGCCAATCGCGGCGCTACGTCGCAGGGAGGCCAGCAGTCCGCAACGAACACGAGTCAGGGTGTCTTGCTGGGGGCTACCCCTGCCCCTGCTTTCACGTTGACCGACCAGAACGGCGCGACCGTCACGCTCGACAGTCTGAAAGGCCGCCCAACGGTCTTTACCTTCTTCGATTCCGTCTGCCCGCACGCGGATTGTCCGCTCATCGCGCACTATCTGAACCTGACGGCGCAGGACATGGGCAGCGATGCGGGCAAGGTCAACTGGGTCGCGCTGAGCCTCAATCCCTGGCACGATACGCCGCAGACCGTGGCCGCGTTCATCAGCAACCAGCGGCTCAGCCTCCATCTGACCTATCTGCTTGGTTCGGCCAGCCAACTCCAGCCGCTCTGGGACGCCTTTCACATGCAGTCCGTCGAGCAGGCCGATGGCGTGGTCATCCATACGACGGGAATCTATGTACTAGATAGTCAGGCGCGCGAATTGGTGTATATGGATGAGGGATTCGATCCGCGTGCGCTGAGCGCCGACATGCGGCTGGTGTTGACGAAGGGTGATAGCGCCTTTGCTGGCCAGCCGGTCGTTTCGACGTCGAATGCGATCACCGAAGTCCACACCGTTGATGGCATGCAGGTCACGTTGACGAGCGCGCCGGGGCAGTACGGCGCATTCGATTACACGGTTATGCTGCAAAATCAGCAGGGCGGGGCTATCTCGAACGCGCAGGTGGCGCTCGACCTCTCGATGCCGGACATGAAGATGCAGCCAGTGCACGAGGATTTGCAGCCGGTCACGCCAGCAACGACGGGCGCCTATCGCGTCACGGGCGTGCTGTCGATGAAAGGGCGTTGGGTGGTGAATGTGACGATTACGCCACCAGGCGCCGCGAATCCCAGCGTCACGACATTCTCGTTTGACGCGAACTATTAGCGGACTTGGCGACCGTAGTAGCGCGGGAATTTTGGAGTGTTCATGCGGATACGAGAAGCGTCTGATCGGCGGAGAAGTCGTAACATCGCAGGGGCGCGCTGGCTTGTGTCGGCGTTGCTCGCGCTGGTTGCTGTCTTCGTCGCGCAGGCGTTCACTGCGCCTGCTGTCGCCGCGCATCCCGCTGTCCCGGCGCACGCATTGCCTGTGCGCACCGAGCCTGCCGCCGATGCGATCCTCGGCGGGCCGCCGCCGCAGGTGAAGATGTGGTTCAGCGAGTCGCTCAACTCCGCGGCATCGCGCATCGTCGTGGTCGATCCGACGAATCACGAGGTGGATGCGCGCGACAGCCGTGTGAGCAGCGCCGACCCCACAGAGATGGTCGTTGGGCTGCAATTGCTGCGACCGGGCGCCTATGTCGTCGTCTGGCGCACGCAGTCCGCTGTCGATGGACATGTGACCGGCGGCTCGTTCATCTTCCGCATCGCCAATGTCGATGGCTCCGTGCCGCCTGTGCCTGCGACGCTCCCAAGTGGCAATGTTCCTGGCGCGGCGGGCTTCGGAGCGAGCAGCCAGACGATAGACGCCGCGACGGTGTTGCAGACATTCTTTCAATGGCTGGCGCTGATGTGTGCGCTGTTCTGGGTGGGTGGCGTCTTCTGGGAGGTCTGGACGCTGACCGAGCGCCGTGCGCCGAATGCGGTGGTCGGACTGGGCGCTCGACTCGCGGCGCGACGTTTCTTGCGGATGGCTCCCTATGCGCTGGGAGGCGCGCTGCTGGCCGACCTGGGCGAGGCGCTGGCCCTGACCGAGCAGGTCGCTGGCGCATGGCGCGGCGTTTTCGACGGACATTTCTGGCAGGCGACGCTCTTTAGTGGCTCCTTCGGTGTCTACTGGTGGATGCGCCAATTGACGCTGCTGGCTGCGCTGGGGCTGGCCGCGCTGGCCCTGCGCCGCGCCGCGCCAGAGCCGTCTGACCGCGAACTCGCCGAGATAGCTGGCGTCGAGCAGGCGACGGATGAGCAGCCGATTCCTTCGTGGACTCGCGGCGCGCTCGATACGCTGCGTCACACGCCACGCCTCCCTATGCGGCTGGGTGAATATTGGCTCGATCTCAAGCCGCTACGCCAGGTGGAGGTCGCGCTGGCTGTGTTGCTGCTCTTCGCCTTCACCATGTCAGGCCATGCCGCCGCAACTGTGCCCTCCGAGCGAACGTACGCCGTTAGTGTAGACTTCGCGCACCTGATCTTTTCGGCGCTCTGGCTAGGCGGATTGTTCTACATCAGCGTCGTGTTGATTCCAGCGGGGCGTCGCCTGCCCGAACGCACACAGGCGTTCCTGCTGGCCTATGGCGTTCCAGAGTTTGGCGTCGTCGCCATCGTCAGCGCGACGGCGCTGGCCCTGACAGGATCGCTCAATGCGGGCGTGCGCCTCACTTCGCTGGCGCAGTTCGCCACGACAGCCTATGGGCGCACGCTCTTCGTCAAGATCGAAATCTTCCTGTTCATGGTCGCTATCAGCGCGTTCCATGCGTTCTGGCTGCGGCCACGCCTCGCGCATGCGCTGGGCAGCGCCGCACAGGCGCGCACGGTGGTCGGCGTGGGCGTCGCGCCAGTCGCCGCCAACGCCGCGAGCGATTCGAAGGCGCCCGCGGCAGGCTCTGGCGCCCCGCCATCGTCGGATGTCCATCGTCTACGCATACAAATGGAGGATTGGCTGCGGCGCGAGGCGCTGCTGGGCGTGGGTGTGCTGTTGTGTGTGGCGCTGCTCTCACTCTTCGCGGGTTCGCTGACGCCAGCGCACGCTACCGTGAAGGAGAGCGCGGGCGCGTTCCACCAGACGCAGGTGGCCAGTGGTTACGCCATTGAGCTCGACGTTTCGCCAGCGAAGTTCGGCGCGAACACATTCACCGTGACGGTCACGGACGCTAAAGGCAGGCCAGTGCAGGGCGCGGCGACACTGATTCTGCTGCAGAGCCTTGATATGGACATGGGCCAGCAGACGGCACAGTTGCAGCCGGTCGGCGCGTCGGCTCCCGGCGTCTATCGTGGTCAGGGCGACCTGACGATGGCGGGCCACTGGGGCGTGCAGGTCAAGATGTTGCCACCCGGCGCAAAAGACTTCGACGTGACGAACTTTATCGTGATTGTCGGGTCGTGAGCGCGTTATGCCGCCCTTGCTGGCATGGCGTAGAGTAGAGGCTGCGGACGTTGCGCCGCGCTCATCTGCGTTGTGCCCCATCGCTGGAGGTTCGCTGTGGTCTCTTCATTGCCCGCATCGGAGCGGGTCTGGTACGACGATGTACGCCGATTGACGCTTGCCCTCGTCGCGATTCGCAGTGTCAGCCCCAGCGCCGAAGAGAACAATGTCGCCGCGGCGATCGAGCGGTTATTGGGTGAGGATGATCTCGCCAGCGCCTATACCGCGCTTGGTCTCGACCCGATCCCCGGCGATCCGTGGGGTCGCGCCAACGTCTATGCCCTGGTGCGCGGAGCATCGGCGCAAGTGGTGACCTTGCTCGGCCACTTCGACACGGTGGATACGGCGGACTATGGCGCGCTGGAGCCGTGGGCGCTCGATCCGGATGGCCTGCGCGAGCGGCTGTCTGCGCTGGCGGCGACAACGCCCGGCATCGGCGAGGACGAAGCGGTGACGCCCGGTGATTGGATGTATGGGCGCGGCGCGGTGGATATGAAAAGCGGCGTGGCGACCTGCATTGCGCTGATGCGCCACTATGCGCGGTTGGCGCGCGAGGGAAAGCTGCCTATCACGGTCGCGTTCATCGGCACGCCCGACGAGGAGAACGAGTCCGCCGGAGCGCGTGAGGCGGCGCGGCTGCTCACCCGCCTGCGTGACGAGCATGGGCTGACCTTCGCGGGCGCCATCAACACCGACTATGTGACGGAGCGGTTCCCCGGCGACGACAAGCGTCCCGTATACACGGGTTCCGTCGGCAAGCTGCTGCCCTGCTTTTTCGCGGTAGGGGGCGCGTCACATGTGGGCGAGCCATTCGCTGGGCTGGATGTCAATCTGCTGCTGGCCGAGATCATCGGCGAGGTCAGCATGAATCCCGACTATTGCGAGTCGGTGCGCGGGCAGATGACGCCGCCGCCTGTCACCTTGCGTGCGACGGACACCAAGACACGCTACAACGCGCAGTTGCCCTTTACTGCCTACCTCTACGTCAACCTGCTGACCTTCGAGCGTACGCCAGCGGATGTCCTCACGTTGATGCAGGCGGCGGCGCAGTCCGCGCTGCATCGCACGCTGGAGCGTATGCGCCTGGCCGAGCAGACATGGACCACGCGCCACGGCTCGCCGCCAGCCGGAACGGGCGCGACGCGCGCGGGCGCCATCTTCACCTGGGAGACATTGCGCGCCGAGGTGGCAGGACGGCTGGGCGAACAGGCGCTTGCCGACGCATTGGCGGTGGAGTGGGCGCGATGGCCTGCCGACCTCGACAAGCGCGACCGCTGCGTGCGGCTGGTCGAGCGGCTGTGGACGCTGAGCGAACGCGAAGGTCCTGCTGTGGTCGTCTTCTTTGCGCCGCCGTTCTATCCCGCTGTGCCAGCCGTAGAATCGCCGCTGGTGGATGCCCTGCGCGAGACACTGGCGGCGCACCCTGAGCAGCGACTGGTCGAAGAGGAGTATTTCCCGCTGCTCTCAGATATGAGCTATCTACGGCTCGACCCACATGTAGACGCCACAGCCCTGCGCGCGAATATGCCCGTCTGGCGTGACGACCCAGGCGCGACGCCGGGAAGCTATGGCCTGCCGCTGGAGGCGATGCGCGCCCTCGACATGCCGATCATCAATATCGGGCCATATGGACGCGCTGCCCACCAACGCGGCGAACGCGCGCTGATGTCCTTCAGCTTCGAGGCTGTGCCGCACCTGGTCGATGAGACGATCGCGCGGCTGGCGCAGCGGCTGAAGGCGTAGCGGCTGAGCGGGCGCGCGACGCATCCTTGCGTCGCATGCCGTCTCCGGCTGCTAGGGCTGCTGAAGTGGAATGTCGAAGATCCATGGCCCATGCGCCACGCGCAGGTCCTTCGGCAGCCCGTTGACCATGCCTGACTCCGGCGTGGAGATACGGATGCCATCGAAGGTGAGCGTCATCGAGCCTGAACCTGTCTTGAATGGCCCGTAGAACAGCACATCCATATCAGCCGTGCCGCTGGGGCCTACCTTCGGCCATGTGGTTGGGTCTTCGCTGGTATGCAGCGACAACACATCGTCCCCATTCACCTCAATGATGCCTGGCAGGAGCGGCTGTCCGGGAAAGTATTGCAGGTCGAGTTCTGGGCAACCCATGGCGCCTGGCATCGTTCCTGGCGACGAGCTCCAGCCGCCGCCGCTTGGTCCTTCCCAGAACGCCGTGCTGAACTCCGGCAAGTCCGTAAGAACCATCTTCTGTGGTAAGCCACTGATGCGTACGTGAATGCGAGCGCCGCCATTCAGGCCATCCAGGCCGCCACCAGCGGGCGCGATGTCCACCGACTCCACCTGGATGGTTAAGCCGTCGTGCGTCTGCGCGGGCAACGTCACGGTGATGGTCGTTCCGGCGACTGGTGTGATCGTAAACGGAATCGACCACGCGCCGGTTACTGTCGGCCAGGCCCCCGTAGATGCGCTCTGCGTCAACTGCCCAGATGTGAAGTTGAGACGTTGCGGAGCGCCGAGTTCGCTCTGCGGAAGCGGCGGAAATAGCGCGATGCTATCGCCACGATATCCCAAGGAATCGGCGTCTCCATTCGAGATGCTGGGATATTGCTTGCCCGAGGCGTCAGTTAGGAACATGTTAGGCAGGTCGTAGTGAGCCGCCGTGGCCCCTCCCGTCACGTGTAACAGGATGACTGTCTGCGTGGCGTCGGCATAGGCGCGGTCTAGGGTGATTCTCAGGCCGTTAGAGGTCGCCGATTTGTTGATGACCACCGAATGATCGGGCGGCAAGGTATACGGATAGTGTGTCGGTCCGCCGGGAGTAGGATCGTTGCATGCTTGGTCATGCATTGGAGCGCTGGTGGCTGTCGCATTCGCAACTGGCCCTGTTCCCGCGCCAACGATATGGCGGGGCGCCTTGCCGCCCTGGGTGAGCAGCACGGCTACGACTGCGCCGACGATGAGCGTGGCGACCGCGATGGAGCCGAACTGTGTCATTATCGGCCAGAAACGAGCAGCCGAACGCGGCTGGCTCAGGCTCCTCGAATCGTTGGTGAGCCGCTGACGCACCTGTTGACCGAGCGCGGGATTTGGGCGTGCGACGCGCGCCGTGCGTGAGAGCAGGTCGGTGACATGCTCCTCGAAGGGATCGTGTGGGAAATCATTCGACTGCGACATTGCGCTGCGCCTCCAGAGAATCGGTGGACAAACCAGCAGGGAGCAGCCAGGGATAGCGCTTGCGGAGCACCTGCTTCAGCGCTTGCAAGCCACCATGCAGCCGCACACGGAACGCGCCTTCGCGGCATCCGGCGATGGCGGCGCATTCCTGGTCATTGCAGCCAAGGTAATAGCGCAGAATGATCGCCTCACGCTGCTTCTGGGTCAGCGCATCGAGCGCGGCAAAGAGCGCCGCGCGCTCCTCGGCCTGCTCAGCGTAGGTGGCGGGGTCCAGCGTCAACAGGCGACGCGCGGCGCCGTCATCCATCGTGGGTGTGTTGGCCTGCTCGCCCAGCAGATCGCTATCGAGCGTGACCTCGCGCAGTCGCCGTCGCGACCGCAGCCGTTCGCGCGCCATATTCGTCGCGATGCGAAAGAACCACGGCCCAAACGGTCGCGCCAGATCGAATTGCTGGCTGCGGCGAAACACGAGCACGAAGCTATCCTGGGTGATATCCTCGGCGAGTGAGAGGTCGCCCGTCAGCAGATAGGTCAGTTGGAGCGCTCGCGCCTGGTAGCGCTCGATGAGCGGCTCCAGGCCATCCATATCTCCGCGCTGGCAGAGGCGAATCGCATCTACTTCTTCCACGTCATAGCCTGTCCTTCATGAGCGGAGGCTGTCTAGATGAGGAGACGAACGACGACCCGCTCGCCTGCCTTCACAGACACTATGACGGAGAGGTCGCGTGCGTTAGGTCTTCCTTAGGTCTGCGTTAGTCTGTGCGGGTGAGGATGCGCCAGTAGCAGGCGTTGGGGTGTGATGGTGATGAGTCCAGAGGAAAAGCAATCGCCGCCTCGCTCATTGGAGAGCGTAGCGGCGGAGTGCGCGGAAGTTGGTGACGTGAAGACTAGCGTGCGCCTACCAGGGTATGGCGATCCAGGAATGCACGTAGCGTGCCTTCGTCGCGGTTGGCAGAAACGCGCTCTGACCGAGCATCGGCGCGCTGCGATAGGGAAGTCAAAGCCGCCACATCGGCGACAGAAAGATCAAAAGCGTGGCTTTCACCGTGTCCATCCACCAGTTCGACGGTCAGCCCGTGCTCCACTTCGCGCACGGAGAAGTTGCGCGCGTTGGCAAGATCCAGCATATTGCCCACGGCGCTAAGAATGGTCGCGTAGTTGTCGGTTCGCATGACTACCGCTGCCTCCTTCGGCCCGACACGCGCGGTTTGGAACGCGCCGGGAGTAAGCTAGAGGCGTCTCTTCGCCTCCAACAGTCAAAGGTAGCATACCTGTAGATGTTATTCAAGACATTCACCGACAAATGACGGCACTTGTGAGCAACTTCTTCCCTTTATGATAGAATGCCGCGATACCATTTCACTGGCTCGCCGTGCATATTTGCGCCCGTGCGCTCAACAATAGCCAAGAATAGCAAGAACCGGAAAAGAAACCATGAAACCGCTCGTCGCAATTGTCGGACGCCCCAACGTGGGGAAGTCCACCTTATTCAATAAGCTCGTAGGCGAGCGGTTGGCGATTGTCGAAGATCTGCCCGGCACCACCCGCGATCGCATCTACGCCGACGCCGAATGGAACGGCCGCACCTTCACACTGATCGACACCGGCGGTCTGGAGTTGGGCAGCAGCGACAACATTACCAATCGCATTACGGCGCAGGCGCAGCTGGCCATCGAAGAGGCGGATGTCATCATCTTCCTGGTCGATACCATGTCGGGCATCACTGAGGCGGATAGCGAAGTCGCCGAGATGCTGCGGCGCTCGGGTAAGCGGGTGGTGTTGGGCGCCAATAAGGCTGAGACCGCGACTCGCCGTCAGGATGCCGCCGAATTCTATGTGTTGGGGTTGGGCGAGCCGATCACCCTCTCAGCCACCTCCGGCACGGGCTCCGGTGACCTGCTCGACGAAGTGACGGCGGCGCTGCCCCCGGCTGACGAGGGCGAGGCGGATGATCCCAATGCCGGGTTGCCGCGCGTCGCCATCGTTGGGCGACCAAACGTCGGCAAGTCGTCGCTGGTCAACTCCATTCTCGGACAGGATCGTGTCATCGTCAGCGACATCCCTGGTACCACACGTGACACGGTGGATACAGTAGTGGAGCACGAGGGCCAGCGGATGGTGCTGCTCGACACGGCGGGCATCCGGCGGCGCGGACGCGTAGGTGCGGGCGTGGAGAAATATAGCGTCATCCGCTCGAATCGCGCGATTGATCGCTGCGACGTGGCCGTGCTGATGATCGACGGCATGGATGGCATCACCGCGCAGGATACCCACATCGGCGGCTACATCGATGACGCGAAGCGCGGCATGGTGATTGTCATCAACAAGTGGGACCTCGTGCGTGAGGCGTTGCGCCAGGCCGAGGAGGCAGCCGACCCGGAGCATGAAGTCTCGCTGAAGCCGGGCGGCAATCCCAACGCGCTCGAAGACGATCCTACCAACGCGGAGGAGTTTGTCGAAATCGTGCGCGACCGCTTCAAATTCGCGCCGTATGCGCCGATTGTGTTCGCCGCCGCCAAGAATCGCTACCATGTCAACCAGATTCTCGACCACGCGCTGCGTATCTGGGAGACGCGCCAGCAACGGGTGCAGACCTCGCAGTTGAACGATGTCATCAGGCAGGCTGTCCAGCGGCACCATGCCCCCGTCGTGCAGGGGCGGCCGATGCGCATCTACTACGTCACGCAGGCGGAAGTGAGTCCGCCAACGTTCATCTTCTTCGTCAACGATCCGTCGTTACTGCACTTCTCCTACCAGCGCTACCTGGAGAATCAACTGCGGCAGGCGTTCGGCTTCGAAGGCACAGCCCTGCGGATGGAGTTCCGCGAGCGACAGAACGAGCGCGACGACGATGAGAAGGGCAAGAGTAAAGGGAAGGGCGGCAAGCGCTCACCAGCTCACCGCTAGACGCCCGCTAGACGCGTCTCTCGCGCATAACATCAGGCCCAGGACAGCGCTCTCTCGTTGGAGGCTATCCTGGGCCTGTGTTGTGGCGTGGAGTCAGCAGCCTTGAATGGCCGGAGCACGCAGGCGGTGGGATTGAATACCTCCAGGAATGCCCGTGTTGCGCCTGCGTAGGTCGGCGTGGAACGTGAGGCGTATGTGATGGCGCTGAATGGTATGTGACATTCCTGTGTAGCGCTCAGGCTATGGTGCGGACGATTGGATTGTGCGCACCGCCTCGCGCTCGCATGAGATGATCATGGGGCGGCAACACGCTACGCCATGCAAGGACAGCGGCATCAAGCAGCATGCTCCCGGCGGCCAGAGCGCGCTCACGGTTGTTAGCGTATCTAGCCGGTCCGGGCGCCTCATGTCACGAGGAGGCGCCGACGATGTCATCATCTGTACCAAGTCGAACGCTCGCTCCCATCGTAGCGAGCCCCACCCAAGCGGCAGGAGTCAGAGCGCCCAAGAGCAGCCGCTTCCTGTACCTCGACAACTTGCGGATATTGCTCATCTCGCTGGTGGTGGTGCAGCACCTGTCGGTCACGTATGGCGCGACCGGCTCGTGGTATTACCGCGATCCCACCACGGATACCTTCACGGGAACCTTCCTGATGCTATGGAATGCCCCAGGGCAGGCGGCGGGCATGGGGCTTTTCTTCTTGATCGCGGCGTACTTTACACCTGGCTCCTACGACCGGAAGGGCGCCAAAGCTTTCCTGCGTGACCGGCTCATCCGGCTGGGCATTCCAATGCTGGCCTATGTGCTGTTGCTCGATCCGCTGGTCGGCTTCCTGGCGGGTGGGATGCATGGCTCCTACTGGAGCCTGTACCGCGACTATCTGTTGCGCCTACGGGGCGTCACCGGACCTGTCTGGTTCATCGCGGTGCTGCTCATCTTCACGGTGATGTACGTCGCGTGGCGCAAGTTGTTTGCTCGCCCGCTATGGGTAGTCAATAGGCAGACACCGCTGCCAAGCTATGGGATGACTCTGGCGTTCGTCGTCGCGCTGGGTCTCGTGACCTTCGTCGTGCGTATATGGTGGCCGGTGAATGTGATATTCGAGCCGCTCAATGTGTCTATCAGCTATCTGCCTCAGTACGTATGCATGTTTGCGCTGGGCGTGCTTGCCTACCGTGGCGACTGGTTCTCCAGGCTCACACCCAGCATAGCAAAGGGGTGGGCGCTGACCCTTCTGTTCTCCCTCCTGGTCTTCGTGGGGCTTGCGATCCCACTTGTGATAGGCAGTGCGGGGCGCAGTGGAAACGATCCAGGCCCGATGTTAGCTGGTGGACTACATTGGTTGGCGTTCATCTACGCCATGTGGGAGCCGTTCATCCTTGTGGGCGCCAGTGTCGGCCTGCTGGTCCTCTTCCGCGAGCGGTTGAATCGGCAGGGGCTACTCGCCAAAGCGGCAGCCGCCAGCGCCTACACCGTCTACCTGATCCATCCGGTGGTGTTGGTGGCGTTCTGTTATGCCTTCCACTGGGTTCCACTCTTTCCCCTGCTCAAGTTCCTCGTCGCGGCGCTGATCACGCTCCCGCTCTGCTTCCTCGTCAGTGATGGCGTGCGCAGGATCCCCATACTCAACCGGGCGCTATGAGTTTCAAAACGCATCGAGCCGGAAGCGAGAAGCCTCCGGCTCGGACTGTCTGCGGATTATGGCGCGTGCGCTAGTTCTGGATGATCACCGTCGCGCCGACGTTGATCCAGCCATAGAGCGCGCCGGAGGCGGGGACTGGGAGGTTCACGCAACCATGACTGCCTGTCTCTGTTGAGCCGTCGGGCAGTGTATGTGGCACATTCGAGCCGGGGCCAAACATCTGTCGCCACCCAGCGCTATGCAGGTAGAAGCCACCATCGCGGAAAAGCATCGCGTACTGGACGTACTCTGGTGTGTAGTAGTAGGGGGAGCCCTGCGGCCACGGCGAGTAGAACCAGACGTTCGATTCCTTCATCATGATATGGAATGTGCCAGTGGGCGTGGGCAACTGCGGCATACCCGTCGTGATGGGCGTCGCCATTACGAGCTTGCCATCCTGATAGGCCCAGAGCCATTGCTGCGAAATGCTCACCAGTACTTCTTGCCCCGCGCCAGAGGGGATGCCGTAGGTTGGCACGGGAACGGTCTCGTGTTGCGGCGTGCAGCTACAACTGCTGACTGGCTGCGGCGCTGGCGGCTGGGTGCGAGGATCCCCCTGCCGGACGATCGGCGCGAGTTCCGTGACATAGGCCACCGGCGCGCTGACGCTGACATGGTTCTGGTCGGCGTAGCGACGCGCTGCGATCGTGCCGCCCGCGCCAATCGCGGCGAGCACAGCGATGGTCAACAACGTGAGTAGCAGATTGCGCACGCGCACAAACCCGCGCGACCTCCCTGTCATTTCATCGCGGCTGCGCTGCGACTCATTCCTCATCGAGCGATTCCTCCATGCTAGGCCACTGTTAGGCATGTAATCTAAATCTGCGCCAATCTCCTACGACGCCTGGCAGCCGTGGCGCAGGATGAGTTCCACGTGGTCTTCTGTATACATGACGCTTGGTATAGGTGAAAATGAACACCATGCCCAGTTGACCTGCCGCATTGGCCATGCAGGTTTCAATCTTGGGTAGTTGATTGCGACCGTCGTGCCGAATAGGCGCGCCTATCAGCCTTTTTCTTCGGCGAAGGGCGCGCCCATCACCTGATGGAGCGGGGTGAGCGCCGCCTCTGAACGACCGATATAGATGGCGATGACGCGATTGGCGCGGAAGAAATGCGGCGGCGCGACCCAGTCGATCTCTACCATGCTGAAGGGTCCGGTGCGCTGCTGGGAGCCGTCCGCACTCATCTGTCCGGCGGCGCTGATCGCATCAAGTGTCGTGTTGAACTGGTAGACGTCCACGCGCTCCCCGTTCAGTAGCACCGTATAGGCTGTGGCGTTGCCCCAGAATTTCGTCTGCGGGGCAGGCTGCGGTATGACCATCGCGCCCGTCGCTTGCAGATGACTCACCAGCGAGGTGTAGTCATTGACCGAGCCGACGGGCGCGGACCCAGGCCCACTGGATGCGTGCGCCCAGAGCAGCGTCGCTACGAGCGCCAAAGTTACCACGACTGCGCCCACCGACCCCACGACGATGCCGACCGGCCTGGTCATCGAACACTCCCATTCTGCTGTATGCGCCCTCAGGAAAGCCCATTCAGAAGAGAGACGCTGTGTGGTCGCCGTGAGTTCCAGCTATGTCCGTCTCTCTCTGATGGAGCGCGCCGATGCTACTGACTTTTTAGCCTCATGAGTCGTTTTGAATGTACAGCGAAAGAACAGCGAAAGAATTGCGAATCGACGTCTTCCCCACTCCGACATGCGCCTGACCCAAGCGGCGTGAAGGTGTATACTACACAAGCGTTGCGCTGGCGGAAGGCGCCTGCGAATATCCAGGCCCCGAGGAGGCTCTCTGTGAAGTTCACTTGTAAGCAGCAAGATTTGGCAAAAGCTCTTTCCACCGTTAGCCATGCCGTCTCCACCCGCTCGACACTTCCTATCCTCTCGAATATTCTGTTGGTCGCCGAAGGTGACCGGGTGCGCTTCTCCGCCACGAATCTGGAAGTAGCGATCACCTGCTGGGCGTCCGCGAACATCCAGCAGGAAGGCACGACGACCGCTCCGGCGCGCCTGCTGACTGACTTTGTGAACACCCTCAGCCCGACCGATGTGAAGCTGGAATTGCAGCCGAATAGCCAGTCGCTCAAGGTGAGCGGGCAGCGCAGCCAGGCGACGATTCGCGGGATGGACCCGGCGGAGTTCCCGACGCTGCCGACGGGCGACAGCGGCGAGCAGGCCGTGACACTGGACGCGGCGGAACTGCGTGAGATGATCGGCGAAGTGGCATTTGCCGCCGCCACCGACGACGCTCGCCCGGTGTTCACTGGCGTGCTGGCCCGCGTGCGCAACGACCGGCTGACGCTGGCCTCCGCCGATAGCTTCCGGCTGGCCGTCGCGACGACCGAGCTCCCCGGTGCGCCGACGCTGGGCGATGTGTTGATTCCGGCGCGTGCGCTGACGGAACTGGCGCGCATCCTCCCGGCGGAGGGCGAGGCGCGCATGATCATCACGCCGAACCGCAATCAGGTGCTCTTCCGCGCGGGCGATGTCGAGATGCTCTCGAACCTCATCTCTGGCCAGTTCCCGAACTTCGAGCAGATTCTGCCGAAGAGCCACTCCACCCGCGTCACCCTGCCGACCGACCAGTTCCGCCAGGCGGCCAAGACGGCGACCCTGTTCGCCCGCGACAGCGCGAACATCGTGCGACTGAAGGTAGAGGGCGGCGAGCCGGGTGGCCTGACGCCAGGCATCGTGACGATTCAGGCGACGGCTGAGGAGGTCGGCGACGCGACGACCACTATCGAAGAGGCGGCAGTTGACGGTTCGGGAATGGAGATTATCTTCAACGTCAAATACCTGACCGATGTGCTGGGTGTGCTCGATACCCCGCAGGTAGCGCTGGAACTGAATTCACCGCAGGCGCCGGGTGTCATTCGTCCAGTCGGCGCGCAGGGCGAGAAGTATACCTACGTCATCATGCCGATGCACAACACCCGCTAATACCGCGATCGCTCCTGTGTGCCCTGTCAGGCGAAATATCCTGAAGAACTTTTTTTCCCTGGGGTCCAAGCTGATCCCGGTGGGGCATGGGGGCGTTGAACATGGGGTATGGTGAGCGCGCGATCGCGGCAGTCAACTGGCAGTCCCTCGAGATCCAGGGAGGGACTGCCGAAGATCTCCCAGCCGCCCTGCTGGCCTTGTTTCGGAGCACGACGGATGTCGAGGCTGAGCAAGTCTGGTGGAAGAGCTTCGAGAACAAAGTGTTTGCGCAGAATACCATCTACGGGGCCGCTGAAGAGACCATCAACGTCTTGCTAGCGGCGCTGGCCGACGATCGTCCACAGCACGTAAGAGGTTGGCTCCTCGAACTCCTCTTCTTTCTGCTCAATGGCGGCTCCGATGAGGATCCGACCCTGGCGGAACGTTGCCGCGACCAGGCGCGCCTGGGACTGTGGCTGCTCGCTCGAGAGGCGCGCGTGTCGAGCGGGCTTGAACAGGAGGACGCGCTTGAGGTGATTGAAATCATCGATCCCCAGCGCGCCGCACTCGTGCGAGACGCGCTCGCCTCCTCAAATTGAACTGACCTGGGTGTAGCATGCACACTTCCCTTCCTACGAGGGGAGCGTGCATGTTGTCGCAGGTCGATCTGAGCACCGGGGCGATGGCGGGAGGCAGCCGCTACGCCTGCGGGGGCGACACCGCCTGTCGAGCAGCCACCTACGTCACTACCTGTGCCACCACCGCCACTACCTGCGCCGACGCCACACCCACCGGCGCGTTGCTGTCGTGGGACAACGAGGGACGGCTGACCGCCTAGCCGAACATCACCTTGGCCACCGGCTCGACTCCCCGCGCTGGAGGAAGCGCGCTCCGAAGGTGATTGGAGGTTTGTGATGGTCACGTTAGATCGAGACTCGCTCATTAAGGCGTATGCTGCAGGCACACGCGACTTTAATGAACTCGATCTGACAGCTCTTGACTTGCGCCAAATTACGCTCTCTGGGGCAACCTTGCGTAATACAAACTTTCGAGGCGCCGCTCTC
>DASVZC010000071.1:0-27913 GCA_036391835.1 Ktedonobacterales bacterium | reverse complement strand
CCCATCCTGATCGCGTACTGACTAAAGGCGGCGCGCGCCCTGGCGATGCGCTGATCCTGACGAAGCCGCTCGGCGCAGGCATCCTCTCGACTGCGCAGAAGAACGGCGCCGATGACGAGGCGTTCGCGGGTCGTCATGCCGCAGCCGTCGCCAGCATGTCTACCCTCAACGCGGGCGCCGCGCGCGCGCTCGCCACGATTGGCGCGAACGTCCACGCCTGCACCGACATCAGCGGCTTTGGTCTGCTCGGCCACGCGCTGGAGATGGCGACCCAGAGCGGTTGCGCGCTCCATCTCGACATGTCGAGCATCCCGTTGCTCGATGGAGCGCGCGAGTATGCCGCGGCGGGCCACGTACCCGGCGGCACACGCCGTAACCTCGATACAGTCAAGGCGCAAACCACCTATGACGAAAGCATCAACAAGCTCGACCGTCTGCTCCTGGCGGACCCGCAGACCTCTGGCGGGCTCTTCGTCGCCGTCGCGCCCGAGCTGCTCAACACGTTACTGGCGGCGATGGCGACTGAAGGTGTCCACGCATATGTCGTCGGTAGAGCGGAGGAGGGAGCCGGCCTGAAAGTTTCCTCCACGCCACTCGCGCCCATGCCCGAGCGGGCCGCAACACCGACGGAGCAAGCGGAGCAGTCAGCAGCCGCCACCGTCGACCCACTTGCTAGCCTGGAGGCGGCGATTGGTCATACGTTCAAGAATCGGCAGTTGCTGCTCGATGCCATGACTCACCGCTCCTACGCCTACGAATTCGCTGCGCCAGATGTCATCTCGAATGAGCGACTGGAGTTCCTGGGCGATGCGGTGCTGGCGCTCGTCAGCGCTGACCAACTCTTCCAGCAACTCCCAGAGGCGCAGGAAGGCGACCTGACACAGCTACGCGCAGCGCTGGTACGCGCTTCCACACTGGCCACCCTGGCGCGTCGCATCCCGCTTGGCCCCTATCTACGACTGGGCCGCGGTGAAGAGGCGACAGGCGGGCGCGACCGTGAAACCCTGATCGCTTCGGCCTTCGAAGCAGTCATCGGCGCGCTCTATCTGGACGCGGGACTCAGCGCGACTCAGGACTATCTGCTGCCACTGCTGCGGACCGAAGCGAGCAACGCAGTGGCTCAGCGCCGCGTCAAAGACAACAAATCACTCCTGCAGGAGTTGGCGCAGGGAAGTCTCGGTATCACACCACGCTATGTTGTGGTCAATCAGGAGGGGCCGTCGCATGACCGCATCTTCACCGTGGAGGCGCTGCTCGGCGAACTGGTGATAGGCCGCGGTCAAGGTCGCAGCAAGCGTGAGGCTGAGCAGGCCGCCGCGCAGTCAGCGCTGCAAGATCCTGGCTGGAGCGCGCCCGCATCAGCGACCAGGCTCCCCGAATCATCCGCTTGACCGATTCAGCGTGTTCTGCACATTCATCTCTGCATCGCGATTACAGCCTATCGAATGCTTGTGGCGTAGTGTGTCGCGTCAGTCACCAGAACGGAGCAGGAGAATGAAGGTCGAAGCGAGACTGGCCGAACGCGGGCTTGCGCTGCCGTCCCCAATGAGAGTCGACACCACCGTACGGCTGCCATTCGCGAATGTGCGGGTATCGGGGACACGCGTGTACATTTCAGGGCATGCGCCGCTCAATCCTGATGGCACGCTGGCGCATCCACTTGGCAAAGTTGGGCTCGATGTCACCGTCGAAGAGGGCTATATCGCCGCGCAGAAGACCGCTCTGGCGATGCTTGCGAGCCTGAAGCGCGAACTCGGCAACCTCGACCTCATCACAGCATGGTTGCGCGTGTTTGGCATGGTCAATGTCGCGCCTGACTTCCGCGTGATGCCCGCCGTCATCAATGGCGCCTCCGACCTGATCCTCGACCTCTATGGGCCAGAGATTGGGTCACATGCCCGCAGCGCCGTCGGCCTCGCTGGCTTGCCATTCAACATCCCTGTCGAGATTGAAGCGGAAGTCGAAATTGCAGCCTCCTGATCTCGCGACATACACCATCTGGAAACATAGTGAAAGCTGGCGGTATGGACATCTCGGCGCCCGAGGGTATCGTCTCGAAAGCGAGCGCATATTCCTTCGAGGAAACGATCCAACGTCTCACAGGCGCCATCCAGAGCAAAGGTTTGACGCTCTTCACGGTGATTGACCACAGCGGCGCCGCGCAAGCGGTGGGACTGGAGATGCAAGAGGCGAAGACGCTCATCTTTGGTAGTCCCAAAGCGGGAACGCCGCTGATGATCGCTTCACCTCTGCTCGCGCTCGATCTGCCGTTGAAAGCGCTCGTCTGGCGCGACGCTGCGGGCCACGTCACGGTGAGCTACACGAGTCCCGCGTGGCTCGCCCAGCGCTTCGGCCTGACGCCAGAACTCGCCGCCAACATCGCGGGCATGGAGCCACTCATCGTAAGCGCCATCCAGCCATAAGGACGCCTGCCAACACACCTTACGGCCGTAGATACGCGCCACTAATAGCCGGGGACACTCGTCGGTGACCCGCTCGCTGGGGCCGCCGACAGACTCACCGTCGCGACATACCACTTCCCGAGAATACCATCGCCTTTCGCATCACTGGACGACTTGTCACCTGCGAAGTGGTAGAGCGGGTGGCCATTGTATGCGACCTGCGCGCCATTCGCGCTGTTCACGGTTGTGAGCGGAGCCGACAGTCCGGCGCCCGTCACGCTGGCTCCGGCCTTCAACGGTGGCCAGTTCGTGGCGCACGCGCCCGTGCAGGTAGCGGTTGTCGCGTTGTCTGGAGTGAAGTAGTAGAGCGTCATCCCCGCGCTATCGGCAAGCGCCGTCTCGGTCTTACCGCTCGCCGTCACGGTCTTTGTGCAGACGGTCGCGCCCGCGCCGCAGTGAAGATTGACGCCGCCCGACGCGCCAGTCGTCCCTGCCGAGCCACCGTATCCACCATAGCCGCCACCGCTTGCGCCTGCGCTGCCACAAGCCGCAAGGGCCAGCGCCGCCGTCAGGAAAAGCCCTGAGAGCGCGCCAAATTTCCTCATATCAAAGCGCAACATCGTTCGACCTCCCTGACAGAAATGCTCTGTCTTTCCGCCGACGGTCTCCATCTTGAAGGGCAATCGTTCACAGGGAGATACGCGATAACGTTACGCGCTCAGCGGTCGCCATGCTGGCCCGCGCGACTCGTTATATCCGTAGCGAACAGTTTCCAGGGCAGGCTGTTACCTTTCGCATGCTCGCGTGTGTGTAGTGTCGAATCGCTCACGCATCCACTACACGACGCGATGCGGCCGCCCGGAGAAACGAGGAGATTGTGCAGCAACTATCCCTGACAGGCTGGGGAACGCGCCCCAGAGACCACGCGCGACGATGGAGTTGGCGCTGGCTGCTGGCGCTGGGCGTCGAACGTATTTCTGGCGCGCCTGAGCCAACCCGCGCCACGCCAGGAAGCGCAGCCATGCCCAGCGCCAACGCTACAGTCGATTTCGAGGCATTCTATCAACGTCATGAGGGCGCCATCTTCGGCTATCTCTGGCGCATCTGCAGCGACGAACAGACGGCAAATGATCTGACACAGGGGGTCTTCTTCCGCGCATGGAAGCAGTTCGAGCGGCTACGCGGCTATGAACGGCCCGACGCCTGGCTCTTTCGCGTCGCCACCAACCTCGCGCTGAACGAGCGCCGCCGCCAGCGAACCGCTGGGCCAACCCTCAGCCTCGTCGGTAGTGAGCGCGCTGGAGGCGACCACGCCGCGCAACTGGCCGAGCGCGCCGCCCTGCGCACCGCGCTAGAAAGCCTGCCCGCGAAGCAACGCGCCGCCTTCATCCTGCGCGAATCCTACGGGCACAGTTGCGACGAGATCGCAGACATCCTGGGCCTGACGCCAGCCGCCGCCAAGATGACCCTCAGCCGTGCGCGTCAGCGTCTGCGCGCCCTCTATCTGAAGGAGAGCGCCGAATGAGCGCGCCAACCACCGCACATTGTCCGCTGGGCCTCACGCCAGATGACCTCTCGGCCTGGCGTGACCATACGCTGCCGTCCGACGAGGAGCGGCGCATCACGGCGCACCTCGCGACCTGCCTCGCCTGTCAGCGCATCCTCGCCGCTGATGAGACGCTCGCCGCCACACTCGCCGCCGACCAGCCGCCCCCGCCCAACCCGCGCAATTGGCAGCGAGTGCAAGCGCGCATCGCTGGGAATCAGCGACCTGCGCTGAACCCTCACCGGGCGCCACGCCGCGCCCTCTGGAGTGGGTTAGCGGCCGCCGCTGCTGTCCTGCTGATCTCTGCGCTCTTCTTCAACCTATTCGACCGCCTGGCGCCGCCACGCAACGGCGCTCATCTCGATGCTACACCGATGGCCTCGCCGACGCCCGTCGTGACACCACAACCGATTCCAACGGATGTGCCGCCGACGACGCCAATCGCTGGAACGCCACTCCAGTGGCAGACGCGTGAAGGCCCTGCCGACCTCGTCCCCATGACCACGGCAGGCGATACCGTCCACAGCAACACGATTGCTTTTTCGGCCACGGATGCGCGTACCGCCTACGTCTGCTCCATCACGCGCGGAACCGCCGACACGCTCGACGTATGGGCTTCCCATGATGGCGCGCTGTCATGGACGCATGTGAACACCTCCACCTTTGACCCGACCTGGGATGGCTGCAAGTTCAATGTGGATGCAGGCAATCCCATGCGCGTCGAACTCACGTTGACAACACGCTATGGTGCCCAGACGCCCACCAGCCGTTCGCTCCTCAGCGACGATGGCGGCAAAACGTGGCGGACCATCGCCGACAAGCTAATGCTTTACGATATCGTCACGCAAGGCAAGACATCCTTCGCAATGAAAGAGCCGTGGCCGCCTGTGATTCCAGCTGCAGGCGTAGCCCTGACGGTAACTCCAGACAACATTCCCCGCCTGGTGGTCAGTCACGATGACTGGCAGTCCTGGAGCCTAGTAGATAGCGTCTGGTTCACACAAGGGCTCGCGGCAGTTGATGTGTGGCAGCGGCCGGGTGATGGCGCGCTCCTGGCATCAGTATTTCCGAGCGGCTCTCAGATGAGCGTTGACGAAAACTCACAGTTGTGGCAAAGCCTTGACCTTGGCGCGCACTGGACACGCATCCCGACGCCAACGAACATGCGCGCGGATGGCGGCTACATTGTCGCGCAGCCACTGCCCAACGCTCCATGGCGCGCTTGTGGCGCCATGGAGATAGGCAAAGAGGTAGGGAAGCCAACGACACTCGTCGCCTGCACACAGGACAGCGGGCAGACGTGGGAAACACGTCCGATGCCGCTTTTTTCGCAGATTTGTGTGTACGCTTGCTCCGTTGGCGAGCAACTGGGTTCGCCCTCCCTGACCTCCAATGGCACGCTGCTTGGCCCTTTCAACGGGCATGTCACAACTAGCGGAGTGCAGCAACAGTCAGATGGCTACGGCGACTACCTCGCGCTGTCGCCACAATCAACACAGTGGCAGGACATGGGTAATATTGGAGGCGTCCCGAACGCCATTGGCGGGCCTACCACCACACTGGTCATCCTGCCCAACGCGCCTGACTGGCAGGTACCTACTGGTAGGCGTGGCTCGCCATCTGGCTCTTTCATCACCCAAGGCGAACCAGGCGTTGCCAACACGATCGAAGTCGCCACGCTGCCCTAGGCGCAACCTCACCCCCGGTCCTCTCCCGCTTGGCGAGGGGGCCGGGACTGCGCCTATCCGCCCGACTGCTACTTCTGCTTCTTCTGCCGTTCGCGATCACGCAACTCGACACGGCGAATCTTGCCGCTGATCGTCTTCGGCAGCTCCGTCACGAATTCGATTTCGCGCGGATATTTGTAGGGAGCCGTCACCGTCTTGACGTGCTCCTGTATCTCCGCCGCCAGCGCATCAGATGCCGTGTAGCCCGGCGCGAGGATGACGTACGCCTTGACGATCTCGCCGCGCATCGGGTCAGGGCTGGCGATGACCGCCGCCTCCATCACCGCAGGATGCTCCACGAGCGCGCTTTCGACCTCGAACGGGCCAATGCGATAGCCTGCCGAGATGATCACGTCATCCGCCCGCCCGACAAACCAGAAGTAGCCGTCGTGGTCACGGTACGCCCGGTCACCCGTCAGATACCACTCACCTCTGAACGACCGCTCCATCGCTTCGGGATTGCGCCAATATTCCTTGAAGAGGCCGAGCGGGCGATGAGGTTGCACACGCACAGCGATGTCACCCTCTTTGTCGGGCGGCAGTTCCTTGCCATCGTGGTCGATGATCGCCACATCGAAACCCGGCGACGGCTTGCCCATCGAGCCGGGGCGCACCTCCTCCAGCGGGAAGTTGCCGCAGAGCAGCACCGTCTCCGTTTGCCCGTAGCCATCGCGAATCGTCAGACCTGTGCCCTCGCGCCAGGCGTCGATCACCTCCGGATTCAGTGGTTCGCCCGCGCCGACACAGTGCCGCAGCGCCTTGAACGTTCGCGCTTTGAGGTCTTCTTGCACCATGACGCGATAGGCGGTTGGTGGCGCGCAGAAGACCGAGATGGGATACTGCTCCAACGTCGCGAGCGTGGCGGGTCCATCAAACTTGCCCCGCGCATCCTGCACGAAGATCGCCGCGCCATTGCCCCACGGCCCAAAGAAGTTGGACCACACCGCCTTCGCCCAACCCATCTCTGAGAGGTTCCACACCAGGTCCTGCGGATTCAGGTCGAGCCAGTAGCGACCCGTCACCACTGTATGGCCAATGGGATAGCTGGCGTGCGTATGAACGACCATCTTCGGATAGCCCACTGTGCCGCTCGTGAAGTAGATCAGGCAGGGATCACTCGCCGTTGTGCGACGGTCATACCACGTGAGCGATGCGACATCTACGATAGGATGGTAGCCGACGCAGCCGTCTGGGCAGGCGTCGCCCGGCTCACCTACCGAGACAACCACCTTCAGCGTCGGGCAGGCGTCGCGCACCTGCGCCAACTTCGCGATGCCGCTCGCATCCGAGACGAATGCGATAGCCTCAGCCACCTCAGCGCGGAATGCGATGTCCTTGGGTGTCAGCAGTGTGGTGCAAGGGATGCCGATAGCGCCCAGCTTCATCAGCCCGAGCATCACTTCCCACCACTCCACCACGCGCGGCAGCATCAGCAGCACACGGTCGCCCTTTTTGACACCTAGCTTCTCGAAGGCATGCGCGACCCGGCTGCTCTGCTCGTCGAAGTGCGCGAAGGTGTAGCGCTCCTCGGCGCCATCTGGCCCCACCCACAGCATCGCCAGCTTGCCGGTTTCCTCAGCCCAGAGCCCGATCGTATCAATCGCGAAATTGTACTCGTCCTCGACCTGCCACGCGAACTCTCGCCGCGCCTGCTCATAGTCGGTCATATTGTGCTGGCCCTGCACGTCCGACGGCTGATCTGATGTCTTCATGGAGACGCCTCTCGTTTCCACTGCGCGGCTGCATCGCCACGCCGTCTACTCATCGCTCCACATCGCTGCGCTACACGCCCGGCGACCGTACTGGCAGTATACGTTATGTCGCTCCACTGAAGCTTCAGCGGAACATCCGCATCCACTGCATAGCGCCCACTTGCCTGCTTGCTATGCTGCGCTCAGACAACGCTAAATAGCAAGTATCCGAAGGAATGTCAGCTTGGTGAAAAGTTGGATAGCAACCGCGCGTCAATCGAGGTAGTCCATAACGAGACTCTTGCCGCTAGCATACGAGCCTAGAAGGAGCGCGCACATGCCAGGATTCCCAGGCGCCTGCCCAGCATATTTCGATTGCTCGCTCGATGTCTGGATGACGGTGGTCGCGACGCTCACGTTTGTACTACTCGCCGAGTTGGCGTTGCTGAGTGTTCTCGTCGCTCGGTCGCAGCGCCTGAGTGGAAATGGAATCCCCGCAGCGCTCCTCGTTGGCCTTTCCGCGCTCATCGCAATCGCAGGCGCTAGGTGGCTTGCGCAGATCGCGCTGCACTCATTCGTCTCCCCATTCGCACACATCACGCCTGATCGGCGTGTGATTCTGGGGCAGGCTGAAACGGCGAGAATTACGCGCAGCTCTCTCCCAATCGGACTCGTCGCGTTTGCTTTCGTCCTCGGCACGTCTACAACAGCAGTAGTCCTCATTCGCAGCGCCTTCGTGCCCGCTCGAAACGTTTGAATTAGCACACCGACTATGACCATTGCCCCCTCGTCCTAGCCCGGATGGACCCTCGCGGGAAATGGGGCATCTGGCGTACGATATGCGAAACGCCACCTGATTGACAGGGATTGCGGTTGGCGCACGCGGGCGGATGACGTGACAGAGCGTCGCAGATCAGGAGGATGTAGCCGTGGCCGACTTTACGCATCTGCATGTGCACTCGGAGTACAGCCTGCTCGACGGCCAGTCCCGCTTCAAGCGACTGGTCGAGGCGACGAAGGCTGGCGGCATGCAGGCGCTCGCGCTCACCGACCACGGCACGATGTACGGCACGTTGGAATTCTACAAAGCGTGTCAGGCGGCTGGCATCAAACCAATTATTGGGTGTGAAGGGTATCTCGTCCCCTCGCTCGAAGAGAAAACCGGACGCTACGAGTACAACCACCAGCTGCTGCTCGCCCGCACGACCAAGGGCTACCACAACCTCCTCAAGCTGACAACCTACGCCCACACACGCGGATTCCAGGCGCGCCCACGCATGGACAAGAAGATGCTGGCCGAGCACGCCGAGGGACTGATTGCCACATCGAGTTGCCTCTCTGGCGAGATTCCTGAACTGCTCCTGCGTGGCGACCTGAATGGCGCACGCGCCGCCGCTCGCTGGTATCAGGACGTCTTCGGGCCAGAGAACTTCTACATCGAGATTCAGGACCACGACGCGCCAGAGTCGCCGCAGGTCCAACTGAATCCCATGCTGTACGATCTCGCTCGCGAGGTAGGCGCGCCTCTGGTCGCCACCAACGACCTGCACTATGTCGCCTCCGCCGATGCAGACGCCCAGGATGTGTTGCTCTGCATCCAGACGGGCAAGTCGCTCGAAGACCCCAAGCGGATGAAGTTCGACAGCCAGCAATACTACCTGAAGACGCCGGATGAGATGGCGCGGCTCTTCCCCGAACTGCCCGACGCGATTCGCAACACGATGGTGATTGCAGAACAGTGCGAAGTAGAGATCGCCACGGGCGCCAGCCTGATTCCGAATTTCACCATCCCGTCGGAGTTCCGCAGCCAGGACGAGTACCTCTATCATCTCTGCCTGGAGGGCATCAAAGAGCGCTACGGCGATATCAGCGAGCCACTGCATCGCAAACTGGACTATGAATTCAGCGTCATCCGCGACAAAGGGTTCGTGTCCTATTTCCTCATCGTGTGGGACTACGTGAACTATGCCCGCAGCAACGGCATGCGCTGCGTGGCGCGAGGCTCGGCCGCTGGTAGCCTCGTGGCCTATGTGCTGGGTATTACTAACGTCGACCCCATCCGCTACGACCTGCTCTTCGAGCGCTTCCTCAATCCAGAGCGCATGAGCATGCCCGATATCGACATGGACTTCCCCGACGACCGGCGTGAAGAAGTCATCCGCTACGTCGCTGAAAAGTATGGTTGGGACAAGGTCGGGCAGATCGTCACGTTCAACACGATGGCCGCGAAAGCCGCCGTGCGCGACGTTGGCCGCGTGATGGGCATGCAGGCCGAGGCTGACCGTGTCGCGCGACTGATCCCGGGCGGCCCAAAGGTGACGCTCAGCGGCGCGCTGGACGAAGTGAAAGAGTTGAACCAACTCTATCAGCAGAGCCCGTCCGTCCACAAGCTCGTGGAGATGGCGCGCAACCTCGAAGGCACCGTGCGCGGAGTCGGCATCCATGCCGCTGGCGTCGTCATCTCGCGCGAGCCGCTGATGGAGACGATTCCGCTGCAATTGCGCGACTACAAAGACCCCAACGATACCTGGCTGGTCTCGCAGTATGAGCAGGCGCACCTCGAAGACCTCGGCCTGATCAAGTTCGACTTCCTCGGTCTCTCGAACCTGACCATCCTGATGAACTCGCGCCGCTTCATTCAGGAAAATCGCGGCATCGAGATCGATCTGGATCGCCTGCCCGAAGATGACAAAAAGACCTATGATCTGCTGGCGCTAGGCGAGACAACAGGCGTCTTCCAGCTTGAGTCAGGCGCGATGCGGCAATACATCCGCGAGCTCAAACCAACCTGCATCGAAGACGTAACCGCGATGGTCGCGCTGTACCGCCCTGGCCCGATGGATTCGATCCCGCAGTTCATCAAATCCAAGCATGGCCAGGTCGAGATCAAATACCTGCACCCCCGTCTGGAGCCGCTGCTCAAAGAGTCGTACGGTGTCATCGTGTATCAGGACCAGGTGCTGCAGATCGCGGTACAACTCGCCGGATTTAGCTGGGGCGAGGTCGACAAGTTCCGCAAGGCGATGTCGAAGAAGAACCGTGAAGAGATGATGAAGTACCGCGACAAGTTCATCAAGGGCTGCGTCGCGAGCGGAATCAGCGAGAAGATCGCCGAACAAATCTTCTCCTTCATCGAACCCTTCGCTGGCTACGGATTTAACAAGTGCGCACACGGATCGACGGAGATTCAACTCCCCGACGGCAGTCGCACAACGCTCTCAGCCGCTTATCGCAATCCGCCCGCAGAGATCATGGCGATGTGGCCAGACGGGCAGATTCGCCCACACCGCGTCGCGCGCATAGTCCAGACGGGACGCAAGGCGCTGCTGCATATCCGCACGGCCTCTGGCAAATCGATCAAAGTCACGCCAGAGCATCGTCTGCTCACAACTGAAGGCTATCTCGAAGCCAGCGCCATGCGTGTCGGGACCGAACTCATCACCGCGCCGCGCCGCGTCAACGAGCGCCAACGCGCCGCACGACGAGCCTCGATTACGCAACTGAATCGCAGCGCAGAGCATCGCATCCGCGTCAGCCAAAGGGTGCGCGCGTATCAGACATCCCGCAATCCTGCGGACCAACGCGAACACATGGTACTGATGCACGCCACCCACCCACACCTGACACGCAACGGCGTGGCCGCCATGCACGAACGCGTCAAGTGGTTATATGCCAACGACGCCGAATGGCGCGCACGCGTGATCGCGCAGTCGCTGGCCAGCGTCCGCGCGTGCTACGACACCGGCCCCGGCTATGGCCGCTGCAGCCTCGCCTCTAATGGGATGTGGTGCGCAAGCCAACCTGAGCGCGATATGTGCGAGTGGCTGATCGAGCAGGGCATCACCTTCGAGATGCACAAAGTCCTGGGCAATGGACGCATCTGCGACTTCTACTTCAACGGCGTCTACTGGGAAATGGACGGTATGGACCGCGACGCTCGGTACTTCGCCGAGAAGTATGGCGACCTGCCTTATGTCGTCGTCACGCCCGAAGACTTCAAGCCCATCGTGCTGCGGCATCTCGGCGTCGCGCACGCGGCGAACGGCGACGCCATTGTCAGCATCGAACCTTGCGGTGAGGCGATGACCTACGATGTAGAGATGGATGCGGACGGCCCGCTGAACTACATCGCCAACCGCATCGTCTCGCACAACAGTCACGCGTGCGCATACGCGTGGGTGGCGTATCAGACGGCCTACCTCAAAGCGAACTACACAGCCGAATTCATGGCCGCGACGTTGACCACCGAGGCCGGCGACGCGAAGAAAGTGATCGCCGCGACCGAAGAATGCCGCCGCATGGGCGTCGAGATTCTGCCGCCAGACGTCAACCGCAGCGAATCGGGGTTCACCGTCGAATCACTGCCGCCCGGCGAGGATGGGCAGCCGCGTTGGGGTGTGCGTTTCGGCCTCGTCGGCATCCGCAACGTCGGCAGCCGACCCGTCGAGGAATTGTTAGAGGCGCGGCGCACTGGTGGCCCATTCACATCTATCGCCGACCTCTTCGCGCGCTGCGACACGAAGAATCTGACACGCGGCGCCGTCGAATGTCTCATCAAGGCAGGCGCACTCGACTCCCTGGGACGCCGCAGCCCGATGCTGGCGGCGCTCGACCGCGCCCTGCTCTACGGACAGCAGCAGCGCAAGATGCGCGAGATCGGCCAGAACAGCCTCTTTGGCTTCGGCGCGACCGATGGCGCGCCCCACGACGACTTCGTGCTGCCAGACGTGCCCGATCACTCCCAGCAGCAACTGCTCGCCTGGGAGAAAGAACTGCTCAATCTCTACCTCTCGGCGCATCCACTGGCGCATGTCGCACAGTTCCTCAAGAAGCGCGTCAACGGCTACGCGATCAACCTTTCGGAGGAGTGGGCAGGCCAGAAGGTGACGCTCGGAGGCCGTGTCACCGACATCCGGCGCATCATGACCAAGCGCGGCGACCAGATGCTCGCCGTGCAATTCGAGGACCTGACCGGCGCCATCGAGATTGTCGTCTTCCCCAAGACCTACGCCGCCACCGCCGACCGCTGGCGCGAAGACGCCGTGCTCCTCGTCACCGGCCTGGTAAAAATGGGACGCGACGACGAGCCACAATTGGTGGCCGACGAGGTCGAGGCATTTGTCGTCTCCGAAGAGGAAGCCAACCGCCGCCAATATCTCGTGCGCATCCATCTGCAACGCGGCAAGAACACCGCCGTTGATGTCGCCAAGGCGCACGATCTGCTCACCGCTCTGCACGACTTCCCCGGCGATGACCGCTTTGAGGTATTCGTGCGGAATGGCTCCTGGGAAGCGCGCATGCCCGCGCCCTCTGGAACGGGCGGCGTTCGCTTCTGCCCAGAGCTGATGCAGCAACTCGAACAGGCGCTCGGCCCCGGCTCAGTCGAGGCGGTTCCGCTGGAACGCGAGAAGCGGCCAGCCGCCGTGAGCGCCTCATGAGGTGAGGATGACGATGGCGCAGCTGACGATCTCAAAGCAGACCGCTCGCCGCTTCATCCTGGGTCGCCAGGGATTGTGGCCAGGTCGGCGCTGGTCGGGGGAGCAGGGGCTCGACACGGCGTTGCGAACGAGCGAGGCAATCCAGATGGACCCGCTCAATGTCATCGCGCGCAGTCACGATATCGCTCTCTGGGGGCGAGTGTCCGGCTATCAGCCAGCCATGCTCCATCGCGCAGCCTACGAACGACGGCAATTCTTCGACTATGGCGGTAGCCTCTTCATCTATCCGATGAGCGAACTTCCCTACTGGCGCACTCCCATGCGCTACCGGCGCAGTCAGGGCCGCTGGGCCGACTTCGCCAGCGCCAACCCCACGCTGCTCGACGAGACCCGCGCAGAACTGGCCAGCCGCGGCCCACTCGGCAATCGCGACTTCAAAGGGGGCGCGCGGGTCCAGAACTATCGTGGCCGCAAAGACAGCGCCCTCGCGCTCTACTACCTCTGGATTACCGGCGAGGCAATGATCGCGTATCGGCAAGGCTTCGAGCGTGTCTATGACCTCACCGAGCGCGTCGCCCCAGCCGAATACCATTTCGAGGCGTCTGAGGACGAGGCGGCGGCATACTTCGCGCGCAAGACGTTGGCGTTTCGCGGTCTGGTGGAGGAACGCCGTTGGGGGACGCACCTCGCCAGCTCCATCCAATTGAGCAAGCTCGATCGCGCCGTTTCGCTGCGCCAGCTAGCGGCGCTCACGGAGCAGCAGGCCGTCGCGACCGTGCGCATCGAAAAGTCACATGAGCCGTGGCTCGTCCTGAGCGCTGACCTCGCCGACCTCTCCACGCTCGAAGCGGGCGGCGTTCCAGCGGCATGGCGTCCGGTGGGACCAACGACCGAGCAAGAGATTACCCTGCTCGCGCCGCTCGAAATCGTCAGCGCACGCAGCCGCTCGAACTGGCTCTTTGACTTCGAATATCTGTGGGAAGTGTACAAACCTGCGGCGACGCGACGTTGGGGCTATTACACACTCCCCATCCTCTACGGCGACCGACTCGTCGCCCGACTCGATCCTCGGCTCGACCGCACGGCCAGCACGCTCATCATCAACGGCTACTGGCCGGAGCCGAACGCCATAGCCGACACTGCCGCCTATCGTGAGGCGCTGGCAGGTGGCTTGATACGTTTTGGTCAGTTCCTGGGCGCGCGGCGCATCAACCTCGATGCGCTCTCGCCAGCCGCCGAATGGGCGCCACTAGCCCGTCAGGTGAACGCCACACTCGACTCTGGCCATGCGCTTGCTTAATTGCATCCCAATGCGGGAATATTGGCGCGCGGGCTGCGAAGATATCCACAACGGCGACGCCGAACTTAGCGTCGCTTACACTCGTATGGTGTTGTAGTGCCCTGATTCAGCCGTTACTACTATCATGTATGCCATAGAGGCGTCGGCGGGCGCTCACCAATGATTGACCCAGAGCGAGAGGACGATACGTTGACCAAGGAGTACTGCCAACACTGCGGCGCGGATATTCCCGAGGGAGCGCAGAGTTGCCCAGCCTGTGGGGCGATGGTAGCGTATGCCGCCAACGACACGAATGCTCCAGGTGTCACAGCGCCAGAGGCAACGCCGAGCGCTGCGCCGCAGCCGCAATATGCCCCATATCCTGGCGCACAGGCGTCCGGCGTGTGGGCGCCGCCAACTCCGCAGCCGTCGTCCTATCCTGCGTACAACGCCTATCGGCCCTACTACCAACCAGCGCCGACGTATCCAACATATCCGGCGATGCAGGGTCAGCCGTATCCGCCATACGCCTATCCCATACACTACCCACAGTACCCGCAGTACTATGCGCCACCACGCCCCCAACGCGCGCCGGGCGAAGTCTACGCACTGGTCATCGCGTGGATCGTGACGATCGCCTCTGGAATAGCGTTGCTTGGCGGACTGCTGGTGACTGCGCTCGGGAGCCTGGGTGTGATTGATGGCCAGGCCAACGACCTCTCATACTTTGGTGGCATCATCGGCTTCGCGCTTGGCCCGATCATCGGCGGAGCCTTCGGTCTGTGGTATGGCATCACAGGCATTCGGCGGCGACGCTCAGCCAGCTTCGATCTCCCTGATGCGTGGATGCTGTTCATTCTTGCGCTGGTCGCTCTTGGCGGTGGGCTCGCGGTCTGGCAATTCAACGTCTCGACAGGTCGAGCGCCCGGCACAGCGATAGGCGTCCTTCCGCTGGCGACGCTGACAGGTATGCTGCCTGCGCTGGCGATCCTCGCCTTCGCGACTCAACGTCTGCACAATCCATCCACCCGCCGCCACGTCTGGATGTCACTGTTCTACGGCATGACACTGGCGGCTGTCTTTGCTGTCGTCCTCGAACTCTTTCTCACCGTCTTCATCGCGGTGGCGCTACATCTGACTCCGCAAGAGGTGCAGAGTGTGCTAGGGCAGCCCAACCTCAGCAACGTCACCCCCAATGTGACGTTAGCGCTGTTCCTGGTGCTCTCGGTCGTGGCGCCGCTCGTCGAGGAAGGCGTGAAGCCACTTGGCGCGCTGTTGGCGATTCGACGACTGCGCACACCGGCTGAAGCCTTTCTGGTGGGCCTGGCCGCAGGCGCTGGCTTCGACATACTCGAAACCATCGGCTACATTGGTCAGGGGCAGGCTGACTGGATCTCCGTCGCCATCGAGCGAGTCGGCGCGGGCCTGCTGCATGGTGTCGGCGCAGGCATGGGCGCGCTCGGCTGGTACTACCTCATCAACGGCTCCGGTGTGCCTCTACGCTGGCTCAAGGGCATCGGCTGTGGCGTCTATGCCGTTGTCCAGCATGGCCTGTTCAATGCAATCTCACTTTCTGGGCAATCCTTGCCGCAAAACGTCAGCGACTGGCTCAACCAGCCGTTCTTTATCGGGAGTCTTCCGCTGCAACACAACGATATCATCTATCTCGGCATCTATCTCTTGCTCATCGGTATGCTTGTTCTCATGACCAGCAGACTCTCGAAGGCCAAAGGCATGCCCGAACGGAAACCACCGACGCCTATAGCGCCGTATGGTCCCTATAGTCCATATTATCCCTATCCCATGTATGGACAGATTGCGCCTGCCAATTGGCCAGCGCCACCAATAGCGCCAGCCGCGACGCCAGGCGCGCAACAGCCGGTAGGAGGCGCCCAATGACGGCACAAGAAACGCCGAGTTATGCGCATTCGCCGCGATTCAACGACATGTCGCGCTACAGCATGATCTTCGGCGTCGCATTGGTTGGCGTCACACTGGTCGCGCTCATCCTGGCATTCTTCTCGTCCGATTTTCAACCGCAGGGCGCTCATTCCGTTCCCGCGTCATGGTCCCAGGTCTATAACGCCGACCTGACTGGACTCAACGATAGCGCCTGGGATGAGACGTCTGGATGCTCATTCACGGCGCTGGGACTCGACGCGGTTTCGAGTGGCGCGACGTCTGGTCAGTGCGTCTTTCTGCCGAGCGTGAAGCAATCCGTCACGGCGCACGGCTTCTTCTTCCAGACGCAGCTTGCGCCAGCCTCGAAGATATCCGCCTTTGCGCGCTATGCGATCAGCGTCGGCGCGGTGGGCGATAACGCTGCGACCGATGGCGGGCTCATCCACTTCATCGTGGGACAAGACGGCAAATATATACTATGCGATGGCGTCTGCGTCCAGGGAACCAGTGCAATCTATCAGCAGGGCGGATTGGCGGCATGGCACGGCGACGCGCTGCTCACGAACACGCTGGCCATCAAAGTCTCGCCCGACCACACCATGCTCTCGGTCTTCGTCAACGACCAGCAAATAGCATCTGTCTCAACACAACTGGGCCCGACGCCAACCATTGCCGTGGGAACCGTCAGTACTAGTGAAGCCATCTTCACCCACGCCACCCTCTACGCTGGAAATTAGCGAGCGAAGACACGAATCAGGAGCGCGCCATGTCGCAGTTTGAGCCACAAGACCCCAACTTCGAGCAGCGCGTGCGCTCCAGTTTCGCCCGCCAGCGCGTCATGGACACCATCGGCGCCACGATACGACACGTAGCGCCCGGCGAGGTGGAGATCGAACTCCCGTTTCGTGATGACCTGACTCAGCAACACGGATTCCTCCACGCGGGCATCGTCGGAACCATCCTCGATAGCGCCTGTGGCTACGCCGCCCTCAGCCTGATGCCGCCGGACGCAGGCGTGCTCACCATCGAATACAAAATCAACCTGATCGCTCCCGCCAGCGGCGCACGGATGATCGCGCGGGGGCATGTCACCAAGCCGGGGCGCACGATCACCGTCAGCGCGGGCGAGGTCTACGCCGAACAGCAAGGTCAGGAAGGCCAGGAAAAGCTCATCGCGACGATGCAGGCGACCATCATGACCATCCGCGACCGGCCCGGCGTCACCGACTGAGCCATGCTACGCCCAGGGTTACAGCGGCGAGCGGCCACGGTAGGCGGCGTCGAGCAGATCGACGATGTGGATGACAGGCATGCGCGAGCCAGCGCGGTCCAGTTCGGCGCGCAGTTGCAGCGCACAGCCGGGGTTGGCCGTCACGACCGCTTGCGCCTGCGTCTCCAGCACATGCTTCGCCTTGCGAGCGCCCAGCGCGCCCGCCATCTGAGGATGTGTGATGTTGTAGACACCCGCGCTGCCACAGCAAAGCGACGACTCCACCATCTCTGTCACCGTCAGGCCGGGGATGGCGGCCAGCAGCGCGCGTGGCTGCGCGGTAATGCGCTGAGCGTGCGCCAGATGGCACGGCTCCTGATAGGTCACCGTCAGATGCAGCGGCTCGAAGCGGGTGTTCAATTCGCCGCGGGTCAGCGCCGCGCCGAGCAATTCGGTGATGTCGCGCACACGGCCCGCGAAGGCATGCGCCCGTTCGCGCCAGGCGGAGTCGGCGGCGAAGAGTTCGCCGTACTCCTTCAGCGCTGAGCCGCAGCCAGCCGCATTGCTCACGATCAGGTCGGCGCCACTCGCCTCGAATGCCAGGATATTACGTGCGGCGAGCATGCGGGCGCGATCCATCTCACCCGCGTGGATGGTGAGCGCGCCGCAGCACTGTTGTCCTTCTGCGGCGACTACATCGAAGCCGTTGGCGTTGAGCACGCGAATCGTAGCGCGGTCAGTCTCCGCAAAGACAGTGCTCATCACACAGCCCGCGAAGAAGGCTACCTTTCCACGCCTGGGGACGCCCGCCGACGCAATGTAGATCTCGCCAGCAGGAATAGTGAAGTGATCGGGCATCTCTGGCATCAGCGCCTCAGTGTCGCGCAGTCCCAGCGCATCGAGCGCGCCGCTCGCCTGCACCAGGCGCCGCATGCCCGACCGCTGATAGAGTCGCAACGCACGACCCGCCAGTCGAAAACTGCGCTGGTCGGCGAAGAGGCCATCGAACACTGCCATTCGCAGCGCTCGCTCGCCAACGGGACGTGGCCGCGCCCGCTCGATCTGCGTGCGCGCCGTCTCTACCAGTTGGCCATAGCGCACACCCGACGGACACACTGCCTCACACGCGCGGCAATCCAGGCATTGATACATCTGCTCCACGAAACTGGGATCAGTCAGGCTCAACTGTCCATCCGCCACCGCTTGAATCATGCGGATACGCCCGCGCGGAGAGGACGCCTCGCTGTAGGTTTCGACATAGGTGGGGCAGGTCGGCAGGCAGAAGCCGCAGCGCACGCAGCGCTTGAGGATTTCGTCGCTGGGCTGGTCGGGTCCGCTGAAGCCAGGAGCGCCGTGCTCGCCCGAGCCGATGAGATGCTTCGTGAGATCAATCGTTGGCTCGGGTACGGGCTGCGCATTCGGTGACATCATGTCCTCTGGCGTATTCGCGCTCACTCGCGTCCTCGCATTCTCCGCTTGCCTGGGATACAGGAGTTCACTCCTCCATTACCATTATAGGCGCATCACGGCGCCTGCCAGCCAAAACAAGCGAACCGAAGTCGCCTCTCGATGAGAGGCGACTTCGGTTCGCCGAAAGTACGGCGCGTGTCATCGCATAGGATGCAGTTCGAAGACCCGTCCTCCTTCGGCCGCATCCGCTGGATGGTTGAGATCAACGCCATCCATGACACGGATAAACCAGAACCCGAGCGGCAGGCTGCGCGCGAACGGGGCGACAACATCGCTGAAGAATGCGACACGCTGGGCCAGGTCCAATTCGGTCGCCGTGACATCTTCCTGTCGGCGGCGCACAGTGATGGTGGCGCGCCCGGCGGCGCGCAGATTACGCACCCAGTTGACGTCGCCCCATGGCGCCCACACCCATCGCCTCCCCGAGACCTCCAGAACCGCGAGCGCTACGGCGCGCGGAATGCCGGTCTTGCGACCGCGGATAGTGACAATCCTATTGAGGCCAAGAGGAACGCCAGCGGTCATCAGAAACTTGAGGAATGGGGACAAATACGAGACGTGCGCTGGCACATGAGCAGCGCTGCCCATCTGATCAGCCATGCGCGTAGCTCCTTCGTGCTTCGATACGTTCGGCGTGGCGCCTGCGCTGAAGCGATCCACGATCGGAGACGCTCATACGCCTGGACATAGCGTAGGCGCATGGTTCCACAAAGCCATCATGGGAACACCGTATATTGTAGATCAGGTTCTCGCCTCATCCTGGCCCGGGGAAGGAAGCGAGATGTGCCACAGCGTCGCTCGCATGTGTAGCCTCCTTCCCAAAGTTCTGCATCTCTTCATCTTGCGCCGATGCGCCACTGAGTTTCCGTTCCCATGAATACTACCCCTTCAACCGGAACCAGCCCTGGAACGCGGCCAATTGCGCCGCGCCATCCCTCAACTAAGACTCTGCCCACAGCAGGCGTCGTACTCCCGCGCTTACGTGGCGTCCGCGCCATAGCCATGCAACAACAGCCCCTGGACGATAGCGGCTGACGCGCCCCAATGTGCGGTGGCCCGACGGATCGCCGACTCATCGGGCAGCGGCTCGCCTTTGACATGGCCGAGGTAAGCGCGGCCAACCACCTTGCGCACGGCGAGGTCACCCGCCACCACACAGGGACGCCCCAGCGTGCGCGCCAGAATCCACTCCGCCGACCACCGACCGATACCACGCAATGTCACCAGTCGCGCGATGACCTCCTCATCGGGCAGAGCCGCCAGCGTGGCGAGATCGAGCGCGCCACTCGCGATGACTTGCGCCGCGCCAATGATATATTCCGCCTTGCGCGTCGTGAATTGCAGCGCCCTCAGATTAGCCACCTCCAGCGCTGCCAGCCGTTCGGCGCTCAGGCTGTAGACCTCAGAGGCGCCGATGGTATGCCGCTCGCCATAGGTCTCGGCAAGGCGGCGGCGTGTGGTCGTCGCCCAACGCAGATTCACCTGCTGCGCGCTGATGCAGCGGACAAGCGCCGACAGCAAATCGAACTGCCGCACTGGCCGCATCCCGGGATAGCGCGCATCCACCGCTGCCGCCACCGGATCGGCCAGCAGCAGCGCGTCGTACTCCGCATGCGGCGCCTGACCAAACATCACGCGAATCGCCGCCGCCACTATCTCACGATCAGTCGGTCGCTCCACCTCGACCTGAAGGATGGGCGACTCCAGCGCGCCAACCGATACGCACGCGAACGGAATGGCGCGTCCACCAACCGTGAGCGTGCGCAGCAGTCGAACGCCATCCCAGCGGTCCATCAAATCGTCACCCGAACGGCGAAACATCTCCAGCGAGGCCGCGACATCGAGCGGCCCGGGCAGCGCCACCTCGAAGGCGGTCGTTTTGACTAAATCGACCGCGCTATATGTCTCTGACGCGCTCATTGGGAAACCTCAGTTGTCTGCGGGAGAGACACGCCCAGCGTCTCACGAAGTCCTTCCCAGCCAGCATCCGTGACGATGATCGCACGCGTGTCTGGCTGCCGCACAACCCACCCATGCGCCACCGCAGCGGAGTAGAACGCGGCCCCCAGTGCGCCGCCCAGATGTGGCCGCCGCTCCGTCCAGTCCACGCAGGCATAGGCGAAACGCCGCTTCTGCTGGCGCGCGGCAACCACCTCCACGCCCAGATCACGCAACAACCCTTCGCCCTTCGGCGTCACCTCGACGTTGGCGCTCGATGGCCCAGCACGGCCCGCGCGCTTGCCCGGCGCATAGGCGGGCATCGCCAATGCGCCGCGTTCCACCAGCGCATCGAAGACCGCGACGCCAACTTGCCCGGCGAGATGGTCATAGCAGGTACGCGCCCGCGCCATTGGCGCCGACACGCGCTCAGGGACAGACTTCTCCGGCGCCTGCGCCAACGCGATCAACGCCTCGATCAGACTCGACACCCCCGGATTTTGTACCTCGTAGAGCATTTGTCGCCCATCGCGCGTGGCGCGCACCAGTCCACGCTCGCGCAGCAGCGCCAGATGGTTCGAGATATTCGGCTGCGTCGCGCCCGTTAGCGCCGTCAACTGCGAGACCGTGGCAGGCCCACCCATCAATTCACGTAGAATATCGAGTCGTAGCGGATCCGCCAACGCCTGCGTCAGCGCGATCACCCGCTCTTGCGCTCCCATCACTTACCCCCCCAATCACACAATACATCACATTTCACTGATATGTTACATATCTGTCGAGGCGCTGTCAATGGACGAGTTGGACTGCTGTCTCACCCGAGCGCGCCATCAGGCGTACAATAGAGAGGCGGAGCATCCTCCGCGCACGACGACTGCAGGTGGAAAGGGTGAGGCATGCGCTCACTGGATCACTATCCGAACGAAAGAATGCCCGTGGTTCCAGCCACAGCGGGGCGGCATGTGACGCCGACACCGTGGACCACGCGACAAATGATCGTGGGCGCGCTTGCCACGCTGATTCCCTGGATCGCGTTCAACTTGACGGTCAACGCCATGTTCGGGTCGACGAAAACCTCCAGCGCGCCAACACCACCCGCGCTAGACATCGCGGCTGGCGTCGCCGTCTTTATCTTCGCCGCGCTTCTGGAAGCGATCTTCCTAATCGCGCCACTGGCCATCATCAATAGCCGCCGACTGCCCCGAGCGCGTTTCCGCGAGCGTCTGCGCTGGCTGGGCTTCCGCGCGACACCACTCGCGCCTGCGCTGCTCACGATTATCGTCGCGACAGCCATCGGTCTGGGTGGCAGCCTGCTCTACAGCCAGGCCATTTCTTACTTCCACTGGCCGATTCAGACGAATAGCGACACGCTGCTGCTGGAGGGCAAGGCGGCTCCGTTCACCACGGTTGGCCTGCTGGCGTCGGCGGCGATTGTCGCGCCCTTCTGCGAGGAAATCTTCTTTCGCGGGCTCGTCTTCGTCGGATTGCTCAAGCGTATGCCGCTGTGGTCGGCGGCGCTGATCTCCGCCATCGTCTTTGGTATCGCCCATGTGGACCTTGGCTCGCTCGCGCCGCTCATCATCATCGGGCTGGCGCTGGCCTGGGTGCGGTGGCGCACCGATTCTATCTGGCCAGGCATCTTCGTTCACGCCATCAACAACACCGTCGCTGCGCTCGTGCTGCTGCCCCTGCTCTTCAAGTAGTTGTTAGAGAGCCAGGTCAGGCAGGCAACGTATCAAAGGGCGCCACACGCTTCTCCACCAATGCGCGCAGGTGGTCGAGCGCGGCCAGCGCATGGCGGCGCGCCTTCGCATCGATGGCGTCATCTGTGGCGAACTCGTCTTCATCCAGCGTGGTCATTGCCCCATCTGGCGCCACCCAGAGGTCGAGCGCAAGGTCGCGATAGGTGACGCGCCACTCCTCGAAAACGGCCGGGTGCGTGACGTTGCAGTACCACCCCTTGAGCGCGCCTACCACACTGCGCACTTCCATGATGTTGTACCAGCGGTCGGTATAGAACCATTCGCTGAACTGGTCGCCGGGCTCGAAGGTCGTGTAGCCAAGTTCCATCACGCCGCGTGTCCAGGCGGCGTCGAGTCGCGCGCCGGATGCCAGCAGTTCGGTGATAACGCCCGGATAGGCGAACACCTCGACGCCCGCGCTGTTCAACTTGCGCACGATCACGCTCTGTCCTGGCGTAAACGTGTAGGGAGCCTCGCTCTCGTGTGACGTCGCGAATATCTCAGATGGGTCGCTCATCGCAGCAATCGCCTCCTGTCGCGTCACACTATACCCCACGCTGTTCAGAAGCCAACTAAGGTCTTTCTGACGAATCGGATCGGATTGCCTCACGCTGCTCTCGTCGTGTTTGACCGCTGGCTTGCCACTGGTAGAACCACTTGACCACGGTGTGACAGGTCTGTAATCAGCGTGCGCCCCGCTGTGACCGGACTGTAACACGTCGGGAGTAGCATCACAGCGTGTACGTCAGAAGTCGCAGAGCGCCTGAGTTGGGTTACTAGCGCCTTCTCTGTGACTCGAAACGTTTCGAGCAAGGAGTGGTCAGATGGATACGTTCTCGCGAGCGTCCACATCGACCTTGACGACCATTCGTTGGATTGCCCGCATCGGAGGTCTGCTGTTCATCCTAGCTACCGCCGTCAATGGCGCCATTGTCATCGCCGAGACTGTCGGTGGCCATGGCCCAAACTGGGCCACCCTGAGCGCCAGTGAGTGGGTCACAGTCGTAATGGCCCTTGGGCTCCCTCTCGTCTCCATCGCCGGAGTGGCCATCGCGTGGCTGTGGAAAGGCATCGGGGAAGGTATTGGGGAAGGTATTGGGGAAGGTATTGGGGGCGGGCTCATCGTCGTGGCCGCGTTGGCCGCTATGGTGAGCAATCTCGTTGGCCCGCTTGGCGGCCTGAGCATGGCAATGAGCTCGCTTCCCATGGCGCTCGTTGGGGTGGGCTTTCTCTACTGCTGGTGGGTCACACGGCATGCCCGGCATGCCCCGCCTCAGCAGGCTGGCCAGAGCATGTCCTGAACGCGCTGTGGAGGGTGGTCTGGCATGATGGGCCCATGCTAGCTTACCCTTCTTGCTGCGTGCACCCACCCCAACCGAGGTCAAGTGACGCCGAATGGGCTCGGGTGACGATCTACATGTCCGCGTGCGCCGAAGAGGCTGTTCCGCGGCGCTCCCCACTGCGTCAGTTCTTCACTGCGCTGTACTAGATCACGTGGAAAGGAAGCCCTCCAGGCGCTTGCTGCCGACCAACTTACTGCCCGCTTGCGTCACCACCCATCCGAGATAGAAGTTCCGCAATGGCAGCACGGTCCAGGCGCATATCTCGTCCCACCGGGCCATCCGCCCATCGTGGGCGCCTATGTTTGCGCTATACTGTGGGCGTCATCCTGCGAGGTTGACCCGCCATGCGCGATGGGGCACATGACGCTGAAAGTCACGACAGAAGAACATCATGGATATTTCACTCATAAGTGTCCCTATGGATTTGGGAGCAGACCGGCGCGGCGTTGATATGGGACCAAGCGCTATCCGGTATGCCGACATCGTCGAGAAACTCCGCGCGCTAGGACACACCGTCACCGTCGTGCCGCCGATTCCCGTCGCAGAGCCTGACGCCAGTGACGCGCACAACGGACGCGAAGCCAACGCCAAGCACCTGCAGCCCATCGTCCATGCGACCACCCTACTCGCCGAGCAGGTCGAGGCTGCCATCAAACGCGGTTCACTGCCGCTGACACTGGGCGGCGACCACAGCATCGGCCTCGGTTCCATCGCTGGCGCCTCCAATGCGAACAAGCCACTGGGCGTCGTTTGGTTCGATGCCCACGCGGATTTCAACACCGCGGAGACGTCTCCCTCGGGCAACATCCATGGGATGATTCTCGCGGCGCTGGCAGGGCTGGGCGATCCCCAACTCATCAGCGTAGGTGGCCCAGGCGCGAAGATCGATCCGAAGCGGGTCGTGATCGTCGGCGCCCGCGACCTGGATTCCGGCGAGCGGCGGCTCTTGCGCGAGGCAGGCGTCCACGTGCTGACGATGAGCGATATTGATCGTCGCGGCATGGAGGCAGTCACGCGTGAGGCGCTGACCCTGGCTCTCGACGGGGCAAAGGGACTGCACGTCAGCTTTGATATCGATGTGGTTGATCCATCTGAGGCGCCTGGTGTTGGCACGCCCGTCCACGGCGGCATCACCTATCGTGAGGCCCACCTTGCCATGGAGATGGTGGCCGAGTGCAACCGGCTCACCAGCCTCGACATGGTGGAGGTCAACCCGATTCTGGATCACCACAACCAGACCGCGATGTTGGCTACTGAGCTTGTCCTCTCAGCGGTTGGCAAGCAGATATTCTAGATATTTTCCAGAGGCAGGGCGGGACTGTGCAGCGTGCACAGACTCGCCACCCATAGCTTGACAGGCCGTTTGGCGTGTCGCTATGCTGCATCTGGCGAAGTGCGCGTTCTCGCGCATCGCACAACTCTCGCTTGGCGTCACCACGGGCGCCCAATGGCGGGCGACCCAGTACACGCTGGTGTGGCGATGACGCTACACACTCCTGAGGAGGCTAGTGATCGTGTCGAAGACTCCGAGCAACCCTGCGCTTTCGCAGCGGTCTGACATGGTGGTGTTCCTCAACGGCGAGTACATCCCCGCCGATCAAGCTCGCGTTGGCATCGCGACACATGCGCTTTCGTATGGCACTGGCTGCTTCGAAGGGATTCGCGCCTACTACAACAGTGAGCGCGACCAACTCTACGTCTTCCGTGCGCTAGAGCATTTCCAGCGGCTCAAGCGCTCCTGCAAGATCATGAATATCGACCTGCCGTACACGCCCGAAGAATTAGTCGAACAACTCGTCGAATTGTTGCGCCGCAACGATTTTCACGAGAACTGCTATATTCGCCCCTTCGCGTATAAGTCCGACGAAATCATCGGCGTCAAACTCAACGACCTGACCGATCACTACACAATGTTCGCCATGCCCATGGGCGACTACATCTCCACGGCTGGCCTGCGCTGCCTTGTCTCTTCGTGGCGGCGTGTCGATGACAACATGATCCCCGCGCGCGCCAAGATTTCTGGCGCGTATGTGAACAGCGCGTTCGCGAAGTCTGAGGCGCTGATGAACGGCTGCGACGAGGCGATCATGCTGACGGCTGAAGGGCATGTCAGCGAAGGCTCAGCGGAGAACATCTTCCTGGTCGTGGGCAATGAAATGATCACGCCGCCGCCTTCGGAGAACATCCTCCAGGGCATCACGCGTGATACCGTGATGGAACTGGCGCGCCGCGAGCTGGAAATGCTCACGCGTGAGCGTGTGATCGACCGCACCGAACTCTACACCGCTGATGAAATCTTTCTGACGGGCACGGGCGCGCAGATCGCTCCGGTCGTCGAGGTGGACCACCGCAGCATCGGCACAGGCGTCGTGGGCAAGGTCGGAGGTTCGCTCATGTCGCTCTATGGCGACATAGTGCGCGGTCGTCGTGAGGAGTACATGCACTGGCTCACACCGGTCTTCGATAAGAAACCCGCAGCGTCGAACGGCAGCAATGGCCACGTGGCGTCCAACGGCCTGAACGGCTCGAACGGTGCGAAAACCAAGCGCGGCAAGCAAACTACCGAAGCGTAGTAGTAACGCAGCAAAGACACGAGCAGCGTCCGGCGCCATCTGGCGTACGGGCGCTGTTGCGTTAGCGGTTGGTGAGGGTCAAGGTCGTGCAGCGGATGTAGCCGCCGCCTTTGGCCAACTCGCTGATCTCCGGCGTAATGGTCTTGAGTCCCTCAGCTTCAATGGCCGCCTGCAGTCGAGACGCATGCGCGCTCATGACCACCGTTTCACCCGTCGAAATGAGATTGCAGGCAAAGCCTTGAACGGCTTCACTGAACGAGACTTCGATCTTGCGGAGTGGCAAGTCGCGAATCTTCGCCTGACTGGCTGGCTCGAACGCATCGGGACACCACGCGATGAGGTCGTCACGTAGCACAGAGATCGCAAGGTCAATATCGTAGAAGAAACTGTCGGGCCACCCAGACGCGGCATTGATGACCGGGGCGCCAGTCGCGTCGCGCTCGGGGATGGTTTGCAGCGAAATCACTTCGTAGTCGAGAGTGTCGGCAAGAAATCGGTGGACCGCTGGATCGCTGCGATAGGAACTCCCCGCGAGGAGAAATCTGCCACATGGCAGCGCGTCACCCTGCCCACTGAACCGCAGCCCGTTGGGGACCTTGATGATCTTCTTGCCCTGCTCGCACAGAATGCGCTCGGCGTAGGCTTCCTCGCCTTTGCGAGCATTTGGCAGTACAGACATGATCGCTTTGTCGCCGCTGACGAGCGCCCAGTTCGCCGTATACACTCCATCCTGGCAGTCCGCCGGGGGCGCGACTTGCTTGACGTGTATTCCTGCCGCTTCGAGCGCGGCGCGAATATTGTCGTGTTCAGCCTGCGCTTGTGAGCGATTGATCGCCACATCGGAGCGCATGAATGGATTGATCGCCGCACGATCATCGAAGTGGTCGACACCCGACATGAGCACGGTCGCATTGATCTGTACTTGCATGGCGTGAGTATAGCAATCCGACCCATGTGTGTCTAGCGGATGTGACATAGGGCGACATCGGCAGTTGATCCGGCGGATGTCACATGGAGCCGGGGAGGGCGGTCGGTATGACGATGATCACGGCGCCATAGACAATGAGAGCAGCCGCTGCGATCATGCTGACGATGCGACCCACGGGCAGCGCCTTTTCGGCGAAGATCAGCGCGGTGAGCGACGCGAGCGCGGCGATATTCATCATGCCAAGCGGAAAGAGCGCCAGCATCAGCCACCAGCAGCAACCCAGGCAATAGGTTCCGTGCTCCATTCCCATCCGCAAGGCGCCACGATAGCCGTCGCGCCAGGACGTCAGAATGAATTGCATGGGGGTGCGGCATTTGGTCAGGCAGGCGCGCTTGAGCGGCGTCAACTGATAGACGCCAGCGACGACAAGCGCGGCGCCACCGATACGCGCGCCATTCTGCATCAGCCACATCGCGTGCGCGGCAAGTTGGTCTACGCCTGCGGCGAGCGCATAGGCGAGCGCGCCAAACAGCGTCCAGATCAACAGATAGCCGCTCACGAAGATCCACGTCGGCGTGTAGGTCTGCGCTTTGCGGCGCTTGCCCGAGGCAATAGCGGCGAACATCAGAATCATCGGCGCGGCTGAAGGAAACATCATCGCCACCATCATGGCGATCCAGATACCCAGAAAGAGCGCCACGCCCATTCCTTGCGTCAATCCCAT
>DASVZC010000070.1:0-6752 GCA_036391835.1 Ktedonobacterales bacterium | reverse complement strand
CGACACCAAGGAAGGAGTATGTTCAGCGCAGACATTGTGATGGATGATGTATTGTCGTCACGACGCGTAGCATCGTCACACTCGACGCTACGGAACCAATCAAGGGAGATTGACCGTGAAAGCGTTACGTATTTTCATGGGGTTTGTTTTCCTTCTGGCTGGGTTCATCGGATACCTATCAGGCGGGATGGCGGCTCATGCTGCGCCTGCAGCGCCCTCAGCGGCGCACGAGATCGCAAAAGTGACGCTGCCTGAAACCAGTATTGATGGCCCGGCGTTCACCAATGGTGAGTTTACCTTCGAGGGCCAGACGACGACGCGCTCCGTGCTGGCCTGGACTGGCACTGACGCCGCGCATCACCTGAATGTGATGACCGGAACGGACGGCCTGCACTACAGCCACAAGATCATCGTCGGTCAGTTGTCGGCGCATCGCCCCGCTGTGGCGCAGATGTCTCCGGCGGCAGGAAATGCGGTCATTCTAGCGTGGACAGGCACGAATACAAGCCATTCGCTCAATGTGCTGTTCGACGTGTACGGCGAATCGAAGAAGATGACTTACTGGGACGAGAATAGTAACTTCGCGCCTGCGTTGTTGTTCTCGGGTTCCACGCTATATCTGGCGTGGACCGGAACTGATGCAAATCAGTCGCTGAACGTGGCGAAGATTGACATCACGTCGTTGAAGATGGTCTCAAAGACGACGCTATGGAACTTCACGACGATCAGTGCGCCAACGCTGGGGGCGGCGAATACCCAAGTGGTGCTTGGCTGGGCGACGAAAACCCAGCATCTGAATCAGGCGACTTCGACCGATGGCGTCCACTTCACGAGCGCGCTTGGCAGTGGACTGGTTCAGACAAGCGTCCTGGCTCCAAGCTTTATCTTGCACCATCGCGAGGGCGGCCCTGAATTCTGGATCGCCTGGGCGGGAACTGACCCTCACCACACGATTAGCCTGCAATGGACCACCCACTTCCCGCAGTGGCCCGACCTGGCTGGCACGCGAACGTTCACGCCTGAGTGGGCTTTTGGCGCGCCTGTAGTGGACTTCAACCAGGGTGTGTTGCTCGTCTGGACGGGCACAGACACCAACCACCACATCAACATCGCCCGGTTCGACGGATTCTAGTATCGCGCAGCGCACCCTCATCCCCGCGCCCAGACGCCCGGGGATGAGGGCGCGCTGTTAGTTATGCTTTTCGCCTCGCCGATGATCCTCACAGCGTTTGCCGCGCGCATGCTCCTCTAGATGAAGCACTTTTACCACGACTCCGCGGCCAACTGTGCGCTGGCCTTCGCGGATGCAGAACTCCTTGCCAGGATATAACTGGCCCGCATGGCATTCCGGACTCAGGAACATCATGTACGCCGTGACAGTCTCCCCTGGCGCGACCGTCTCAACCGCGCCGTAGGAGTGGACCGCCCGCCTTCTTCGGTTGTGAGGAAGGTGAGTTTGACCTCGATATCGAACAGGTCTGGGTTTTGGTCATAGTTTGGATACATAAGCATCCTCGCCGATCATGCCGTCTTATAGCTGCCGCGCCACCCGCGAGAGTGGATGCCCCTTTGCCCGCATCTCCAACCGATTGAACCAACCGAATGCGCTCTGGCTGACTGTGAAGCCTTCAGCCTCCAGCAGGCGCTGCGTTTCATTCAGCACCTCACGCGCAACGGCCGGAGCCGAAAGTTCCACGAACAGATGGGCGAACGAGTGCAGCAGGACTCCGCGCACGCCGAGATTGCTCGCCACCTCTTTGATCGCCTGAGCGGCGCGTTCGGCGACTGCGAGCGGCTCCGGCTCGTCGGCCTTCTCGACTGCGGCGAATACGACCAGGCCGTCCTCGATGCTGGCGACCTTCGGCTCTTTGTCCGCGATCTTCGAGCGACCGCGCTCGGTTGGCTCAGCGGTAAATGCATCCACATGCCAGATCAGCACTCGCATCGCTTGCTTCCTCTCATATGCTTCGTCATGGCCCATGTTTTGCAAGGATATTTGCCTGTGTATTCTACCGTTTCACGTGACGGAGTGGAACGAGAGCGGCGCCCGAGCCGTATGAATATATCGGAGCCGTTGAGCGGACGCGCCGTAGAGACGTGGCTAGCGGCCCTACGCGTCAGTTCCTCCAGCGGATGGGGATAGTCCTTTGGGAGCCTTCACACAACGCATCGCCAGTTGGCGGCGGCAAAATAGTATATGGCGCGGCTACCGCGTCGCAGCGCTGCTCTTTCGCACACTCTTCGTCATCAATCGCGAACGGATGCGCGTGATGCGCGCGCGCGATCGTGGCGAATATCAGGTGCGGCCAGATGTCGCGGCGCTCAAAACGGTGCTGCGCGCCTTCCGGCTAACGGCGATCGAGATGGGCGGACTGCTCATCAAGCTGGGTCAGTTCCTCGGCGCCCGCGCGGATATGCTGCCACCGGAGGCGCTGGCCGAACTGGCCGCCCTGCAGGATGAGGTGCAGCCCGAGCCGTTCGACATCATCGTAGATGCCATCGAGGCTGAGTTTGGCTTGCCCGTGCACGAGGTGTTCCAGAGTATAGATCCTATGCCTGCAGGCTCAGCTTCGCTTGGCCAGGTGCACCGCGCCACGCTGCCGGATGGGCGCGTCATCGCGCTCAAGATTCAGCGGCCAGACATCGAGCGCATCATTCGCATTGATCTGAGCGCCTTGCGGTTCACTCTGGAGCTCGTGCGCTGGCTCGTACCCGCAGCCGATCGCGTCGTAGATCTGCGAGCGCTGTATCGAGAGTTCAGCCGCACCGTCTATGAAGAACTCGACTATCAGCGTGAGGGGCGCAACGCCGAACAGTTCGCGCGCATCTTCTCGGATGACCCGCTGATTGTCGTGCCACACGTCCACTGGGATTACACGACGCGTCACGCGCTCGCGCTGGAGTGGATCGACGGTATTAAGATCACCGATTTCGCCGCGCTAGACGCCGCCGGTCTCGATCGTGCGCAACTGGCGCACAAACTGGCTGACAGCTACTTCAGGCAAGTGCTCGATGCTGGCTTCTTCCATGCCGACCCGCATCCTGGCAATATCTTCGCTATCCCTATCATGGGCGAGCCGGGTCATGCGCGCCTGGTCTTTCTGGACTTCGGGATGATGGGTGTCATTACGCCGCGCGCCCGTCGCGGCCTGCGCGCCTGCTTCAGTGGCGCGATCCAGGGAGATGCGTCGCTGTTTGTGGATGGACTGGATGAGCTTGGCTTCATCGGTGATGAGGCCGACCGCGATGTGTTGGAACAGGCCATTGGCGCGTTGCTCAATCGCTTCACCGGCGTGCCGATGTCGCAGTTGGGCCATATTGCGCCCGATCAAGCCCTGCAAGACGTCGGCGAAACGCTCTACGATCAGCCGCTCCGCCTGCCCGCTGAGTTCGCGTTCTTTGGCCGTGCGGTCGGCATGCTGGCGGGTCTGACAGCCAGCCTCACCCCCGACTTCAACTTCCTCGAGGTGGCGACGCCGCACGCGAAGAAGCTGATGGGCGAGATGTCTGGCATGGCTGATGGCATTCTCAGCCTGCTCGGCGCATCGAGCTTCCAGGATTTCGCGCAGACGTCTCTGCGTGAGGGGTTGTCGCTGGCGCGCTCGCTCTCGCGCCTGCCTCGCCAGCTAGAGCGCGTGCTTGCGAAGGCCGAGAAGGGCGAACTGGCGCTGGCTGAACCGATGCTGCGGCACGAAATGCGTCGCAAGCGTGGGCAGGCCGGCCCGCTCTCGTCTCTCTCGCAGCCTGTGCCCCTCTGGGCGCCTCTGGGTGTCGCGGGCGTTGTGGCGGCGTTCTCCCTGCTGCGGCGTGTGCGCAGACATTCTTCGCCCCCGCCTGTGACTCCCTAGCGTGCGTGTGCCGCAACGCCCGCCGACCATGCCGCCGCTGTAAGCAGGCGCAACGCCTCTGCGTCCGCCTCTACGACGGAGCGCACTTTCACGTGGCGCATGCGTTTGCCCTCGCCCACCACGAGATGCGCGGGATCATCGAGTCCCCCGCCGTAGTAGAAGCCAAGCCGCACCCATTCCAGCAGTGGGCAGATATACAGAATGCAGTCGCGCATTTTGTCGCTTGACGAATAGGCAATGTGGTTTTGGCGGAGGTTCGGAATCTCGCAGGCGTCCGGCGCGACGGAAGTGACCAAGCGCCGCAGCCGTGCACAGATGGCGCGGATCTCCGGCGGATACCCGCTGAGGAAGTCCGCGATGCTTTGCTCCGAGGTCTCCGGCGGGCTCATTCGCCGGTCACCAGTGCGATGGCGAAGCCGTCGTAGCCCTTGTCACCGACCGTCTGAATCGCCGTAGCGCTCAGGCGTGGATCCTGCGATATCGCGGCGAGCCCACGCTGGATGCCCTGCACATCGGCGTTCGTGCTGGTCGGGTCGGCGACGGCGCCATCGCGCACAACGTTGTCGACGATGATCAGGCTGCCGGGCTTCGTGAGCCGCAGCGCCCAGTTGAGGTAGTCGGGCGTGCTGGCTTTATCGGCGTCGATGAACACCATGTCAAATGGGCTGTCGCCAGATTCCACCAGCTTTGGCAGCGTATCGTGAGCTGAACCGATCCGCACTTCGACGACTGATGAGAGCCCGGCGCGTTCGATATTGGCGCGGGCGACGTCGGCATGTGCGGGATTGATCTCCAGGCTGAGCAGGCGTCCATTGGTAGGGAGCGAGCGGGCCATGCAGATAGCGCTGTAGCCTCCGAGTGTCCCGATTTCGAGAATCGAACGAGCGCCGATCATCCGCGCCAGCATCCCGAGGAACTTTCCTTGCGTCGCGCTGACACTGATGGCAGGCATGCCGGCCGCGGCGACGGCCTGTAATGCGCCGCTCAGTGCTTCGTCGGCTGGCGCAAAGAGTCCATTGAAGTAGGCGTCAACGCGCGTCCATTGATCCTGTGTCATGGTTCGCTCCTCTTGCCTTTAGCCATTCTTCGGCGAAATCAACTGCTGGCCGTTGTGGAAACAGTAGCGCCGTCGCGGAACCCACTGGTCCGCGCCGCACAAGCCCTTCACGCTCGAAATCGGCGCCAATCTCGGAGAAGCGTTCGTCGTTCCAGTTGACGTCACGAAACGTCTTCCAGACGCGCTCGCCGTGTTCTTGCACAGCCGCGCCTGTGGTTATCCATCCGCTCGTCCCTGCGTGGGCTTCGCCGAGGTGGAATGAGGTGTTGTTGCCGAAGCCGACGCCCAGCAGCAGGACCCAGCCATCCAGCGCGTAGATGCGCCCCAGCGGTGACGTGTCGCCAAGGCTGTTTTCGAGTGTGTGATGTTCGATGAGTTCGTGCGCATGCAGGCCCCATGCCGCGAAAGACGACTGTGGATGCTCGCTCCGCAGCGCGCCGGGCCATTGGCGGAACAATTCGGCGATACGTCCCATCATGCGGGTGGGCGTGATGTCGGCATCGAAGGCAGGCATCGTGTCGCGAATGACCTGAACCCACGCTGAAGGGACTGGTGGACTGCGCCAGAAGGCTGGATCGGAGTTGTCGCTGGTGAATGCTGGCATCACCAGTGTACCGCTCGGGGTAAGCACATCGGTCAGCGCCTGAATCACGGCGACGGGGCCACCGCTCACCCAGCCGAGCGATCCCAGCGACGAGTGGACGAGCAGCGTCATGCCCGGCTCGACACCCAACGCGCGCAGATCAGCCGCAAGCGACGCACGTGTCCGTGGCGCCGAGGCCCGGCCTATCGCGTCCGCTTCGCGCCGCTCCTGATCGTGCTGCATGTCGCTTCCCTCCTTCGGCGGCGCGCCATCGCGCCCGAGGCAGTGTATCACGCCGAATCGGCCACAGAGGAGCCGTCCCTTTCCCAGAAGGCGTACACTATTAGGGTGTCTTATCGGTTGTGGATTATTCGAGGAGTAGCGCTGGTATGCGTGGGCGTTGGCGAGTCGTTCTGGTTATTGTCGCGGTGGTGGCTATTTTGCTCGCCTTCGCGTTCGTCAATCGTGAAGGGTTGAGGGCGACCTACTGGACCGCTCGCGGCGACAACTGCGGTACCCTCGCGGTAAATGCGCATGCGCTCGTTACATCTACCGCTGACGCCCAGCGCGCCGAGACGTGCTATGCGGACGCTGCGGCGAAGTGCAAGTCGGCGCTGCTCGTCGTAAACGCCGTCAATTACAACATCAACGCCACGTATACTTTCCTCGTCGAGCCGCCGATTGGCCCCACGGGCGCCTGCGAGATTGCCGTGACGGAGGATGTGAGCGCCACCAGCGGCGACAACTACTCCGTCTCACGCTGCCAGGGTGTGACACAAACGCCAACTGCGCTGAAGTTCGCGGCGTGTGGTGACCTGAAGGATGTGACGCTGCCTGCCATTCACGCCGGCATCTCCACGCTGTAGTTCGCCTGGCAGGGCGGCGCGCCTAGTTCAGCACCGTCAGCATCGGACGGATGTCGAAGCGGAGGGCGGCATGGGCATCGCGTAGCGCCTGTTCGACGATCTGATAGTCATCCGCTCGCGCGAAGATGAATCCTAGATAGCTGGCGCCCTCCGGCAGCGGGATGATCGGCGAGTGCAGCCGCGCGGTGATCTCGACGCCAGTGACGTGCGGCGTGGCGCAGGCGGCTTCCTCACCCTCGACTTTGTGCAGGATGCCGCGCTTGGGGATGGGGATCATCATCACGCCAGCCGCCTGTCCTGTGCGGTCGAGGGTTGGCTCCTCCAGCCCCAGCGCATTGCGGAGCAGGATCTCCTCCAGGCGCATGCCAGAGCCGAACTCCAGCACGGTCGAACAGAGG
>DASVZC010000069.1:0-38964 GCA_036391835.1 Ktedonobacterales bacterium | reverse complement strand
ACTTGCGCTCACGCTGATATCGCCGCTCGATACCTTAGGGCGCTACTATCTCTTCGCCGCGCACACCGCTCAATTGTTTCTCATCATTACGCTGGTCGCCCCACTGCTCATGATTGGCCTGCCAGATAGCCTTGGCCGCATCCTGCTGCCTACCCGTCGAATGCGCGAAGTGGGTCGTGACCCCCTTTTCAACGTCGTCGCGGTCGTGGTATTCAACCTGCTTGTTCTGATCTGGCACGCGGGGCCATTTTATGAAGCCGCGCTACATGACTCAGGGCTGCATGACCTGCAGATGCTAACCTTCCTGGTCGCTGGCATCCTGACTTGGTGGCCGCTTCTGACACCTGCCGACGAGCATGTGCGCATGGCTAGCCCGATGCAGATTCTCTATCTCGCCGCCGAGAGCATCCCGCTCGACGTCTTTGGCATTTTTACCATCTTCGCCGCTGGCATCTTCTATCACACATACGCCGTGGCGCCGCGCATCTGGGGGCTGTCAGCAACCGCGGATCAGCAGCTAGGCGGCGCGATTCTGGCGGTACCGGGGAACGCAATCGACCTGATATTGATGAGCCTGGTATTCTTTGGCTGGGTCAATTCCGTAGAGCGCGGACAGCGGGAGCGTGAACGCGCACTCTATGCGGATGAGGATGCGACGTCATCGCACGCTGAACCAGCAAGCAAGGCGACTGCGGACTAGTCCGCGTCCGTCTTGCTCAGGGTCGACTTCGCCTCGGCCCACAACGCCAGCCACGCGGACTCATCGAGCGATTCTAACGCAACACCGCGCGCGGTCGCCATCGCCTCCATGCCTTCGAATCGGCGCCGGAAGCGGTTGTTCGCCTGCGCAAGGGCGTCTTCAGGTCGCAGATCGAGGCGCTGTGCGAAAGCAGCCAGTGCAAACAGGAGGTCTCCCAACTCGGCTTGTTGCTCTGCTGTGGCTGAACCGCCAGCTTGCGTTTCCTTCAACATCTCACGGGCTTCCTCGACTACTTTATCAAGCGCATCGCTCGCTTCGCGGAATCGGAACCCGACCTTCCCGGCTTTCTTACTCAATTCATAAGCCTGGTAGAGCGCGGGCGCGCTCTTCGGGATGCCACGCAGCGCGCTCTCCTGCTCGACCGCTTCGCCACGCGACACACGTTCCTCACGCTTGATGACTTCCCAGTTGCGGACGACATGTTCGGCGTCGCGCACATGGACATCACCGAACACATGCGGATGGCGTCGAATCAACTTCTCGCTGATCAATTGGATGACGTCGCCGAGGTGGAACGAGTCCTCCTGATTGGCGACCTCAGCCTGCAGATAGACCTGCAAGAGCAGATCGCCCAACTCATCGGCGAGCTTTTCGGCGCGCTCAGGCGAGCCATCCAACTCATCGATGGCTTCCGCAACCTCGTAGGCTTCTTCGAGCACATAGCGCCGCAACGATTGGTGCGTTTGCTCGCGATCCCATGGGCAGCCATCCGGCGCCCGCAGACGCGCAACAATGTAACGAAGCCCCTCGGAGGTACGGGTGGCGTCTAGTGGCTCCAATGGCGGGACATAGAGCGTCGTCAGGTGATCAGCGCTCTCGTCTCGGTCAAGCTCGTAGAGCGGAATACTGCGCACAACCTCTTTATCGGGCACGCCAGCCCACAACGTCAGCGTCACCAGCCAGTCATCAGGATAGACCTCGCTGAGCGCGAGCTTGACGGCGCTTGCCAGTCGTCGGTTATACATCTGTGCGATGAGCGCGGGTTTTGTGGGAAGGATGGCGCCCATCACCGCCTCAGTCGGCAGAGCCAGCAGGGCAGTAGCGTCAATGAGCTGCAAATCCCGTTCTAGCGGATTCAAGCCCAACGCGGCGCAGACTGGCTCCACGAAAGATAGGCCAGCAACCACGCGAACTTCCACACCACGGGTCGCCGCCTGCTCGCGCAGAATCCGCACGGACTCCTCGCCCATGAGTGGGTGGCCCGGCGTGGCGTAGACTAACGTTTCGCCGGGAGCCAGCGCTTCCACACGATCTAGCAGCAGCTTCGCCATAGTGGGATACAACTCCGCGAAGCTGGGAATCGACTCGTACAGATGATCGAATGACTCCACGCGCAAATCGGGACGCCACTCACGCAAAGCATCCACTGTGGGATGTCGCGTCGTCCGGCAAATCACCACCGAAGCGGACCCCAGCAGGTCGCGCGCTTCGATGGTCAGATCCTCCCAGCGGCCCGGCCCGAGCCCGACCGCTGTAATGGAACGCTGATTTGCCATGGTGTCTCCGTCCTCGGCGTGTTATCTATGCGACGTAGTTCTCGACCCTCGCCTCAGGCACGAGCACATTGTTGATCCAACTCCCCGCATACTGCTGCTGGGTCTGCGGATTCTTGAGGTCGCTCAACGGAGTCGCGCCACGTCCGCTGATCGAGAAGACGCCATATCCCGACCCCAGTGCTACGACCGCGTAGCCGTTCCCTTGCATTTTCCGGAAGATTTGGGTGTCGAAGGCAGGAACAAATTGGCCGACATAGACCGTGCCGAGGTCGCCACCGTTCGCCCCGCTCGTGGTATCGAGCGAATGTTGCTTGGCAAGCGCGGCAAAGTCACCGCCAGATTTGAGGCTGGCAAGCAGACTATTGGCCTCGGCTTGTGAATTGACGAGGATGCCGTGCGCTTTTACCGTCGGAGCCGAAGCCTTGTCAGCCAACACAAGCGTGTACGCCTCCTGCTCCGCCAGCAAGCGGATGGCGTCGGGCGTCGCCGCTTCTACGAGCGCCTTGAGTCCAGCGTTCGCCGGATTGCTCTGCGACTGCGCGCGCGCGTTCGCGATCTGAGCGTTGAGTTGCGCAACCGCCGCATCAATATCCTTCTGATTGACCGTCAAATGTTGTCGGTCGAGTTCCTGCTTGATAACCGTCGTACTGGTGAAGAAGTTCAACGTCTGGCTTTTGGCGCTCGTCCACGTCTGACGGTCGTTCGGCGACTGCCATGCAAGCGGACCGGACGTGCCGGACCCCTGCAACGCAGCGCTCGCGTCGAACAGCGCTAGCACCTGCTGGTAGCTCGACAGGGTAATGGGTGTCCCATTGATGCGTAAAGCAAGCACAGGATCATTCGTCGCGCTCGGGGCGCACGCAGCCAGTAACATGCTTAGTGCGACCAATACCATCAGCGCGAAATGCGGAGCACGCGGCGCAGCGCTCTGGTGAGCGCGACGCGCGGAGATGAACGAAAGCATGAAGCACACGTCCTATACTGGCAGGATGAGGCGCACACTCGTCGCGAGCGTCGCGCCTGCAATGGTTGTATAGCGCAAGCTCGTATCCTGCCGATAGTAGCACGCGCACATGTGCCCGTCAAACCGTCGGGTACATGTGCGCACAGTCGTCGCGGGGCGTCTAGGCATGCGGCGCGAAGGACTGCCAGAGTAGCACGACATTCAGCAGGACGATGCCCACGGTCACAGCCAATGTCAGACGACGTGTCCACGCATGATTCACCAAATCACCCATGATGTCAGCGCGGCTGGTGAAATAGATCAGCGGCACAATAGCGAACGGGAGCGCGAAACTCAGCGCCACCTGGCTCCAAACGAGCGTCTGCGTTGGATCGAGGCCGAGCGCTATCACGATCAACGCCGGAGCCATCGTGATGACTCTGCGCAGCACGGTCGGAATGCGCCAACCAAGGAAACCTCCCATCACCACCTGGCCCGCAAGCGTGCCCACAGTCGACGAGGATAGACCCGAAGCTAGCAGTGCGATCCCAAACAATGTCGACGACGCGCCGCCCAGCAAAGGCGTCAGCGTGCGATAGGCTTGATCTAGCGACGCGACAGCGCCGTGTCCAGTAGTATGGAAGACTGCCGCGGCCACAATCAGCATAGCGCCGTTCACGAGACCAGCGACGCTGAGCGCCAGCCAGATATCGAGTTGCTCCAGCTTGAACACCTTGCGTAGATCGATGACACTTCGGACGGGAATGCGATCCTGCGTCAATGCAGAGTGTAGATAGATCACGTGCGGCATCACGGTCGCGCCGAGAATACCGACCGCCAGCATAGCGCCACCTGCGCCACCAAACTGTGGCACGACGGTGTGAATGGCAATCTGGCGCATATCCGGACGCGCCATAAACGCCTCAACCAAATAGCTTCCCGCGATGACCCCAATCAACGCCGCGATAACAATCTCAAACGGCCGGAACCCATAGCGATGGAGTCCCAGAATACCGAATGTGGCTACACCAGTCATGAGTCCCGCGACGATCATCGGCACATGGAGAAGGAGATTGAAACCAATTGACGCGCCGAGAAACTCGGCCAGGTCAGTGGCCATTGCCGCAAGCTCGGCGACGCCCCAAAGCCCATAGTTTACGGGCTTTGGCAGATAGTCATGACAGAGTTGCGCGAGATTCTTCCCCGTCGCAATGCCTACCTTGGCAGAGAGCGTCTGCAGGAGAATAGCGATGAGATTGGCAGCCAGGATGACCCACAATAATGTGTAGCCAAATGCCGACCCACCTTGAATATTCGTCGCGAAGTTGCCGGGGTCTACATAGGCCACAGCAGCAATGAAGGCCGGCCCAAGGAATGGGAGCACACCGCGCAGCGTCCAGCGGCGGCCATGCGCCAGTTCAGCCTGCGCGCGCGCTACCGTTTGATTGCTGCTGAGCGCGCTGCTGAAGACTCCAGCGCTACGAACGCCGTTCTTCGACGCAGTAGCTCCAGTTCGCCCCATTCCAACGTTCATCGTAAGCCTCGCCTCATCCACAATTCGTCCCTTGCGCCTGAAAGCGCCTTAAACTCATCGGGAAGTCGCTATTCCCTCGCCCCGACACGTATTCCTTCCGCCAGTTGTGGTCCGACAGCACGCTCGACTGACGCCTCACCCTCACCGACCTGCAATCGCAGCGGGCCACCAAATGGCGCGCGTTCGAGTACTCGCACCGGAATGCCCGGGCCGATGCCCAGAGAGGCAAGGTAACGCAACAACTCGGCGTCATCGTCGCTCACGCGCCGCACAACAGCCTCATCACCCGTTGCCAGATCGAGCAGGGGACGTGTTTCTTGTAGTGTCACCTCACCCGACTTACTCGGAATCGGATCGCCGTGTGGATCGACCGTGGGATACCCCAACAGCGCATCCATTCGGTCCTCAAACTCCTCCGAGATGACGTGCTCCAGGCGTTCGGCTTCCGCGTCGACCATGTCCCACGAGTAGCCCATGACCTGTGTCAGGAAGAGTTCGAGCAAGCGGTGATGACGCACGAGTTCCAGCGCGAGACGTGTTCCTACGTCTGTAAGCTCTACGCCGCGATACGGGGTATGGGTGAGATACCCGTGTTCGCTGAGCCACTTGAACAACTGCGTCACGCTGGCGTCGCTGAGTTGGCCACTCGGCTCGAGTGCGGCAAGACGCTCACGCATGACCGATGTCGTGACGCGTTCACCACGCTCCCTCAGCTTGTAGACTTGCTTTAAGCAGTCAACAGCACGGGGCGAAAGCTCGCGAAGATCAGGGGCCATGCGTACACCTCAAATTCAAATTTTAGACTTCTAAAAACTATTTTACAGCGACGTACGCTATTCTGTCAAGCCGCAACAGTGGAGTACGCTATGACTAGCTGCCTACCGCGATTGACAGAGCCTGCGCGCTTGCGTACAATCGCGAAGCGTGTCGCTATCGTCTGCGGCGCACGCCCAATGCTCGTTATGCCCACCGCGCTGAACGAGGGCCTCCTGGCGCCAGGGTCACGCTACGGCCCGCCGCGAGTTCCAGTGTCCCATGTTCTCCGCGCGCCTTGATGTTGGGCTCTGGGAGGTTCTTCACGCATGCGCGGGATTCAGGCATTACTTCGAGGAAGATGGCGATCCTGGGGGCAGGAGCAGCGCAAGAGCTCGCAACTCACGCGTACGTTTGTCCTGCTTCTCGGCGCGCTGACAGTGCCGTTGGCGGCATGCAACGCGCTTGGCCCATCATCGGGTAACTCGGCGCTCGCCGCGTCACAAACATTTAGCTGGCCGTACGTCGACCAGTCGGGCAAAATCGGCCATAACGAAGTGTTCGACCCTGCCTTGGTGGCGGCGCTCAAGGATACCGGCTCCGTTTCCATGCTCTACACTGGACTCGTCACACAAAGTCCCACGCTGACGGTCCAACCTGACGCCGCGCTCAATTGGAGCGTGGATCCAACCGCCACGATTTACACCTTCCACCTGCGGCCACACATGTTCTTCAGCGATGGGAAGCCCATCACCGCCAGCGACTTCGCATATAGCATTGACCGCGCACTCGATCCCAACTTGTGCGCCGACCAAAGCGCGAAGACCTATTACTCGACCGACCCATCTCTGAACAACTGCCCAACCTATACGGGTCCGACTTACTTGGGCCACATCCTGGGGGCAAACGACCGAAACACGGGCGCCGTGGCCTCGATTATCTCGAATGGCGACGATCCGACCAAAGGTCTTAACGTGATCGACGCGCAGACACTGCGCATCCGTCTCGACTCGCCCATCAGCTTCTTCCTTGAGTCACTGACGTATCCGACCGCTGATGTGGTGGAGAAGTCCATGGTGACCAATCCGGCGTACGCTGGTGGCCTCTGGGTTGACCACCTCGATCAGGGCGGCGCATCTGGCCCATTCAAGGTGCAGTCGTATGGTGATGGCACGACCATGACGCTCGTTCCCAACACCTATTGGGAACAGGCGTTTGGCCAGCAATTGAGCCTGACCAAGGTGATTCGCACGGCAGTCCCCACCAATGACGCCGAATACAAGAACTACCAGCAGGGCCTGTACGACTATACCGACGTGCCAACGAACCAGTATTCGTTCGCGCGCGGCCAGAATGACTTCCACAGCGTCCCCACGCTGGAAACTGACTACTTTGGGCTCAACTTCAAGCAGGCGCCGTTTGACAACCTCTCCATACGACAGGCTTTCGACCTTGCGCTCAATAAGCAATTGTTGGTCGATCGCGTTGAAAATGGCGGCGCCATTCCGAGCAATCACATCGTTCCAGAGGGTATGCCAGGATTCTTCGTCGGCCTGAAGAATCCGCCACCCGACAGAACGCAGACACTCACCGGAAATCAAGCGGCAGCCACGTCCCTCCTCGCGAAGGCACAGGCAAATTGCCCCAAGAATGGTTCAACTTACAACGAGCCCGACTACTGCCCCTACATCACCGGGTCGATGGAACCCATCATGGTGTATGCGCCTAGCGATTCACCAACACGTATTCAGATCGCAACCCTGGCCGCGCAGGAGTGGTCTGCCACGCTGGGCCTGACTGTCAAAGTGTATCCCGTCAGCTTTGACAGCCTAGTAGGTGACATTACAAAGCCGCCGTCGCAGAATCCCGCTTCTATATGGGAAATTGGCTGGATCGCTGACTATCCAGACCCGCAGGACTGGCTCACCATCCAATTCTCCACGACAGCGCCAAACAATTCCGAGGGTATCAGCGACCCGAATCTCGATACCAAGATGAAGAATGCGGATGTCGAGCAGAACCTCGCCAATCGCATGACGCTGTACAACGAGGTAGAACAGGCAGTTGTAGATCAGGCCGCGTGGATTCCGTTCCAGCAGGTCAAGTCCTACTGGCGCGTGCGCAGTTATGTGCATGGGTTCGGCTTCAACTCAATTGGCCAGATGGTAGATATCAATTGGCCAAAGGTCTATGTCGCCGAGCACTAGCTACTACAACACGGACGCCTCTGGAGCCGTATTCTCAGCGTGAGGCGTCCAATTAGCGGACGTATGAGCGGTCGGCAGCGCCTTGACGCTGCCGACCGCTCACATTACGATTACAGACATCCGCTCCGCATGTAAATGGTCTAGTTCCGGTCGCGACTTGCGGCGGTCGGGCCATGTACACTGACTTTCACTGGAGCCAGCGAGCAACGGAGGCTGACGTGCTGACCGATTCCCGTCCCCCTGAGGCGCCCCAGTCGCCCTATGCCTCGAACGCCGATGCCGAGCGCCAGCGTCGCGGCGCAGCCAATGGCGCCCTCTCGCAGATGGTGGTCACGTCGCTGCTCGTGCTCATTGCGTTTAGCGCGGGCTGGTTCGGCAACGCATACGTAAACCAGGGTCGCTATATATCTTCACCCGACGAACTCCTGGTACATCAGGCATGGCAAGACATTGACAACAATTTTGTCGTCACCAATCGCATCAATCACAAACAAATGGCGTACTCCGCGATCAATGCGATGGTGAACTCACTGGGCGACACGGGACACAGCCGTTTTGAGACTCCCGAGGAATTCGCCCAGGAGAATCAGCAGTTGCAAGATCAGGGGATAGTGGGCATCGGCGTATCCCTGAGCGGCGGCGGTGATAAGCCTATCCGCATTGATGAGGTGTTCCCTGACTCGGCGGCTGACAAAGGCGGCCTAAAGCCTGGCGACCTCATCATTAGCGTGAACGGCAACAGTCTCGCTGGTAAGACGATCGATCAGGCGCGTCCACAGATCACAGGCAAAGAGGGGACGCAAGTCACCATCGGCATCACGCGTCCAACGGTCACTCCGGCAAAGACATTCACCGTCACCCTGACACGCGCGAAGTTCACGGTACCGACGGTGTCTTCTTTCTATATTCCCGGCGCGAATATCGTCGACATCCAGTTGACACAGTTCAGTTCGAACGCAGACACCGAACTCAAAAAGGCGCTCGCTGACGCAAAGTCGAAGAACGTGTCGGGAATCATTCTGGACCTGCGCGGTAATCCAGGTGGCTATCTCGACCAGGCGCAGTCGGTGTCGAGCGAGTTCATTCCAAACGGATCCGGACACAACGTGCTCATCGAGAAATCGCGCAGTGGCCAAACCGCCGTGCCTGTGCTTCCGAACGGCGTAGCGACGACAATTCCGCTCGTCATCCTGGTGGACAACAATACCGCCAGCGCGGCGGAGATCACAACGGGCGCCATTCACATCAACCGCCCAGACGTGCATGTCGTCGGCGCAACGACCTTTGGCACAGGCACGGTCCTGCGTAGTTTCATGTTGGCGGACGGTTCCGCGCTAATCCTGGGAACTGAAGAGTTCCTGCTGCCCGATGGACAATCGATCTACGGCAAGGGCTACACGCCCGATATCCCCGTCGCGCTGCCGCCGAATGTCACACCGCTCTCGCCACTCGTCGCGAACGAGACAAACACAACGCAGCAGCAACTCATCCAGTCGAAGGACACGCAGCTGCTGACCGCCATCGAAATGCTCGCGCCGAACAGCGCCTACGCAAAAGCAGCGGCGTAATCGTTCGAACACGTCACGCCAGCCAGACCCGCAGCGCATCAGCCACGCGTTGCGGGTCTTCTATTTGCACATAATGACCTGCGTTGGGAACCACGATCAACTCGCTGCCCGCGATACTGCTCTGCAAGAAGGCCGAAAATTTCGCGGGCGTCATCCGGTCCTCAGCGCCAACGATGATGAGCGTCGGCTGGGAGATGCGTTCAAGGTCAGCCATGATGTCAAACTGATTGCACGCGCTGAGATCATGAAACAGCATCCCTGGAGCCGTCTGGGCGCGACGGGCATCGTAGGCGTCAGCGAGTGCGACATGCGCCTCAGTGAATCCGACGCGGGTTATTTCAGGCGTTTGCGTCGTTCCAGCCTCACCCGCACTCTGGGCAGTCTGCAGGAATGCCGGAGCGACCCGAAGCCGTGCGCCAGTACCAACCAGTCCAAGCCGACCCACCGACGTCGGTGCGGCAAGCGCAAGCTGCAGCACAACTGCGCCGCCGAGGGAATGTCCGATCAGCATGGGGCGCTCGATGCCGCGCCGTTCTAATTCAGCGCGCACCCACTCGGCATAGGACACTACGTCTACGGATGCCAGCGGAGCATCGGCGAGCGCGCCATGGCCTGGGAGGTCGAGCGCTATCGTCTCGTACTCCGGCAGCAACGCAATCACGTCATCCCAAACGCGCGCCGAGTCTCCTGAACCATGAATGAATACCAGCGATTGCTGAGTCGTATTCACTGTCATCCTCCATCGCGCTCCACGCGCATATCATCCCTCATAGTGCGGCCTCGCGGCGCCCATGTAGCATACACGCTGCGGATGCGCGATTGCGATGCTACACTGTTCGCCAGATTATGACGTGCGCATGTCGGCGCCACCCACAGGCAGTGAGTAACGTATGAGAAAGCGAGGAGAACCGCATGGCCAAGCAGCCGAAGCAGAGCGCGCCGCGTCGCTGGGGAGCAGCCATCGGCAAGCGCGGCGAGGACGCGGCGGCTGAGTGGCTCCAGCGTGAAGGCTATGCCATCCTGGAGCGCAATTGGCGCCGACCATGCGGCGAACTCGACCTCATCGCTGAACTCGCTGGCGAAATCGTCGGCGTTGAAGTCAAAACACGGATGAGCCCAGCGCTGGGCGAACCGGAGGAAGCTATCACGCCATCGAAGCAGCGCAAACTGATTCTCACGCTCCAAACGTATCTCATGGAGCGTGACGAGGAGCAACGCCCATACCGATTGGACGTAATCGCTGTGCGGCTGGCGGATGATGGAGCGCTCGTTATCCGGCACTATCCGTCGGCGATAGCGTCTGAGGGCTGAGCACGACGGTAGCGCACTTGCGGCATGCTGGCGAGCGTGTCACAGGTGACAACATGAGGAGTAACACATGCAAGATATGTTTGAGTCAGCGCGCCGCGCCGCTGGCGCGGTCATGGGACGCGCCGCATGGGAAGCCGAACGGACGCAGCGCATCAGCGCTATCCAGCGTGAGATTGGGCTGCTTCAGCGCGAGCGGTCTGCCCTGCTCGACCAACTCGCTACGACAGTGCTCGATCTTGCACGTCGCGGCCAGCAGATTCCATCTGAACTGCACGCCATCGCCGATCGTCTCACAGCGATGGATGGAGAATTCAAGCGAGCGCAGACGGCCATTACGACGATTCAAAACGAACGCTACCAGCCCGGCGCCGCGCCGTACGCTGTCAGTGTGTCGGGCCCAGAACGCATCTGTCCTACCTGCAGCGCCCATATGCCGACGACGGCCCGCTTTTGCTCCTCGTGCGGAGGACGACTCGCATAACGTGAGGCGGCGAGCAGCAGGCGCTCTCCTGACTGGCGGCAACATGGTGCTATACTTGAAACTAGCGCATACACGCGTGGTGTCAGGTCGCAGTCAATCGCGCAAGCAAAGTGGATGGATATGTCGGGCGCCAGTATAGAACAATTTCGAACGGGGAGCGCGCAGGGAGCCACACCCCGCTTGCTCAGCCATAGCGTGCAGCAGACACAGCATTTTGGCGCGCTGCTCGGCGCGTTCCTCCTTGAGGGTGATGTCGTGCTGCTCCAGGGTGATCTTGGCGCTGGAAAAACTGCGCTGACGCAGGGCATTGGCACGGGCATGGGGGTACAGGGCGTCATCAACAGTCCGACATTTACGATATTGAAAGAATATACTGGTCGGCTGCCGCTCTATCACTTCGACCTCTACCGCATTGATGATCCTGAAGAAGTCTATATCCTGGGATTCGAAGACTACCTGTCCGGCGACGGTGTGTGCATCGTGGAGTGGGCAGAACGCGGCGAGTTCGCAGACGACGGTGAGGAGCCGTGGCCAGCGAGCTATTTGCGAGTGCGCCTGTCTGCCGATATCAAAGGAAACCGGGAAACACGACTCATCGACGTAGAGGGCGTGGGACCACGTGGCGCTGCGCTCCAATCGGCATGGCTTCATGCCATCGCACAGGAGTCGTAGTCAATGATGCTGGCGATTGACACTTCCACGAACTACGCCTCGCTTGCGCTCACTGACGGCGCCACCTTGCTCGCCGAACTCAACTGGCGTGTTGGACAGCGTCACGGCTCCGAGACGCTGGAGCGCGCCCAGTGGCTGCTGCGTGAAGCGAATGTAGACCTCAGCACTGTCGATGGCGTCGCCGTCGCAACTGGCCCCGGCTCATTCAACGGCCTGCGGGTGGCGCTAGCGACCGCGAAGTCGCTGGCGTTTGCTCTCGATGCCCCACTCTACGGCATTCCCACGTTGGACGTCATTGCGTGGGGAGTTCGTCAATCCACGTATCCCATCTGGGCGCTGATTGACGCCGGACGTGGAGAGCTTTATGCTGCGTGCTACGCTGGTGGCGCCGCCAATGAACAGTGGGCGCCCGTCACGCAGTCTATCAATGGCCAGCCAGACCCGTACATCATCACAACGCCCGCGGAACTAGCGGCACACACGTCTGGGCCGTTGGTGGCGCTCGGTGAGTGGCGCGAGACGATGCAAGTGGCGCTGCAGGACGCGTTGGGTCAGCGCGCGTGCTTCGTCAGCCCGCTAGAAGTCCGCAGAGGCGCAGCGCTGGCGACACTCGCTGGCATGCGGGCCACACACAACCGCGTCGACGATCCACAGACATTGGAGCCGCTGTATATGCGTCGGCCTCACATTACGAAGAGCGCACGCAAATTAACTCCGGCGACTACGGATCAGAGTGATGAGCCAGATGATACACAGGAGAGCACTCGCGGAGGAGAAGGGGCGGCGCATGCGGTATAGCGTGGATGATATGACCATGGCCGACCTGCCGCGCATCGTCGAAATCGAGCGGCTGGCCTACACGACTCCCTGGCCACCGAGCGCCTATCGCCGCGAGCTACAAGAGAATCGCATGGCGCACTATATCGTCGTGCGCGATACGCTTCTGAAGACTGTCGAGGCTGCCGCTCAGCCGCGCGAAGACCAGCGCAAGCCATTTCCACTCTCATTGCTGCCGATGCGGGTCCCGCAGGTCATGCCACCCGAAGTGGCGAACATCGTCGGATTCGCGGGTCTCTGGCACATGGTCAACGAGGCGCATATCACGACCATAGCAGCGCACCCAGACTATCGCGGGCGTGGAATCGGTGAACTGATGCTGGCATCCCTCATCGGCATCGCCTACAACGTCCGCGCCCGCTACGTCACGCTCGAAGTGCGCGTGTCGAACTATGTCGCCCAGAATCTCTATCGCAAATATGGATTTAGCCAGACAGGCGTGCGGCGCCGCTACTATAGCGACAACCATGAAGATGCATTCGTCATGTCTACCGAAAACATCTCCAGCGACGCCTACCGCGAACGATATACAGAACTTCGCACACGTCTGATGGTCCGGTTGGAGGCGGATGCAGGGCCAGAGACGTCATCCACCAGTCTCGGCAGGCCCTAGCATTCTTAGACTCCCCGACCGTGAGAAGAGGAAACAGTATGCGTGTGCTCGCAATTGAGAGCTCCTGCGATGAAACCGGAGCGGCAGTGGTTGACGACGGCCGCATCATCCGTTCGAACGTCGTCGCATCTCAAGCCAGCATTCATGAGCGCTATGGCGGAGTCGTGCCGGAGGTCGCCTCGCGCCATCAACTCAGCGCATTGATTCCCGTGGTCGAGTCCGCATTGCGTGAGGCGAGTACCGGCTGGGGCGACATCGACGCCATCGCTGCCACCTATGGCCCTGGCTTGGCAGGGTCACTTCTGGTGGGGCTGTCGGGAGCCAAAGCGCTCGCGTTCGCGCGTGGGAAGCCGTTCCTCGGAGTCAATCACCTCGAAGCGCACATCTACGCTAATTGGCTGCGCACAGGCGATGTATCGGCGCCCACCCACGCGCCGGAGGGGAGCGTCGCTGAATGGTCCGGTGATCCGACATTCCCCCTGCTGGCGTTAGTGGTTTCTGGCGCGCACACCGAACTCGTCCACATTCCGCGTCACGGCCACTACGAACTACTTGGACAAACCCGCGACGACGCCGCAGGCGAGGCATTCGACAAGGTTGCGCGCCTGCTCGGGCTAGGCTACCCCGGCGGCCCAGCTATCCAACGCGCCGCTGAACAGCGCGACACAACCATGCGCAACCCCTATCGCTTGCCGCGCGCCTGGATGCGGGGAACAAATGATTTCAGCTTCAGTGGACTCAAGACCGCCGTGCTCGATGTCATGGATGGCGGTCGCAACCCCTCAGCCCAGCGTGGAAGCAATCGCTACGGCAAGGTCGGCGCGTCACACGCGAGCGAAGGGGTCTCGATCACCGATCTTGCCGATGCGTTTCAGGACTCCGTAGTGGATGTGCTCGTCACCAAGACGGTGCGCGCCGCCATCGAACTAGGCGTGCGGCAGGTGGCGCTCGCTGGTGGTGTAGCCGCGAATGTCCCGTTGCGCGAACGCTTAGCGAGCGCGCTTGAGAAGGAGTCTATCGCTTTGCGCTTCCCGCCCATTGCGCTCTGCACCGACAACGCGGCGATGATTGGCGCGGCGGCATACTTCCATCTTGTGCTGGGCGAACGCAGCAGCCTCGACCTTGATGTCCGCCCCGGCTTGCAGTTACCGTTCGCCAATGCTGCAACAGTGGAAGGCTCCTAGACAATGCCTGCAGCACCGACACCGTGGCGCATACGCGAAGTCCAGCCATCCGACGCCGAAGACATCATCGCACTGCTCAAGACCTCATTCGCCGAGCAAGGCAGCAATCTCCTCATGGAGGCAGGCGAGTTCTCGATGACAGTGGACGAAGAAGAGTTCTTTCTGACAGAGCAGAGCCTGCGAGCAGATTGGGTCGGCTACGTCGCGCTCACCAGGGAAAAGCCATCTCACGTCATCGGTCTGGTCACCGCCGAGGGCAAACAGCGACGGGCAATCAAGCATCGCGCCAGTGTCGGCATTACCATCGCGCAAACGTGGCGTGGGCAAGGGATCGGCAAGGCGCTGATGCGGCAGGTCATCAAGTGGGCGAAGGACACAGAAGGGATCACCCGGCTGGAGCTCGAAGTTCTGGCGCGCAACGAGGTAGCCATCCATCTATATGAACGCCTGGGTTTCGAGCGCGAAGGAGTCATACGGCGAGCGATCTTCCGCGATGGCGCCTATCTGGATGAGTACGTGATGGGACTGCTCCTCTGATGTCCGCGCCCCAGCGCTGGACAAAGCGCCAGCCGCACGGCTAGAATTGAGCCATATTGGGGGCGTTTGCGCTCCCCGTTGAGACGAAATTACTCATGACATTGAGGTATACATGAGCGTCGATCCAGCCGCAGAGGCTTCATCGCAGCAGCTTCTCCGCACCCCACTCTATGAGCGACACAAAGCGCTTGGAGCGCGGCTTGTTGAGTTCGGTGGCTGGGAGATGCCCGTCCAATACAGCGGCATTCTGGAAGAACACCGCACCGTGCGCGAACGCGCTGGCCTGTTCGATGTCTGCCACATGGGCGAGTTCAATGTCGAGGGCGCGGGCGCACTTGAATTCCTGCAGGGCCTTGTGCCGAATAATGTCGCCCGCCTTGCCGACCACCAGGCGCTGTACTCCCAGATCCTTCGGCCAGATGGCGGCACGCTTGACGACCTTATCATCTACCGCATGGGCGAGGGCCGTTACATGGTGGTCGTCAATGCCGGCACGATGGCCAAGGACTGGTCCTGGTTCAGCGAGCAGGTCAAAGGTAAACCCGACGTATCGCTCACCAACGTGTCGAGTGAAACTGGACTGATCGCGCTCCAAGGGCCTCGCGCGCTGTCCATTCTCCAGCCGCTGACTGATGCTCCTCTCCAGGACATTGCCTACTACCACTGCCACCCCGGCGAGGTCGCTGGCATCCCCTGCATCATCTCGCGCACGGGCTATACCGGCGAAGATGGCTTCGAACTCTACTGCGCCGCGGACAAGGTCGGCGAACTGTGGGACAAAGTGCTCGAAGCTGGCAAATCTGAAGGTCTGCTACCCGCTGGCCTCGGCGCACGCGACACACTGCGCCTTGAGGCGGGCTACTGCCTGTATGGGCATGAGCTAACCGAGGAAATTACTCCCCTCGAAGCTAGTCTCGGTTGGACCGTCAAGCTCGATAAGCGTGTCGATTTCATTGGCCGCGAGGCGCTGGTAACCGAGAAGGCCCAGGGACTCAAGCGTAAACTGGTCGGCATCGAACTCACTGAACGGGGCGTTCCGCGTGCAGGCTATCCCATCCTGCAGGATGGCGCTGTCGTAGGAGAGTTGACCAGCGGAGCTATCGGGCCAACCGTCGGCAAGCCGATTGGCATCGGCTACATGCACTCTGGCGAGACGAAGCCCGGCGCCACTGTCGAGATCGAGATTCGCGGCAAGCGCATTCCAGCGGTCATCACGGCGCTCCCATTCTATAAGCGTCCGCGCTAGTCGTCAGCACGTTTTCGCGCGCTTTCACAGTATCAGGCGCGGCGCCGCAAGGTGGCCAGCCATTTCCTGAATGTAGAGGAAGAACACCATGTCCGAACAAGAACAGCCAGCGAACCTGAAATTCGCGCAGACCCATGAGTGGGTACGCCTCGACGGTGACACTGCGACTATCGGCATCTCACAGTTCGCGCAGGAAGAACTCGGCGACGTCGTCTTCCTCGATCTCCCATGGGATGAGGCGGGGGAGCGCTCGTTTAAGGCCGGTCAGCACTTCGGTGACATCGAGTCAGTCAAGGCGACCTCAGAGCTGTTCGCGCCTGTCAGCGGCGAATTGGTGAGTGTCAACAGCGCGCTTCAGGATCGCCCCGAACTGGTCAACAGCTCTCCTTACCATGATGGGTGGCTCATCACAATCCGCGTGAGCGACGCATCAGAACTTGATAAGCTCATGGATGTCGCCGCCTACGAGACGTTTACCAAGTCGTCACACTAGAGACGACCACGCTTCTTCCATGCCGCGCATCGCCTTACAGTACACATGCCACCGCTGCTGGTATGCCTGTGTGGGCGATGCGCGACTTTCGCCTGTATAATGAAGACGATACCCAGGCGCGCAGCGGCGCCGCCAGGGAAGCGTTGCGCGAGCGCCACGGAGCGCGTTCGTGAGGCTGAGCGCACTAGCAAGGGCAGAAGAAAGCATGAGCTACGTCCCGAATACGCCCGCAGAACAGCAAGCGATGCTACGGGAGATTGGGGCTACGACCATCGAGGATCTGCTGAAGCCGATCCCCGCCGACGTACGATTACAGCGACCGCTTAAACTCCCCGCGGCGCTACGAGAAATGGATGTACGCCGCCTGCTGGTGGGCATGGCCGAGCAAAATGCGGATCTCGACCAGTACATCTCGTTCCTGGGGGCTGGTAGCTACGACCACGTCCAGCCGAGCATCGTGCCCCATTTGGTGAAACGGTCCGAATTCTATACGTCGTATACGCCGTATCAGCCAGAGTATAGCCAGGGCATGCTCCAGGCGACCTATGAGTTCCAGACACTGGTGTGCCAGATCACGGGAATGGACGTCGCCAACGCTTCTCTCTACGATGGCTCAACCTCCGTAGTCGAAGCTGCACTCATGGCCGCAGGCCCGGGTGGCCGTGGCGAAGTGATCGTCTCACGTGCGCTCGACCCGCAGTATCGAGCGACCTTGCAGACATACGCCAGAACTCGCGGATTCACCGTTCGCGAGATTGGGCTGGAGGGCGGCATTACGTCCGCCAAGGAACTACGAGACGCCCTCAATAAGGACACCAAGGCCGTCATCATTCAGCACCCCAACTTCTTTGGCGCGCTTGAAGATGTCCATGCCATCGAGAAGATCGTCCACGAAACGAAGGCGTTGTTCGTCGTCACCATCACCGAGCCAGCGTCACTCGGTTCGCTAGAACCACCTGGCGCCTATGGCGCGGATATCGTCGCCGCTGAGGGAATGAGCCTTGGCAGCCCCATCGGCTACGGCGGCCCTGCGCTTGGCCTCTTCGCCACACGCAATGAGTTTGTCCGCCGCATGCCCGGCCGTATCGTGGGTAAGACGGTGGATGACCGCGGCCAGACCGGCTATGTGCTCACGCTTCAGACACGCGAGCAACACATCCGCCGCGAACGTGCGACATCGAATATCTGCACGAACCAGGAACTGCTGGCCATCTTCACCACGGTCTACCTCAGCGCGCTCGGCAAGCAGGGATTTTCTGAACTCGGCTCGCAGTGCATCCGCAAGTCGCACTATGCGCAGCAGGCGATCTGCGCGCTGCCGGGATTCTCGCTCGCGTTTGATCATCCCTTCTTCGATGAGTTCGCCGTGAACTGCCCGATTCCGGTGGAGACACTCAACGCCGAACTGCGCGACCGGGGGGTCATCGGCGGCTACGATTTGAGTCGCGACTATCCAGAACTCCCCAACGCAGCGCTCTTCTGTGTGACCGAGGCGCGCACGCGGGAGGACATCGACACGTTGGTCACCGTTCTGGAAGAGATCGTGGGAGCCGCCAAATGAGCACTGAGTCCCTCATTTTCGAAAAGGGAGCGCCAGGGCGCGCCATCCCTCTCCTGCCTGCGTTGGACGTGCCCGAGAAGCCACTCGACCAACTCATCCCGGCAAGCTATCTGCGCGCCGAGCCCGCGCCGCTTCCAGAGGTCAGCGAGATCGAAGTGGTGCGTCACTATACCCGGCTGTCACAGCGCAACTTCGGCGTGGACATGGGCTTTTATCCGCTGGGATCGTGCACGATGAAGTACAACCCCAAGATCAATGAAGATATGGCCGCGCTGCCCGGTTTCGCCCGCATGCATCCGCTCGTGGATGATAGCCTGGCTCAGGGCGCGATCAAACTGCTCTACGAATTGGAGCAGTACATCGCAGAGATTACCGGCATGACTCGCGTGACGCTGCAGCCCGCAGCCGGAGCGCACGGTGAGATCACCGGTCTCATGATCATCAAGGCCTACCACGAAAGCCGTGGCGAGAACCAGCGGAACGTCGTTCTGATTCCAGACGGCGCGCATGGCACGAACCCCGCCAGCGCGACGCTCGCCGACTACGTGACGGTCGAGTTGAAATCAGACAAGCGCGGCGGTGTGGACCTCGAACATCTCAAGACGACGCTTGCGGAGCACGAAGGCCGCATTGCCGCCCTGATGATGACCAACCCCAACACGCTCGGTCTGTTCGATGAGAATATTGTCGAGATTGCGCGTCGCGTTCACGAGGCTGGCGGACAACTCTACTATGACGGCGCGAACGCGAACGCCATTATGGGCATTACGCGTCCAGGAGACATGGGCTTCGACGTCGTACACCTGAATCTCCACAAGACCATGAGCACACCTCACGGCGGCGGTGGCCCAGGCGCTGGCCCCATCGGCGTCGCGAAGCATCTCGTGCCATTCCTGCCGGGACCACTGCCCGCGAAGGACGAATCTGGCTACTTCTGGGAAGATGCTGGCCCGCAGTCAATTGGCCGCGTGCGCGCATTCCACGGCAACTTCCTCGTGCTCGTGCGCGCGTACACCTACATCCGCACGAACGGCCCCGATGGCCTGCGTCACATCAGCGACTCGGCAGTGTTGAACGCCAACTACATCATGCGTGGTGTGGAGGCCGACTACGATCTGCCATTCAATCGCGAGTGCATGCATGAATTCGTGCTCTCCGCTGACCGGCAGAAAGCGCTCGGCGTCTCGGCGCTGGACATCGCCAAACGTATCCTCGACTTCGATGTGCATCCGCCTACAGTCTACTTCCCCTTGATTGTGCACGAAGCGATGATGATCGAGCCGACCGAAACAGAGACACGCGAAACGCTCGATAGCTTCATCGCGTTGATGCGTCAGATCGCTCGTGAAACGCGTGACGAGCCACAGACGATCCTCGAAGCGCCGCACTTCACCGTCGTAGGACGGCTAGATCAGACGCTGGCGGCCCGTAAGCCTGACCTGCGCTGGAACCCCTCGCGAGAGCCAGCCACCGTCAGCTAGCCCACCCCAATAGAACCATGAGCCAGGACGCCGGAGATTGTCATACACAACAATCTCCGGCGTCCTGCTACATACTCTGATAAAAGTTGAGAAATTCGCGCATGGGAGCGCGGGTAAGCATCACCTGAACAGGAAAGCAGTCAGCATACTTTTGAATATCCGTGAGTGTGTTGATACTCGCGAGAAGCAACGCCGCTCTGCCCGACTCAATCGAGAAGTCGCTGCGCAGGAACTGCCCCCATAAGGCGCGAAATTGGATATGCGGCTCATCGAGCGTGGCGGACTGCCCGAATGAAGCGGGAAACAGTCGTCGATACGCTTCGAGACTGTACAGCCAGGAGCCGCCGATGACCCACTCTGCCGCTGGGTGCGTGCGGTGAGCATCCGACATCATTGATCGCAATTCAGCCTTTCTCACCTCGATGCGCTGGCGACTGAGAGGGCCGGGCTCAGACGAATCCATGTTGCCGAAGTGCAGCCGAACCGAGCGCGCTTCCGGTCGCCACTCGTATGCGAAACAGCCCCAGTGGGGTTGGTCGGCAAACGAAGGGATGTCAGGATATCGCTGCAGGTAATAGTCGTGGATAGCGGTTGTTTGCTCATCGAGCGATGCGTCATCGCGCAATCGGGCGAGAAGGCCACGCCAGACCGCATCGGCAGGGTCGAATTCGCCCGAAGCGCCCAGCAATTTGTAAAATGACGTCCAATGGAGTAGCGCGTCCTCAAATGGCGCGCTAATAAGCGATGAGACACGGCGCGCAAAACACACTTGTAGCTCAAAATACTCAGGGGGATAGGGAATCTCCAAAGACAATCCTCCTTGAACGCTGGCTAGCGAGTGAACGCCTCGTTGGTGTACCATACCCCCGCACGACACCTGGCCGCTAAGTACCCCAGAGGAGATGACGATATGCCACTCGACCCATCCCAGGTTGGCCACGAGACGCGCGCACAGACCGGCGAGGTGACCGCTGAATCGATCCGCCAATGGGCAGACGCTATCGGCGACGCGAACCCGCTTTTCCGCGATGAGACAGTCGCGCGGGCTGCTGGGTATCAGGGTATCCCCGTTGAACCAACATATATCACCCGCTTTCATGTGGCCTTCGCCGACGCTGGGCTTGACCCTGAGCATACGCAGGTGCTGCACGGTGAACAAGAATTCGTCTACGAGCGGCCAATCGTCGCAGGTGAGAACGTCACGGTGAAATATGTCGTGACCAACATCCGCCAGTCGAATCGCCCCGGCGGCATGGGCATCCTGACGCTGGAGCAGCGCGTTGACGGAGTCGACGGACAGCGCGCCGCGATCGGCAAAGCGACGATCATCGTGCGCGACCTGGCTCCCGGCGCTGGCGCCTCAGCGACGCCGCCCGGCAAGCCACAACAAGAGCCGTCCGGTGAGCGCATCCCCGCCCTCACGAAGCATGTCACTCAGGAGCAGATCAACGCCTACGCCGATGTCAGCGGCGACCACAATCCCATCCACCTCGACGAGGCGACCGCACGCGCCGTCGGTCTCGAGGGAACCATCGCACACGGAATGCTTAGCATGGCGTTCCTTGGGCAGACGCTCACCGATTGGCTGGGCACACAGCCAGAGCGCGGCGGTTGGGTCAAGCGCCTACGTGTTCGCTTTCAGGCGATGGTTCGCCCAGGTGACACGCTCATCTGTAGCGGCGCTCTCGGCGCGAGCGAGCAAGGCCAGCAGTCCGTCGATGTGTGGATCAACAACCAGCGTGGCGAGCGTGTCACCACTGGCGACGCTGACGTGATCTTCGCGCACTAGCGCGCGTCGCGTGGTCGCCTGCGCGCGATACCGCCCGCGACAGCGGCGCCGATACCGCCCACGAGCAGCACACCGCCCGACACAGGCAGGACGGGGAATGGCTGAGATTGCTCGACGGGCTTCGGCGCAGACGTGACCGCGACGCCCGTAGGAGTAGGCGCAGGGTGCTTGGTTCCCTGATCGGCCTGCGCTGGCGCTGTGGTGGTATTCGCGGGCGCAGTGGACGCCCCTCCATAAGATTGGGAGGAGTTGTGACTTGAAGCCCTTGGAGCCGCCGCAGAAAACTGTGGACCACTGGCGCCGAAGTGAAACGCAGGAAGCGCAGATGCGCACAATAACGCCGCGCCAATCATCGCCGCTATACCGCCCAGTTGCTGAGTCGGTCGCGCCCAGCCGGGGACTGGGCGAATCCTCCCGCGTCGCGTCTCGATCGTGTCGGGCAGAGTGAACGAACGAGGGAGCGCTGGCGACGGCAGCGCATGCACGAGCGCCCGCGTCTGGCGCAGCGCAGCTAGTTCATGCTGGCAGTCAGCGCAGGTAGAAAGGTGCGCCCCAAGTGCGGCGTCTTCCTTCGGCTCTAGCGCGCCGTCGAGGTGCGCTGAGAGGAGCTCACGCTGACGCTCCCATTGCGCCGAGTCGCTGTGTGTCACGTCAATCCCCAATGCCTGGCCTGCCTAATGATCTCTGACATCATGACGCTTCGCCTGCGGAAATAGTTCCGTCTGACCAAGTAGCATCTCGCGTAGCCGCGCACGCGCACGCGCAATCCGCGACTTCACCGTTCCCAGTGGCACATCTGCGACACGCGCAATCTCCTCATACGATAATCCATTCACATCGCTCAGCACGATGACCAGTCGATGGTCTGGCGCAAGGCGAAGCAGAGCCGCTTCGACCGCTGCGATGGTCTCCGCCCGTAGCGCCGCCGCTTCGGGGTTCCACGACTCGTCACTTAGCGCTCGCGCCAGTTCAGAATCTTCTGGGCCACCTGCTGGGTCGCCATCGAGCAATTTGTCGAGTGAGTCACCAGGCTTACGGCGATTGGCGCGCCAGTAATCATGGCAGCCATTGCTGACGATGCGCAGGAGCCATGCGCGAAACGACATGCCCCGGAACGAGTGGATATTGCGGAATGCGGAGAAGAAGGCGTCTTGTGTCACATCGGCGGCGGCATCCGCATCGCCCACCATACGCAGCGCCAGGGCATATGCCGCCGACTGATAGCGTATGACAAGCGTGTTGAAGGCCTGTATGTCGCCGCGCTGGCTGCGCGTAATGGCGGCTCGCTCCTGTTCCGCCTCCCGCGCCTCGTCACTGCCTGACATGACAATCCCGCTCGTTCCCTGCTTGACTCACGGCGCCACGTAGATGTCGCGCCCCATGCTAGAGACTACGCCGCCAACCCGTTCTGCGCTCACATTGGCGGGAAGTATGGTCGCCGAGATCTTCGCGATGAGCTAACAGCGCAAAAGATCAAGGCATGCCGCTGACGTCGAAATCTGCGGGAGATTCCACCAGAAAACGCCATTCGATGCGCTTTTCCTCGCCGGGCTTCAGTTGGAACTCCCACGTCAGTTGATCGAGTTTTGATTGACTCGTTGGCGTCGGGCGCATCTCCAGAGATTTCACCTTGATGCGCTCATGCTTCGAGACTGGCGCTCGATCCATCGCGACTACCCGCTGCTCGGCGCCCGTTCCATTGGACACTGTCAATCGATACGCCACTGTGGAACGTCGGGCGCCAGCCTGCAAGAGGTTAGCTCTATCAGTGTCCAGTTCGACCAATTCGCGCTTGATGGTCATATTGTCATTCACACCCAGATAGAGCTTGAGCGGCGCGCCTTCAGCTGTGGCCTCCAACACCGTCTCTCCGACGTACTCATCACCAGCAGTCCCACTGTGGAAGATGTGAAGCGCCCCACGTGGCAACGCGTGGCCCGTAGCATTCAATGTTACAGCGCGGAGGTGCGCGCCAGGCGCTACGACTGGCGCGACCACATACTCCAGACGCGACGGTAGGTCATCGTCACCCAGGGTGACTATGTGTGGCTGGCCATCAGAAGGAATGTCGCAGCCGCCATTGATGCGAAATATCTGCGCGGTCCCGGCGGACTCGACATCCGCTGGCGGCGTCTGAAGATTGGAGTACGTTTCCTCCGCTGTGCGAGGGGCCATCATCGCAAATGCGGGCGCTTCGAGAGGACCCGTTGGCGCACTGCTCGCGGCAGCCATTCGCCGCATCGGAGCATATGGCGCTGGCGGCGGGAGACGCTGTTCGAGATACCACACGGGGACCTCGTCGGGAAGTGAAACCGCAGCGCTCGGCCGCGCAGTGGAAATCGCCAGACGCACGCCATTCCAGTCCTCGCCTGACCACTGGCGTACCTGAGCCTGCTGGCTAAAACGAACTTTTCCAGACGTGGTGTCAACGCGCGCATCATAGCGCGGCGACCAACTCGCGCTGAATACCAGATAGGAGACGTCGAATTCCAGCGTTCCCGCATCCTCCGCCAGCACCCGAATCGTCGCCGCGAAGCGGTCGGGAGCGGCAGCGTGCGCGCTATCGAGTTCACGCTGCAGCGCATCACGATCTCGAGCAATCCGCTGACGTTTGCGCGCGATTTCGACTGATTCGCCGATCAAGCGTTCACCCTCTGCTCGCGCGAGCGCGAAGATGCGCGTTGGATCATCTTCTTTCGCCGTGCCGCGAATCAGACCAAATGCGAGCGCTCGCGCCGACTGTTCGCCCAAAGTGTTGATCCACCCCCGCTGCTGCTCTATCGCCTGGTTTCGCTGGTCGTTCGCCTCCAGTTCATGGTCCAGACGATCGATAGCACCCTCGAGCTCACGAACCGCATCGTCTGGAGTCTGCGCAAGGTATGCCATGCTCAAATCCACACCCAGCAGTTGAGCCCTGGCGTTCCCACGACCCGACGCCCGCAACGACTCGCGCGCCATCGGCTGAGGCAGTCCCGAAAGTACGATGTCGTGTGTGCCAGCTTCTGTAACGTTCACAGAGCCGCGCCGCACCACTAGCGCGCGGTCAGGATACGCTGTCACCTCAACGATTGGCGCATCGAGCATAAGTCGCATTTGTCATCCCCCCACAAACACATTTCACCACATACCTCAGTCAATATTGAGCACGGCACAAGTCGCCTACTTGACGCGCGCCTCCTCGATCGCCGCCTCGAAGTGGCGCATCTCGATCTGCGGGCCACCCGAATGCGTAGGCGCCGATGAGCGGCTCTCGGGATTGATGCTAGCGCCACGCGCGCGCATCCACTCGGCAAGCGCTAGATTCGCCGCTCGTCTGCACGCGGCCTCCAGATCGGCGCCACTGAGTCGATCCGTTTTCTTCGCCAGCGCATCGAGCGACACATTCGGAGCCAGCGCGCGACGCTTGGTATGGATCGCCAGAATCGCCTTCCGTGCGTCCCGGTCAGGCAATGGCAACTCCACGATGAGGTCGAAGCGCCCAGAACGCAGCACGGCTGGATCAATCAATTCGGGGCGATTGGTCGCGCCCACCACGATGACACCGCGACGCCCCTCGATGCCGTCGAGTTCAGTCAGCAGTTGGCCAATCAAGCGGTCCGTCGTCGCGTCGAAAGAGCCGCCCCGCTGCGGAGCGAGCGCATCCATCTCATCCAGGAACAACACGCATGGAGCGACCTGACGCGCACGCTGGAATGTCTCCCGCACGCCGCGCTCAGACTCGCCCACCCACTTCGACAGTAGTTCCGGCCCTTTGACCGAGATGAAATTCGCCTGGCAGGCGGTGGCCAGCGCCCGCGCGATGAGGGTCTTACCCGTTCCTGGAGGTCCAGCGAGTAACACGCCGCGTGTCGGCTCCAGATCCATCGCCGCATACAACTCCGGATAGCGGAGTGGCCACTGAATCGTCTCGACGAGCGAGCGCTTCACATCCTCCAAGCCGCCAACTTCGTCCCAGGTCGTGCGGCTCAGTTCCACCGATACTTCGCGCGCAGCCGAGGGCTCGATGGCGCGTAGCGCATCCACGAAGTCGGCCATGGTCACAGTGAGCGCCAGCAGATGGTCGGTCGGGATGCTGCCGCTGATGAGCACGGCGCGCGGGAATGTGCGCCGCAGAGCCGACATCGCCGACTCACGACAGAGCGCGGCAAGGTCAGCGCCGACGAATCCCGGCGTGATGCGCGCAAGTTCCGCAAGATCCACATCATGCGCCAGCGGCATATCGCGGCTGTGGATGCCCAGTATTTCGATGCGCCCCTGCTGGTCCGGCGCATGCAGATTGATCTCACGGTCAAAGCGTCCTGGTCGGCGTAGGGCAGGATCGAGCGCGTCTGGACGATTCGTGGCCGCGACGACCACGACCTGTCCGCGTGAACTCAGACCATCCATAAGCGTGAGCAGTTGCCCTACGACGCGCTTCTCGACCTCGCCTAACACCTCAGAGCGCTTCGGCGCGACGGCGTCGATCTCATCGATGAAGACGACACTTGGCGCATTCTTCTGCGCGTCGATGAACACCTTGCGCAGGTGCGCTTCACTCTCGCCATAGAACTTATCAATGATCTCTGGCCCGCTGATGCTGAAGAATTTGGCGCCGCTCTCCGTCGCCACAGCGCGCGCGATCAGTGTCTTGCCCGTACCCGGTGGACCATAGAGCAACACGCCTTTCGGCGCCTCGATGCCCAATCGGTCGAACAACTCAGGATGCTTCAACGGCAGTTCGATCTGCTCGCGGATGCGGGTTAATTCGTCGCCAAGCCCGCCAATATCTTCATAGGTGACCTGACTGGCGCGCGGCGTTGCCGTTCCTGTCGATTGCAGGCGCACGCTTGTACCCCCCTCCAGCACGACTACCGTCGCTGGATTGGTAGAGAATACCTGGAATTCACGCGCGGCGAGTCCCAAACCGCTCACGCGCACGAGATCACCGGCGACGACCGCCTGCCCTTTGAGCGCCTGCGCGACGTGGGTTAGCTCTACATCACTCAAGGCCGCTGACCCGTTCGCTGGCGTCAACGCCACGCTAACCGCAGGCTGAGGTGTTGCGCGCCGCACGCTCACTAATTCGCCCAAGGACGCGCCTGCATTCTGGCGTACCAGTCCTTCCATCTGGATATCACCATCGGCTACAGGCAAGGAAGTGGATGCGCTATCGGCGGAAACCGCATGCACGCGTGCGACAGTCCCGCGCGCGCTCTGAATGAGGATGACGTCGCCAGGCTGACATTCCAGCGCGTCGAGCGCCGCTGGGCTCACATACGCGACACCGCGTGGCGCGCCAAGGCCCTCGACTACGGTCAGTTGGAGTGTGGTATTGGTGCGGGTGACCCGCTCTGTTGCGCTCATAGCTTCACCTTTACGTACCGTATCCCGTCGACGTTGCATCGTACTCGCTAACAGTGCGCCCCTTCGCCAAAATCACACCAAATGCATCGCGAATTGCGCCAACAATAAGAACAGCCCACCAAGTCACACAATTGCGACTTGGTGGGCTGTTCTTATTCGGATAGCGCTATCGCCGTTCGAGCGCAGCGTACGGGAGGTCGCCCGACTCGTTCTGCTGGTTGGCATCCGTGCTCGATTGCCGCTCGATGGCGACATTCTCCGCTTTTCGCCGCTTAGGAAGGGTAATCAGTACAACAGCAGCGACAATGATGGCGGCAGAGGCGATAGACCATATGCTCATGGCCTCGTGATTGAGAAGTGAACCAAGGATCACCGCAACCACCGGATTGACATAGGCATAGGTCGAAACGAGCGAGGCTGACGTATTCTTCAGCAGCCAGGTGAAGGCCGTATAAGCGACCAGAGAGCCGAAGATGATCAGGTAAGTCAGCGCATAGATCGACCGCAGCGTGATCGTGCGGTGCGCAAGCATGCCCGGCTCACCACTGACCACCGCCATACCAAGCAATGCGACACCGCCTGTAAGCATCTCTACGGCGGTAGACATCAGCGGCGAGGCTGGAAGTTCCGAGCGTTGCGCGTAGAGCGAGCCCCAGGCCCATGCGCCCGTCGAGAGTATCAGCAACAAGGCCAGTGGATTGAGAAAGTGGCCACCCGCGCCACCTCCGTGCAGCACGAGCAGTCCTACACCAAAGAGTCCGATGATGACACCAACAAGCGTGCGCATCGTCGGGCGAGTTCCGTTGCGACGCATCCAGAGCAGCACGACCGTCCACATCGGCACAAGAGCCACCAGCAACGCGGTGACACCCGACGGCACGTACTGTTCAACGACTACCACTGTTCCGTTGCCGCCCACCAACAGGCAGATTCCGACAACTCCAGCCGAAAACCACTGGCGAGGTGTCGGGTTCGGCACACCTGCGATGCGGCACCCCAGATAGAGCACCACACCAGCGATGACGAAGCGCACGCCGGCCATCAGCAGTGGCGGCATAGATTCGTCCGCGATGCTGATGCCCAGGTAGGTCGAGCCCCAAATGATGTAGACCAACCCCAGCGCAATTACGACACCCAGTTTCAGCTTGCGATCTACGCTCATCGGCGGCTTCTGTACGCTACTGCTTGCCATTGCGCGACTCGCTTTCCGCTTCCGTGACAGACTCGGTAAGCGGTAACCGGGTCGTCTCTTTGAGGGTATCCAGCACGATTGTGGAACGCGTCGACCGCACCTGTGGAATCGTACCAATGCGTTCACGCAGCAGGCGTCCAAGCGCCTGCGGATCAGCGACGCGCGCCTTTACAAGGTAGCAATCTTCACCTGCGACGTTGTGCACTTCCTGCACTTCGGCGATCCTGGCCAGCGCTTCACCTACCTCCATGTTGCCACACAGGCTTTCGGTCCGCACGAAGATGAACGCCAGCAATCCGGCGCTGACCGCATGCGGATTCAGCCGTGTCTCGTAACTAAGGACGGTTCCACGAGCTTCCAGCTTGCGAATACGCTCCAGAATAGCCGACGGAGCCATTCCGAGTCGTCGCGCAATCTCCGCATTGGAAACGCGCGCGTCTTCTTGAAGTATCGCCAGAATTTTGCCATCAATTTCGTCGTTCATGCAGCAAGTATGGCGAATTTCCGCACAATCGTCAATAGACCATTCTATGTACCGAACAGTAGGCCAACACCAATCGGCGAAATAGAGCGATTTGACATCGGACAAAAGAAGGAGGCTCCTCCGAATTGGAGGAGCCTCACAGAATCGTTCAGACGCGCTCTAGTCGCGTTTGAAGGCTTCCAGGGTGCGCTCGACATTGGCCGCCGATGGGAAGAACGTCGTCTCCTCGGGGCCGTTGTACGGCGCAGATGGAGCCGCAATCGCGGTGATCAGCGCTGGCGGGCTATCGAGCTGCCAGAAGCAGTTCTCCGAGATCCACGAATGGACATGACGCGCAAAGCTCGTCAGATCTGGCTCCTCGGTCACCACGATCGCACGGCCTGTCTTGCGTACCGACGCGCCCACAGCCTCTTCATCCCATGGCGAGAGCGTGCGAAGGTCGATCACCTCAACCGCTGGGCCACCCGCGAGCGTGAAGCGCTTGGCCGCGATCACAGACTCCAGGAACATGGTGCCCCAACTGACGATCGTCGCGAACGGCTCGCCCTGACCGATGCGAATGGTGCGTGCCTTGCCAATCGGCTCGGTGTAATAGCCGTCCGGCACCTGCCACAGGTCCGCAAGCTCGGCGATCATCTCGCCGTCTTTCTGGGTGTGTGGCTCTTCCGAGCGATACAGACGCCCGCGCTCCAGGAACACCACAGGTGACTTCGACTCCGCCGCCTGCAACAGCAAGCCCTTGGCGTCGAACGGCGTGGACGGGCAAATCGTGATCAGGCCGGGAACATTGGTGAACCACTGCTCGCCAGCGTTCGAGTGGCCGAAGCCGCCACCGCCTGCCGCGCCGCTATCAGAGATCGGGCCGCCGCCACCGGAGCCAGACTTCATGCGCCAGATGACTGGGCAATTCCAATCTCCGTAGGACTGGTAGTAGATGCGCGCAGCCAGGCGAATCGTCTGGGTCGCCGACTGATGGTAGTCAACGAACTGCACCTCGCCACAGCGAGCGCGGTCGTCTGCCATGCCACAGCCAGCCGTCACGCCAGCGATCAACTGCTCATTGAGTGCGCTGCTAATCGCCGTGCCGGGGTATTCCTTCACCAACCGCTGCGTCACATTGAAGACGCCGCCAGTCTGGCTGCCGACATCCTGCCCGAAGACGAAGAAGCCGGGGTCGCGCTTGACCAACTCGACCAGACCATCGTTGAGCGCCTCGATCATCATCTTGCGCTGCTTCTGGCCGGGGTTCTCGGTGGCCCGCCACTCTGGAATGGCGATGATCTTCTCGGTCGCCCGCTCGGCTGGCACTTCGGGCTCAGTCAGCACCTGCGCCTCGGCGCGGTCAATCGCGTCCTTCACCTCATCGCGCATCTGCTCAGCCTGAGCCTCGGTCAACAGACCGCGTGCAATCAACGTTTCGCGCAGATGCTTGACGGGATCCTTGGTGCGCGTCGTCTCCTCGATCTCCTCACGCGTGCGGTATCGGCGGATATCCGTGCTGCTGGAGTGCGCATCGAGCAAGCCGACATGCAAATGCAGCAGCGCAGGCCCTTCGCCAGCGCGCAGGCGGCTAACCACCTGGCGTGTCGCCTCATAGGTGGCGAGCGGGTCTACGCCATCGACATCCATCGCGATCGCGTCCATGGCGCGCACCTGCTCGACGAGGTCGCCAGCCCACTGTGCCTGCTGCTCGGTCATGATGGCCCAGTGATTGTTCGTCACTACCATCAGCAGCGGCAGTTTGTGCACCGTCGCCGCGCGCAGCATGGCGTGGAAGTCATTTGTCGCTGAGCCACCGTCACCAGTGAAGAACGCGATGACACGGTTCGAGTTGTCCCGCTTGAATGACCAGCCAACACCTGCCGCGAACGGCGCGAGGCCAGCGACCTCGCTAAATGTCGGCATGATGTGGTGCTTGCGGTCGCTGTAGTGCGACGGCATATTGCGACCACTGCACATCGGATCGGTCGTGCGTGAGTATGCGGAGCGCAGGGGGGCATAGATATCGCCAGTCCGCTGCAGGTAGGCCGCAAGATCACGGTAGTAGAGAGACAGCCAGTCTTCGCCATCGAGCGCCGCAACGACCGCCGCCACCGACTCATGCCCAGCGCAGCCGATGTAAAACGGATACTTTCCCTGCGTCTTGCGCGCCTTCATCACATCATTCATCACGCGCGCTGTCAGCATCGTGCGGTACAACTCGACGGGATTTAGCGTCTGGGCATCAGCGCCCACTGCTGATGTGGTGACGTTCGTTGTCATCTAGCCCTCCGAGCATTGAGATTGTGTATCGCGGTGACACACCTTCGACATTATACGCCCCGGCGCACGGGCGCTCAATCATCGACCTACCAGCGGATCAGTGTTGACGCCCAGAAAACCCCATCGCTACAACGAGTGACGGTGTCTATGCGCAACACATACCAGCAGGATGACTGAATGCCTGCTCGGCAATGAATCCGGCGAGGATATCGGCCGCGAAGGCGCCTCCGCAGCGCTTGACCTCTAGCCCTACGCCCATGGCTCACGATAGCGAGTATGTGGGCTATAGAAGTGATACTGGGAGCGAATGAACATGGTCGAAATCAAGAAGATAGCAAGATATGCTGCCAGTATCGCGATGTTGAGCCGCAGCGCAATGCTCCACCACGCTTCCAGGAATGCCGCCATCGAGGATGCTAACGAGTCACCCTGGCTGGTTTCCTGAATAACCGCGCCAACCTTCGCCAATTCCACTGCGATGGGCGCAAACACGCTTGCGAGCGCATCCCCGACGAGATTGCGAAGTCCGAGCAGTGCTTTGGCCAACACATTGTCGCTCAGCCACGCCCAGACAGAGTTGATGAACATCACCGCGTAGAATGCCGCCACAGCGACGATGAGGGCGACAGTGTTGCGTGTAGCAATTCGCGCGCGACGCATCAGGATCATGTGTCTGGTGGCCAGATGCCGTTCGACATGCGCTTCCAGTTCGGGGTGACCTTCGACCAGCAATCGCGCAATCGGCCCAACCACCTGCTCCAGATTCTGCCAGTAGGAGATATGGTCGAGAAGCAGGTTATCGCGATTGACGACCGAGATGTGCTGGACATCTCTATCGAGTTGCTCCCGAATCTTCTCGACTGGATCGGCATCATTCTCGCTGCCAACCCAGTCATGCGCGCGCGGTATGGCCGAGCCGTCAAGCGGTCCGGCGCAAACAGGATCGAGCCGCGCCCAGAAGTCGTACCACGTGACTGTATCCATCGGGAGCAGGCCCCTCAAACGTCGCGGCTCCGTGCGCGCCACCTGCCACAACCGCCGCAAAGCTACGGCGAGCGTCACAAAGCGAATTGGCTTCTTCGCGGCATCTTGCTGCGCGAGTTCGAGGGCAGTCGTCAGCCCCTCATAGGCAATCACGGTACCCATAGAGTGCGCGATGACCACCACGCTTTCGCACGCCGGATCTTCCAGAAATTCTGTGAGCTCCTTCTGGAAGCGCTCTCGCAGCGAAGACGACCACGTGTAATCCTCCATATAGATCTGCATCGAGCCAAGCCAGTGCAACGAGAGAAGAGTGAAGAACGTCTGCACCCCCTGAATGATGGTCGGAATGCCGGGTATACCAGACACTTTGTCAAAGAGCATGGCGATGAGGAGAAGCGCAACAATCATGGGCAAGCCGATGGTCCACGCCAGCAAGTTGACGAAGTATTGCAGGCCGTCATACACGAACAACGGAATCCTCAGCAACCAGTCCAGCGGATAGCGACGGGGCCGCACCGGCGGTGTGGTCGAAGAAAAGGTTCCGTGGGGATCATCTCCCTTGCCGCGATCATCACTGTGCAAGACGCGAAGGCGCCCAGAGCCGCTGCTAATCGGAGACAGACGATCAGCGACCTGAAAGAACTGGAGTAGCGTCCACGAAAGCACGTGACCCGCTGAAGGCAGCCCGAAGGACTGCGCCCACCAAACCTCGTGCATCTCCAGCCGCAGGGGCGCTGTCCTTTGTTGCGCCCCTGCGGCTGGAGGTTCGAGCCAAACCGTCGCCTGCGAGCAATCCGCATCGACGTTTGAGTTCAGTGTGAGCCGCGTCTCGACCCATATTCGTCCGGGGCCTGTTGGACGAAATTCCAGCCCAGACGTGTGATTGAACCAGTAGGTAATGCCGTTCAGCGCTTCCTGCAACGTATCGTTACGCTGCTCAATGCCAAGACCATGAATGACTACAACGCCGGTATAGGAGCCTGTTCGCGATGGGGTTTGGCGTACCGGGTCCGTGTCATTCTTTGCGTTGAGTGTAGGTCCAGCCATGCCCATGCCCGCCTTCCTGCTTCCACACAACACCACATCATCCCTGGGCAGATTCGAAGGGGGCGCGCTACTCGCTAACCCATGCTCAAGTATTTTCTGTAGGGGCGAAAAGGTCAAGCGCCCGCTATTTTACTGTGACGGAGTTCTCGCGTAAAAGCATGAAGAAACCGCTGGCATTCGCACCCATACACAAGCAACGCGTGCGAATGGCTAGAACAAGTTCGGACCATTCGCACGCGCTCAGCGCTCACTAGTCTAGCGCTTGGAGAGGGTTTCCAGAACTGGAGCAAAGCGCTCGATGCCACGCACATCATTGGGGTTGATGATGACATTGAGATGCTTCACACCTGCATCCGCGAAGGTCTTTAGCGCCTGAGCGACTTCTTCAGCCTCGCCACAAATGCCCTTCACGCCTTCCGGCCTGGCCTCGCCCGGCGCCAGGATTCGCGCAAACGTGCCAGCCGTGAGCTCCAACGTCCTGGGATCACGACCCACCGCCTCACACGCCTCGACCATCGGCGCGTAGGCATCCAGCACACCCTGCGCTTGCCGGTGCCACACCGTATTCCACGCGTCCGCGTAGGTGGCGACGAGACGGAGCATGCGCGGCTTGCTCGCGCCAATCCAAATCGGCGGCCCCTTCGGAGACGGGCCGCGCGGAATCAATTCGCACTCGCGCGCTTCATAGTATTCACCCTTGAAGTCCACTTTGCCGTCGCGCAGCAGTGGAACGATAATCTTCAGCGCTTCCTCAAAGCGTGACGCCTTGTGGTCGAACGGGAAGCCAAAGGCGTCATACTCCGACTGATGCCATCCAGCGCCTAACCCCAGAATGAAGCGCCCGTCACTGATTTCGTCTAGCGCATCGGCCATTTTCGACAGCAGCGTGGGCTGTCGAAACGACGTACACGCGACCAATGGCCCAAGCTGAATGCGCTTTGTGACGGCGGCGACACCACTCAAAAAGGTAAAGACTTCCCACTGTCCGGACACCGGTTTGTCAGGGAAGCCAAACTGAAGATGATCGGCGAGCCAGAACGAATCGAATCCTACCTGCTCCGCAGTCTGCGCCAACTCCTGTATGTCGCGGAAGCGCGGCGTCCGTTTGTTCGCCGGATCGCCGCCGTAGGTCATCGCGCCCAGGTCGGGCATCACGCCGATCTTCATACGCTCCATCGCATCTGCCACGAACTACTCCCAATCTCTTGTCCAATGGTTCCAGTCACTTGACCCATTCTGGCATCTCATCGTGGTCAATGCCGAAATGATGCGCCAATTCATGCAGCACAGTCGAGCGCACTTGCTTGCGAATACGCGCCAGGTCGCCACCGCAATAGCGCTCGATCGGCCCGCGATAGATCGTAATGACCTCAGGGCCACTCGCGCCTGCGCCCCGACGGGTGAGTGATACGCCGTGATACAGGCCCAGCAACGTATGCCCGGGTGGCACGCCAGCCATGCGCAGCGTCTCCTCGTCGGGCTCATCTTCGGCGCGCACGACGACATTCCGCAAATATTCATCGAATTGACTCGGCACCGAGGTCAACGCTTCGTCGATCAATGCCTCGAAACGCTCCGCATCCGTCGGCTCGACAGTAGCGCCAGGGCTCGCAGGCGCACCCTGCCGCCTCGCCCTTCGCGACGGATTGGGTGCGCCGCGTGGCTCACCCTCCATGTACCGGGTAACCCATTGCGCCAACGGCGACCCACCTATAAACAGCATCACCGCGACCACAAGTGTGATGACGATGACGCCGATCGTCATCACAATGTATGCGCCGCCCGAGCCAGCTCCACTGAGCGCCCCGCCAATCAGCGCCAGCGTCACAATCAACGCGAGCATGCCGAAGAATTGTCCGGCGCCGTTCGGATTCGAGCGCAGATCCGCGCTCTCATGATCATCCACTGACGACATGGGTGGGGTTTGATTTTGGCCGAAAACATTGATCACATCTCCGATCGGCGTGCGTACTCCTAGACGTTGGCGGTCGTACTCTGCGCGCGCAAACGGGTCACTGAGCGTGCGGTATGCCTCGTTGAGTTGGCGCATCCGCCGTTCGGCCTGCGCGTGCATGCTATCGATAGCAGTGGCGTAGCGGTCTGGATGCCACATCTTCACCAGGCGGTGATAGGCGCGACGCAGTTCCTCGTGCGAGGCATCGGCGCTGACGCCAAGGCGAGCATAGAAATCGGGGAGTGAGGGCCCGTCGCGCTCGTCTGCGTCTTGCTGTGGTGATTCGTCGAAGGTGGTAGAGCCAGCATTGTCACGCTCGTCACGTGACGACCCTGATCGAGATGCGCTGACCATGCCAAGCCTCCTCCTGGAGTGTTCTTGCATGGTATTGTGGCGCAAATCTGTGATCCGCCGCCAGCGAATCTGATGCTAATTGGGAAATCGGGCGACTTGAGAAGTCAAACGCTCTACTTCCGTGTGTCGCTGGTCTCGACGACTTCGCTGCGGCGCGTCGTGCGCTCAGGCTGGATGTGGGCGCCAAGGATCGCCACGGTCAACCAGACCAGCGACAACCCGATCAGCGTTGGCGCAATCTCGCGCACTGCCGCGAACGGCATGAACAGACTCGCCAGCGCAAAGAGCGCCATCGCGGGCGCGGCAAACACGCCGCCGACCAGCAGCGCAAGGAAGAACGTTGGAGCGAGCCCACGCACAAACGCAATGGCTCCAGAGATCACACTGGCGCTAGTTCGCGTAGCCGTTGTGACGAATGACTCCACGTCGTTCGCATAACCGAGAGGTGAGCATTCATCAGAGCTTGGGCTCGCTGTTGGAATGCGCCACTGGGAACTGGACGACACAGGTTCGTTGAGCATCATACCTGGAATCTCAATTTCAATGTGGGTCGGCGAAGATCTACGCCAATACCGCCGGAACGATAGAACCGAGTGAGGAGTACCTTCCTCCCCTACGCGACGCCCTTATCGCGTTTTGTTTGCCAATTTCGGTCCTCAGCCTTCCAAACGACTCATTTCCGTCCTTGTAACTGATGCCGCTAGCCTGTCGTGACACTCTCGACGTGCGTCTTTGCCCAGAAGAAGTGGCACCCTTGTCGTAGCATACATCGCTCACACGCGGGACGCTGCGCATGGCAGACTCTGCGACCATGGCGAATCAAGTTGATATGCATCGCATATCGCCTATCAGGCGGAATCGCTGCTTCTAGTATGCCATGCGCCGATTCTGCGCTGACCTTTGGGCTAATCAGCCCGAGCCGTCGTGTCACACGCAGCACATGGGTATCTACAGGGAACGCAGGCGCGCCAAGCGCAAAAAGCAACACGCAGGACGCAGTCTTTGGCCCCACACCTGAGAACGAAACCAATACGTCCCGCGCATCGTCGAGCGAGAGCTCGCGCAGTTGGTCGAGCGTAATCGCCCCACCGGAGCGGTCGCCTATCTCGTGAAGAACTTTCTGTATGCGCTCTGCCTTTACCTTCGCAAGCCCTCCGACGCGGATAGCCTCCTCGACATCGCTGACGTTGGCGTCTCGTACAGTCGGCCAATCGGCGAAGGTCTGCTTCAGTCGCTCATACGCTCGCTCTGAATTCACATCCGATGTGTGCTGCGACAGAATCGTCTGCACTAACTCGCCGACTGGATCACCATTTGGTCGCCACTCTGGTTCGCCATAGCTCTCTACCAACCGATCATAGAGCCAGTCGACGCGATCCGAAAGCGCGCCACTAAACGCATCCACCAATGCCATCGTTTACATAGTCCATCTAGAGGCCTCGACCGACGCCAATTTGAACAAGCGGACAGGCGCGCGTGTTCTCCATCATGATACAATGGCCGGTGGCAATTCGGATTTGCTGCACGTTGGAGGACGCTACGACACATGACCGATGAGATGAGCATAAGCGCGTTCACTGAAGCGCTAGGTTCTGGAGCGCCGACGCCAGGAGGGGGCGCGGCAAGCGCGCTCGTAGGCGCGTTGGGCGCGGCTCTCGCGGAAATGGTCGCGCGATTCACCGTCGGTCGCAAATCCTACGCCGCAGTCGAGCCGCAAGCGCAGGATATCGTTCAGCGAGCCGCACAGGCGCGAGTGGAGCTGCTGGCGCTCGTCGCAGCCGATGAGCAAGCGTTTCAGCAAGTCTCGGCGGCGTACAAAATGAACAAGGGTACTGACGACGAGCGCGAACAGCGCGAAGTCGCGATTCAGACGTCGCTGGCTGCGGCGATGGAACCACCCACGCACGCACTACGTCTGTCAATGAGCGTGGTCTCGCTCGCGTATGACATTGCGGCAATAGGCAATGCCACCGTGCTGACCGACGCCGCCTGCGCCGCGATTGTCGGCGAATCTGCGGCCCGCGCTGCAGCCATCAACATCCTGGCCAATTTCGCGCTGCTCAAGGACACGGCTGCTGGTGAGCAGGCGTTACAGGCGGCACGCTCTACGCTGTCCGATGCGGCGCGGCTGCGCGACGAAACTCTCGCGATCGTCTATCGCCGCATGAATGTGGCCGGGCTCTAGCCCGCGAGAGGAGCGCCCCATGTCAGCCAAAATCCTCGATGGCCGTTCGCTCGCACAGACCGTGCGCGCCGAACTGAAGGCGCTCGCCGCGCAAAACGCCGAGCGAACCGGACACCGCGAAGGGTTAGCGATCGTATCCGTCGGAGCGCAACCTTCCTCTGATGTCTATGTTCGCCAACTGATACGGGCCGCGGAAAGCATCGGCGTTGAAGCGACGCTTGTGACACTTCCCGAAGACATTGACGATGCCGGACTGCGCGCTGGCATCGATGCGCTCAACGACGACACCGAAACCCATGGCCTGCTCGTCCAGATGCCGCTACCCGCACGGCTTTCCACACTGGCGGTCGCCGAGGCGATTAGCCCGCGCAAAGATGTGGACGGCATCAGTATTCGCAGCGCTGGCAACCTGTTCCTGCGCTATCCCAGTTTCGTCGCGGCAACCTGCGCCGCTGTCGTCGAGTTGCTCGATCGCTATGAAACGCCAATCGCAGGCAGGCGGGTCGCTATCGTCGGAGCCAGTAATACCGTCGGTAAGCCGCTGGCCTTCATGCTGGTGGCGCGCGACGCCACGGTTACCGTGTGTCACATTCACACCCGCGATGTCGGAGCATGGACACGCCAGGCCGACATCGTCATCGCGGCAGCCGGAAAGGCTGGCCTGATCACCGCTGACATGATACGCCCGGGCGCGACAGTGGTGGATGTAGGCATTAATGTGCGTCCGGGCGGCTCGATTGTTGGCGATGTCGATTTCGCTGGCGTCGCAGAGGTGGCCGGCGCAATCACACCTGTGCCCGGCGGCGTTGGACCACTCACGCCACTGATGGCGCTGAAGCAAATGTTGCTCGCCTCGCAGATCTGGGCGCCGGAGCCACGCTAGCGGGCGCCCCAGCGCCTAATGCTGCGGGAAGCTAGTCCTAGAGAGCGAGCGTAAATAAGGCGTCATCGTGTACTCTACATGGGATGCTGTGCGACATAGGCTGCTCACACGGCCACCGGAGGGCTACAACCACATGCGGCGTTTTCGCTATATGCAACTCGACGTATTTACCAACGAGCCTTTTGGAGGCAACCAACTGGCGGTATTCTTCGACACCACCAGTCTCACAAGCGAAGACATGCAGCGCATTGCGCGTGAGATGAACTTTTCCGAGTCCGTCTTTACGCTGCCGGCGCGTGAAGCCAAATCACTCACCCGCTTGCGCATCTTCACGCCACAGGTAGAGCTCCCATTCGCAGGGCATCCGATCATCGGCGCCGCCTTTGCGCTAGCCGCCGCAGGACGCGTGACACCCGGCAGCGAATCGCCCATCACGCTCGACCTTGGCATTGGCCCGCTCGACGTAGACCTGCTGTTCTCAGATACGCGTCTCAGTTTCGCGTGGATGCGCCAACGCAACTCCACATTCACACAGTGGACAGGTGATCGCGCCGCGCTGGCGGCGAGTGTCGGCCTGGCAGAGAGCGATCTGCGCGCCGACCTTCCGATCGAGACTGGCTCGGCTGGGGTACCACACACGTTGATACCGGTGGTCGATGCTGCGAAGCTCGACGCCGCAAAACCGGGCGCGAATCTTGGCGAGGCGCTCAATACCAGCGAACCGTGCGGCGCGTACTTTTTCGTCCCACCAACCAAATCAGCGCCCAATCACGTCTACTCACGCATGTTTGGCCCGCATATGGGCATCGC
>DASVZC010000068.1:0-37675 GCA_036391835.1 Ktedonobacterales bacterium | reverse complement strand
AGCAATCGTCGCGCGTTCATGACGCGACTGATGGCCGCTGGTGGGGGCGTGGCGCTAGGCGCTGGCATCGGCGGTAGTGTGTTGCTGAAGGGCGGCGCGGGAGCCGTTCACGCATCTGGGACAGACCCCGTGGTCGCATTTGGGCAAGCGGCAGTCGGCGCCGAACGTATCGCCGTCGCCTTCTACTCCAATGCGTTAGGCGAAGGCTCAAAGTATGGCGTCGCGGGCGATGTGGCGACGAGCACGCTGCTCAATAGCGGTCATCGCACATATTTCCGCGCTGCGCAGGGCCAGGAGCAGGCCCACCAGGATACCCTTGTCAGCCTGGGCCTGAGTTTCCCATATAGTGTGTTCAAGTTCCCGGCGGGAACCTTCACGAGCGCATCCGCGATGTTGTCGTTCGGCGAGCAACTCGAAGATATCTTCATCGGCGCATACCTTGGCGCGATCAAGGCCGCCGCCGCTGAGACGAACACTTTCATCGCCGAAGCCGCCGCGCAGATTCTCGGCATCGAGTGCGAGCATCGTGTGCTCATCCGTGATATCGAAATGGCTACCGTGCCCAACGACCGCGTCTTCGAGGGCAACCTCAGCGCGAATGGCTCGACGGTCTATGCGGCTGCGGGCGATGCCGTCAACGCGCTCCTGGCGCTCGGCATCACCGTGGTGAGTTGAGAGCTGCTCCGATTCTTTCCCCTCTGCGTCCCTCCCCGCGACTCTTCCGTCGGGGAGGGACGTTTTCTGTCACATCAGTGGCCACCGCCGCGCGACCTCGTTGAGTCGCTGCATCTCCTCCTGATAGATACGCCGCATCGAGGGGATGAGCAGCGCCATCGTCAGACGTTCGACCACGCCGACGAGGCCCAGGCGTGGCGTCTGTACCGTCGTGATGGTCAACTGTGTGCTGCGGCCATCATCGAGCGGGCTCAGGCTGAATGTCGTCGCCGTAGAGCCATCCGTTGTCGTTTCCACCAGCGTTCGTCCTGGCTCTGGTGTCGTCACAGTGTCATGAATGGCGCGTTTGACACCGTTGACCCGAAACACGAATGTCACGACGGTTCCCTCGCCGCGTCCGCCTTTCAGCACTTTGTAATTACTGAATGCATTGGGCGGGAGGATGCTGGGATGTCCCTTGTCGTAGTCGGAGAGAATCTCCCACACCACTTCTGGCCGCGCAAAGATTTTGGCTGATGCGTCAAAGCGAATCTCATTCGCTGGCATACGCGCTCGCCTCCTTTCAATGTGCCTTCCCTGCGGTGGGTCGCTGAAATAGCAAACGACCCACCCACATCATACCGATGCGAGCGGGCCGTTGACTAGCGCGTGACTCTGGGGCGATTACATCAATTCCGCCATCAGCGCGTTGAGTGTCTCTTTCGAGGGGCGAAGTTGCTCTTCGGTGAGCCGCGCGAGCGGCGTCTTGGGCAGTCGCTCCAGTTCGGAGAGGCTCTGTCGGCCCTCATCCAGGTAGATGATGCCGGTGATCAGTTCCTGCTTGCGGTGGGCATCTTCTAGCAGGCGCATCGCGGCGTACTTGTCGGTTGGGTCGTGCTGGCCGTCGAGCTTGCGCAGACGAACCGTCGAGCCGTCGTGCATCTTCACGTCCACCGACTCGCCCTCTTCGTAGTCCACCGTGATTTCCTGACGCGCGGGAATGAAGGAGAACTCGTTGATGATCTCCTCATGCGCCTTGCCCCAGGCATAGCTCTTGGTGGAATCTTCGTGGTCGTTGAACGAGACGCACGGGCTGATGATGTCGAGCACAGCCGTGCCATTGTGGCTGAACGCAGCCTTGAGCAACTGTTCGACCTGGCGCGGGTCGCCTGCGAAACTGCGAGCGACGAAGCCGCAGTCAGCCACCAGCGCTTCGAGGCAGACGTCGATTGCGGGCAGTTCGTTCACGCCGGCGTACTTCAGCTTCTGGCCTTCGTCAGCAGTGGCGGAGAACTGGCCCTTCGTCAGGCCGTAGACGCCGTTATTCTCGATGATGTAGACCATCGGGACGTTGCGGCGAACCATGTGCTTGAACTGGCCCAGGCCGATGCTGCCTGTGTCGCCGTCGCCGCTCACGCCGACCGCCGCCATCGTGTGGTTGGCGAGCAGGGCGCCGGTCGCCGCCGATGGCATGCGGCCATGCAAACCGTTGAAGCCATGCGACTGATTGAGGAAGTAGGCTGGCGTTTTGCTCGAACAGCCGATGCCGCTCATCTTGATGAGTTGCGTCGGGCGAATCGAGAGATCATAGGCTACAGAGATGATGCGCGCCGAGATCGAATCATGGCCGCAGCCTTTGCACAGCGTGGACGGCTTACCCTTGTAATCGTTACGCGTCAGGCCAATGAGGTTGACCCCACTGGTTGGCGGTTCCTGAATAGCAGCCATGAGACTTATCGCTCCTGTTCCAAGGTGACGAGTGACTGGGCGATCCACTTCGCGGTGAGCGGCAAGCCATCGCAGAGTGAGATGCTGTGCATGTGCGCCGCGCGCTTCGGATACTCCGACGCCAGGATTTGGCGCATCTGGCCGTCGAAGTTGTTCTCTACGATATACAGGCGATCGTACTTCTGCGCGAACGCTTCTACCTCGGTGGTGGTGGGCAGCGCGCGTAGACGGAGGTAGCTGGTTTTCAGCCCACCAGCGGCCAGCATGTCGCGGGCTTCGCGGATCGCTGGATCATTCGAGCCGTAGCTGATGATGCCGATCTCAGCGCCTTCCACTTCGTCCACAACGGGCTTGGGAACCAGCGTGCGGGCGTAGGCGTGCTTGCGCCCGAGCCGCTCCATGTTGGCCTTCCACTCGTTGGGCTTCTCGGTGTACTCGGCGTTGTCGTTGTGGCCGCTGCCGCGCGTGAAGTAGGCGGCCTGCGGATGATCGGTGCCGGGGAGCGTGCGCGGGCCGACGCCTGTGCCATCTTCCTCGTCGGAGTAGCGCTTGAATCCGCCAAGCCGGTCGAGGTCTTCGGCGCTGAGCACCTTGCCGCGATCGAATGGCTTGTCAGGATAGGTGAATGCCTCGCTCATCCACAGGTTCATGCCGAGGTCGAGGTCACTCATCACAAAGACTGGTGTTTGCAGGCGCTCGGCGAGATCGAATGACTTCCAGCCAAACTCGAAGCACTCTTCCATGCCATCTGGCAGCAGCAGGATATGGCGCGTATCACCATGGCCCAGGTAGTAGGCCATCATGATGTCGCCCTGCGAGGTGCGCGTGGGTAGACCCGTGCTCGGCCCCATCCGCTGGATGTCCCAGATGACGCAGGGGATATCGGCGAAGTAGGCGTAGCCTGTGTATTCGGTCATCAGCGAGAATCCCGGCCCAGAGGTCGCGGTCATCGCGCGCGCGCCCATCCAGCCGGCGCCGACCACCATGCCAATCGCGGCGAGTTCATCTTCCGCCTGGACGATGGTGTAGTAGCGCTCACCCGTCTCCTTGTTGACGCGCAGATCCTTGGCGTAGTCGCCAAGCGCGTCAACCACACTGGTGGAGGGGGTAATCGGATACCACGCCGCGACACTGAAGCCACCGAAGACGGCGCCCATCGCAGCGGCAGAGTTGCCATTGATCAGAATCTTGCCAGCCGTTTTATTCGAGGGCTGCACGCGGAAGTTGTCGCGCTTGGTGATGTTCTGGCGAGTGTACTCGACAGCAGCCTTGACCACACCGAAGTTGAGGGCGGTCGGTTTTGGCTTGCCACCGAAGTGCTCCAGAATGGCCTTTTCGATCTCGTTGAGGTCGATGCCGAGCAGTTCAGCCAGCGCGCCAACATAGACCATGTTGGCGACATAGGGGCGCAACTCCGCATTCGCGCCAGAGTCTTTCGCCATCTGCTGCACTGGGATGTTGTAGTACGTGATGTCGGTGCGCTCTTCGGCGAGTTTCCACTCTGTCGGATAGATGAGCACGCCGCCAGGGGCCACACTGGCGATATCCTGCACTGCGGTCGCCCGGTTGAGCGCGACCACTACCTCAGCCGTATCGCGGCGACCTGTGTAGCCCGCCTCTGACATGCGGATGTGGAACCAGGTCGGCAAGCCCTGAATATTCGACGGGAAGATGTTCTTGCCACTCACCGGGATGCCCATGCGGAACAGGGCGCGGACAAGAACATTATTGGCCGTTTGGCTACCCGACCCATTCACCGTGGCCGCCACGATGCAGAAGTTATTGACCCCTGCCGGGCTGTCGTGGAGGTCGGTCACCAGCGGACCTCTCTGTACGCTCGTGGTGCTCATGAAAACCTGTAGCGGCGTCGGCCTGAGCGCGTCAGAATCCGGCGTCGCTCCTCCTTTCGCTAGCGCAGTGCGCGCTCCGCTGACTGCTTCAGTCGTTTATCCCACCCGCGCGCACATGCTGCCACGCGAGTCGAAGCCAAAGTTTCGCGCCCGGTTCGCGCCCAAGAAGCCACGCCCATTCTGGCTTCGCGCGGATTAAGCGCTCGGCGCGCGTGGTTCTGGGGAGCAGACGCCAACAGCGCAAGCCAGCAGCTGGCCTGCGTGCCATTTGGTGTGATCATACGGTGGTAGAACGCTGTAATACGCCTGTCGCACAGTCACTTATCTATTATAACGCGCTAGCGCGTTAGGGTGTCGGTGACTTCTCGCACATAGCCCCAATTGCGTGCGCTGGCAGGCGATGTCATCCTGTAGGTCCGAAGCCCGCGCATTGCGCTACTGAACTGGTTAGACGCCAACCAGCCGCTCGCGGCCAATCACATTCAAATGTGATGCATATCACTGACAGCCGTCATACAAGCAAGTACCATTCGCTGCGTATACGATTGGTCGGTTCAGGCGGAGGAAGAGGAAGTATGGTGTCACGAACGATCAATGCACTTGCGAGCGGTTTCATCTTCATCCTTGCGATCTGTCTGGTTGCGTGCGGGGCAACTACCACAGGTAAGGTTACAGCCACCGCGACTCCCAACCCAACGGCGACGGCGACAGCCCCCGCGACGGCCACGCCGATACCTGGGTGCGCGCAGCTCGATCCTGGTTCATCGCCATTTGTCAGCGTCAACGGGGCGCCGGGGCTGCCACTTCCAGCAAGCGCGTATATCAACGCGGGCTCACAGAGCGGCGGCGGCGCAGGCGCGTACAGCGTGCATACCTATACCGTCTGCTTCCAGGGGGGTGAGAGCGCAATCGATGGGTCGACTGGCTCGACGATCTCAAAACTCAACCAGATGCAGTGGGCGCTGAACAACTTGTTTCCCGATACCACAAACTTCACGTATCTCGACTATTGCAGCAATAGTCACAATTGCCTCAACACTACTGGCTGGGGGAACCCATTTGCCTTCATTGGGTTCGATCAGTATGCCAGCCACAACGGCGGCTACACCACGTTCCGGATGCAAGTGGCGACGATTGGCGCGCCGTCGTGCCTCAACGATCCGACGTATTATTCTGGCTCGCCGAAGTACACGTTGTATTACGACGGCACTAGTCCGAGCCCAACCGGCGACCCGCGCAACCACTTCCAGATGCCGCCCGGCACGCGGCTAAGTACGTTCCAGGGTGGCGGCACAGCGGGCTCGACCTATGTGTATTTCTGTAGCGCAGGCACACAGAGTACTGTGGTGGCATTCCTGATGCACTCGATGTCGAATGATGGCTGGGCGATTTCAGCGTCATCGGCAAGTGGGTTCACCGCTACCATTGGCAGTGGGCCAACCTACACCATCACGATCGACGTGCAGAACCCGAATAACTACTACCTGCGGGTGTTCATCCCAATGTAGCATGGGTTGTGGCGTTGGCCGACCTCACCCCCAGCCCCTCGCCCTGTGGGCGAGGGGTTGGGGGTGAGGTCCGGAGCGCGCATATATCAACAACCCAAGCGCAATCAGTATCACTCGTGGCCGGGCGCCCGTCGTCCCCACTCAGCTGGCCGGGCGTTCGCGGCGCAGTTCCTCGAAGAGTTGGCGTTCACGCTCGGTGAGGCGCTGGGGGAGTTTCACCTGGATTTTCACCAGCAGGTTACCGCGTGCGTCGCTGCCTGGCTTCGGCATGCCCTTGCCTGTTACGCGGAATACCTGCCCGTTTTGCGTCTCTGGCGGAATGGTGAGCGTGATGCGCTTGCCGTCGATCAGGGGGAGTGTCACCTCGCCGCCAAGCACCGTCGTGGTCAGAGACACCTGCGCTTCCATCGTGAGGTCGTCGCCGTGCCGCTCGAACTGCGGGTCAGCCTTCACGGTGACGTTCAGCAGCAGGTCACCGCGCGGGCCACCATTAGCGCTGGGCTGGCCCTCGCCCGCCACACGCACCTTCACGCCGGTGTCCACGCCCGCTGGAATGTTGACGGTGATGCGGCGTTCGCGCTCGGTCACTCCTGAGCCGCCGCAGGTCTGGCAAATCCGGCCATTGATTCTGCCTGAGCCATTACAGGCTGAGCACGTCTCTGGCTGCTGGATGGTATAGAGCCGACGCGCGCCCGAATAGGCCTCGCGCAGGGTGATTTCCACCGGTTGCTCGACATTCTCGCCACGATTCAGCGAACCGCTGCCGTTGAACGTGCCTGAGCCGCTGGATGTGCTGGCGCGCCCGCGTGAGGTAGAGGCGCCAGGGTTGGCGGTTGTTCCTGTGGTGCGCCGGTTAAAGAGCGCATCGAAGAAGTCAGAGAAGCCCGTTGGGTCGGCGAAGTCGTAATTGCCTGATGCGCCTGTGGAACCAGTCGTGTCGGCTCCGGTGCGCGTGCGCGTGGTGAACGGCGAGCGCTGGCGCGCAGTCGAGGCAGCCGCGCCGAAGCGCTCAGTCCAGTTGGGGCCGAGCGTGTCATATTTGCGGCGCTTGTCGGGATCAGAGAGGACTTCATACGCCTCATTGATCTCTTTGAAGTGCGCTTCCGCCTGTTTGTTGCCTGGGTTTACATCAGGATGATACTTGCGCGCAAGCTGACGAAATGATTTCTTGATTTCATCTGTGCTTGCGGCGCGAGTGACCCCAAGTATTTTGTAATAGTCTTTGTATTCCATGGCGCTCTGTTCGATAGCGCAAACACACGGAGTGCGCAGCGTCCGTTTTCATGTGGCGCCGAGGCGCCGACAGGGAAAGAAGAAATCGGACCCCCGTGGCGCGGCTGCTTCTCTGCAGAATACGTGCGCGCGCCACATTGGGTTGAGCGCCAGGGGAGAAATGTCTCGATGGCGCGCGGTCGGCTACGCTTCCGGGCCGGAGCTGACCTTGACGCGCGCCGGACGCAGCGTCTCATCGCCCAGCTTGTACCCCTTGCGCACTTCCTCGACGACTACCCCCTCTGGATGCTCCGATGACGCGACCGTCTCGATCGCTTCGTGCACATAGGGATCGAATGGCTCGCCGACGCTGGAAACCGGCGTCAGACCTTCCATCTTCAGCAGTTCATTGAGTTGCCACTGGAGCATGCGCATGCCCTGCTGGAGCGCATCGCGGTCCATCGTGTCCTGATAGATGAGGGCGCGCTCCAGGTTGTCGACGACTTCGAGCACCTTGCCCAGCATCTCACGCTTCTCACGGCGCACGCGATCGGTCGCGACGCGCTCCTGGCGTTTGCGGAAATTGTCCATCTCCGCGCGCTCGCGCAGGAATTTCTCCCAGTTCTGCGCCGCCTCCGCCTTCGCGGCGGCCAGTTGCGCTTCGAGTTCCGCGACGCGATCGTTGGCTTCGGCAGCCGGTGTAGATGCGCTCGTAGCCTGGGCGCTGGGCTGGTCATCTTGCTTGGCGCTGGGCTGTGCGCTCGAATCGGACTCTGCCATGAAATGCTCCGTTATATATGAACTACTGACCAGGGGAAGCAGCGGCTTCATGATCGTTCAAGATATCCATCATTTACCGCCGTGCCTGAGCGCGCTTCCTGGACGTCATTCTGGCTGATTCTGGGGCAGTATAGTCCGCGTCTTTTCGGCGTGTCAAACCACCCTGACTTCACGCAATTGGCTTGCTTTCAGCATCCAGCGGCTGCCTGCCGCGTCGTGGTGGAGTTTGCGTTTGTTAGGACTTGCGGCATGCGTGTTGCTATTAGCGCTTGTGTTCGTATTGGATGACATAGGCTCTGCGTCGTGAGAGGTTTTCCGACGCGGCCAATGCTCTCATTCTTCTAGCGAACGACCTAGCGAACGACCCTGGTGACGACAAGTCGAACGACGTAGACAGCCGTGACGTGGCTTACCCGCATGTGCCTGACATTCGCCTCATGGGGCCAGACTGGCGCGCTGCTTGGCGCCTCCCCAGGCGCCGACTACATGCGCAGGATGCACAGAGAGAGTAGCACTTATGACGTACGCGACCCGTTCCTCTGCCGCGCGGCGCAAACCGCTGGCGACCAAGACCAGCCGCCCCGCGACCCTGGCCCGCAGCCTGGCCCGCCTCGAACGCGAGCATGTGGCGCTGCTGCTGGCGCTCTCCGATCTCGACGCGACCGTTTCCCCAGATGCGCCCGATAGCGCATTGCGCGCCGCACTCGCGCCGTTGCTGCGCAGCGATCTTCGCCGCACGCAATATGCGCTGAGCCGCGCCGACTCTGGCCTCTATGGCGCCTGCGATCACTGTGGCCGTCCCATTGCTTCGCGCCGGCTGGAACTCAATCCCGCCACCACGCGCTGCTCGGCCTGTGAGGCGCGCCCCCGCGCCTAACTCGCCCTTTACCTCCCTAGTGGTGGCGCTGGTTGGTCTGCGATGGCCTGCACGCGCTGGGCTAGCGCGCGGAAATGGTCGCGTAGCTCCTGGGGGCGCACGATGACGAGTGGCGCCCCCACGCCTGCCAGCAGATAGGCCAGCCAATCGAGGTCACTGGCGAATCCGCGCAGCGCCGTGCCATTCTCAAGGGGATGGAGCGTCGCGATAGTCGTGGGGATGCGCCTGCGCACTTCGTCGGCTGGCGCATCGGCGATCACCTCGAACTCCCAGCGCCACGGCATCTGCGCGATGGACCGCTCGACCGCGGCGATGGCGTCTATCTGCGTGGGAGCGAATGTCTCGCCAAGCTCTTTCGTGTGGAGTACGTGATCGAGCCGAAAGACACGTTGGTCGGCCCGCAGATGGCAGTAGCCGACCAGATACCAGCGTCCCATGCGATGGACTACCTGATAGGGATCTACCACACGCTCCGTCACCTCGCCCCCTTGCGACCGATGGCGTATGTGGATGCGATGGCGCCGTTGGATTGCCTGGACGATGCCGCGCAGCGATTCGGGCGTGGCTCCAACGTCGGCAGGTCGCTGTAGCGTCGCGAAGGTTACCGCGCCAGTGAACGCGCCAATGAGTTCGCGCGTGGCGGACGGCAGTACACGCGTCACCTTCTTGAGGGTGCGAGTCGCGTCGTGGTCGCCAAGTCCGAGCGCTTGCTGGCCGCCACCGAGCAGCCCATAGGTCAATGCGAGCGCCTCCTCTTGGGTCAGCGCTAGTGGCTGGCGATAGCCCGCTGGCAGCGAGTAGCCGCCATAACGGCCACGCTTCATCTCGACAGGGATGCCTCTATCCCGCAAGATCATCACATAGCGCCGGATCGTGCGCGCATCCACTTCTAGCCGCGCGGCGATGTCCTCTCCACGCATCTGGCCGTGTGTCTGCAGCAGATCGAGAATCGCCAGCGCTCGCGATGTCGAGTAATACATCTTTTCCCTGTCGCGTCCCATCTCGCGCTATTAGGATAATCCGTGTCCGCTTATGACCATAGCATGTGGATAGAGCGAGCGTCTACGTCGTCCCGCGAGTGGGACGGGCGCGATCACGCCTCGCGGGAGCATGCAGAGATGACAACTGAGACACGGGTGGATGGTCGCAACGATTTCGATTTCCTCATTGGTTCCTGGGACAGTGTGCAGCACAAGCTGAAGAAGCGCCTGCAGGGATGCGACGAGTGGGATGTGTTTTCCTCGCACTCGACCATCCGCAAGACGCTGGACGGGTTGGGCAATTTCGATGAGGTGACGATGGAATTGCCGACGGGCCGGGTGGTCGGCGTGACGGTGCGCACGTACGAGCCTTCCACGCAGTTGTGGCGCATCTACTGGATCGCCAGCAACGCAAGCGGCCCCATCGGTGAGCCAATGGTTGGCCGGTTCGTCAACGGGCGTGGAGAGTTCTACGACCATGAGATTTTCGACGGGCGCGCCATCTTCAGCCGCTTCATCTGGACGAGCCGTGATGTGGACCATTGCCGCTGGGAGCAGGCGTTCTCGGAGGATGGCGGCAAGACCTGGGAAACCAACTGGACGATGGACTTCACACGGAGCCGCGACGCTTAGGAGTAGCGCGATGATAAGCGACCTCAGCGCGCTGGGCGCCGTCTCGCCTGAGTATCTGCACGTCGAAAAGTATGCGACGGTAGGCGAAGATCTCGCGCTTCCGACCGCATATCTGAAGTGGTATGACATTTGCCGGCGAGAGGATGCGCTACCTCCAGTGGTGATCGCGGAGAGCAGAGCATTTCTACGTGCGGAGTTCATGACTGGGCGGCTGCCCATCGATGGATGTCTCGGCTTCGTCGAGGCGCATCGTTGCGGGGCCACGTTGCTGCTGCTCGTCTTTACCTGGAACAATGAGAACGAATTGTGGGAGACGGCGTATAGCAAGGACCTCACGGCTGCCGGTACGTTCTCGCCATTCGAGCCCCGAGATGGACAGCATCGCGCGATGAATTGCGTCTGGGAGTTAGCGCCCATCTGGCATGAGCGGCAGGCGTGGGCGCGCTTTCTGCTCTCGCCGCGCGATGACGCTGCGAAACGCGCGTATCTCGCCGACCGCTACGCAGGCGTCTGCTAGCGCCGCACATACAAAAACACCGCCGGAGGGAGCAACCCTTCCGGCGGTGTTCGATTCTGGACTGGGAATCAACCCGCGAGATTCAGCCAGTCGGTGAACGGCTTGGCCTGCACGTTCGGGCTGTTGTACATCACGTAGATGGTTTCGTGTTCTTGCAGCGGGATGTTGTGCGGGTTGCCAGTGTAGGTGGTGACGACGCCATTCTGGTCGATCAGTTTGATGACCAGCTTGTGTGTGCTGTCCACCTTGTAGTTACCAACTTGCGAATTGGAGAGCGTCACGCCCCACACATCGAAGAACTGGCCCAGCGTGTATGAGACATTCTGCTTATTGCTCTCATTGTGGATGATGTTCGCCTCGTTATCGTGCACGTGCAGCGGATAGAGGCAGCCCTGCGAGTCCACGATGCCAATGCCGGGGTTCGCATTTACCCGCTGGCCGTTGATGTACAGGTCGAGGTATTGGTGGATGTGCAGTGCGCCGCCCTGTGAGGCGTCGCAGGTCATCCCATCCACGGCTTGACCGGTCGCAGGATGTGCGTTGAGCCCCGTTGTCGGAGCCGTCTGATTGTTGTGGATGATGAACTGGCTGACGACCAGAACGAGTAGCGCAACCACCAGCACAACGCCGCCGATGAGTCCATATTTCCGCATCTGCTGCTGGCGGAGCAAACGCTGGCGCTCTGCCTTGCGCTCAGATTGCCGGCGCTGATATTGATCGCGTCGGCTTTCGCGTCGCTGATCACGCTTGGTGACCATGCCTCCAGGTCCACTCATAGGTGTACTCGTTCTCTCCTCGCGCTCCGCGTGGCCTCTTCATCCTCGCGAGCGCACGCTGGGCCCCGCCAGCGGATACACGAGGCGGGAGTTGCTGTCTGCTTCTGCGTTCTGAGCGCATCTCTGCGAAAGTATAGGGTGCATGGGGAATGAGTGTCAACGCGTGTGGGTCACTCTGTCGTCTCAGATGAGATAATTCTCATGCGCGGCGTTTGCCCGCTCTCGCCTGCCAGGAGACATGACGATGAATCACGCCTTTCCACCAGCGTTGCTGCTCGACCTCGACGACACGATTCTCGCTGACTCGCTCGGCGTAGACGCATGTTGGGATGCGGTCTGCCATGCCTATGCGCCTGACGTCGCGCCCTTCACAGTCGCGCAGATGCGCGCCGCCATCGACGACTATCGGCGCTGGTATTGGGATGATTCCGCGCGGCACCGCGATGGACGCCTGGACCTCGACGCGGCGCGGGCGCACATCGTCACCGAGTCGCTTCGACGTGTGGGAATGCCAGAGGAGTGTGCGGCTGTGCTCGGCGGGCAGATCGCAGCGGATTTCTCCGCGATGAGAGATGAGAGGCTAGCGCCGTTGCCGGGCGCCCTGGAGACGGTGGATGCTTTAGCGCGGCGTGGCGTGCGGCTGGCGCTGCTGACGAATGGCGCGGCTACGGCGCAACGGCGGAAGATCGAGCGCTTCGATCTGGCGCGCCACTTCGAGGTCATCATCGTGGAGGGCGAGTTTGGCTGTGGCAAGCCTGACCCGCGCGTCTATCAGCATGCGCTCGCTATGCTTGCTATCGCGCCGACCGACGCCTGGATGGTCGGCGATAACCTGGAATGGGATGTGTTCGCGCCGCAGCGACTCGGTATCTCCGGCGTCTGGGTCAACCCCACGAGTCGACCTCTCCCCGACGGCGGAACCGAGCGACCCACGCGCACGGTGCGTGCCCTGGCTGACCTGCTGGCCTGACGGCTCACACGACCTTCGCGAAGACGAGGGTATCGCGCAGGCGGCCATCGGGACGACGCATATGCTTGCGGAAGAGCGCCTCCTGCGTGAAGCCGAGGCGACGGGCGACGGCGGCGCTACGCGTGTTGAGCGCGTCGCAGTGAATCTCGACCCGCAACGCGCCGAGATCGTGTGCCGAGATCGTGTATCGCGTAGTCCACCAGCGCCGAGGCCGCTTCAGTCATGTAGCCGTGGCCCTCCGCAGCGGAGGCTAGCCAGTAACCCACCTCGAAGAATGGGACGTTCCACGCGCGCGGATGTAGTCCCAGTCCACCGAGCAGCGCGCCGGAGTCGCGGGCAAAGACGCCGAAGGTAAAGTCTTCGTCCTGCTCCCACTCTGTGCGAAATCGCTCGATCAAGGCGCGCGAATCGGCGGCGCTGCCGTGCTGGTCGGTCCAGAGTAGCCAGCGCGCGATATGCTCGCGTGAGTCCGCCACCGTCGCGTACAGCGCATCAGCGTCGTCGGGTTGATAGGCGCGAATGACGAGCCGTGGCGTCGTCAACTCGTCCGAGAGCGCTGGGCCACGTCGCTCGCTCATGCGCTCAGCCTCTACTTCGCTTTTTCGGCGACCATCTGCAGCCAGACGCGCGGCACAGAGGTCAACTCAAGCTCTTCGAAGGCTTGAGCGGCGGCATGATAGAGAGCATCGGCTCCAATCGGAATTGGCACGCCGGGCAGCGCGCCCTCGATGAAGAGCCAGTAGCGTCCGATGTCTTGCCACGAGGAGAGTGGCATCTGCGCCGTCTCTTCTGCGCGGTCAACCACCTTCAGGCCGCATTCCGCCATGACGTCGGCGTAGCCGTCGGCGCTGAGCCACTGCATCGCCATCGCCTTCTCCTGGCGCGATGTGCGCACGCCAGGCGCGTTTGTGCGCAGCCAGCCGAGCGCGCGGCGTGTCCATAGGTGGTAGAAGCGCTCACTTCCCGGGGCATATGCGCCAGTGTAGAAGGAGCTGTTGATGGCGAGAAAGCCGCCGGGTCGCAAAGCCGATGCGAGTTTGTTGAGGACATCGGCTTTGTCGGGGATGAGATGGATGGCGTTGCAGAAGAACGCCGCGTCGGCATGCGCGCCCAGGCGCGGAGCCTCGTCGGCCTCGCCCTGGATGAATTCAACGTCACGACCCTTCAGGCGATCACGCGCAATTTCGATGGCTTCAGTGGACGGCTCGATGCCGATGACATGGCCGGGGCGTCCAAGCCGCTCGAATTCATCGAGGATAAGTTCGGTGACGGCGCCTGTGCCGGAGGCCAACTCGACGACACTGGCGCGCTGACCCTTTGGCAGCGACGCATCTACGTGGGCGATAGCGCGGCGTACGAGTGACTCGTTGACGTCGTGGTAGAACTGATGTCGTGCGAAGGGGTCAAATGTGTAGCTACTGGCGACGGTGGGTGTTTCTGCCACGATATGCTCTCCCTATTTTCTCGACATATCTTCCACAATATCGCGTGCGCGGGGCCGCGCTCACGTTCTCCTCGCCCGCAGGAATGGTTGGTCTGTCGAAGGCAGTGGAATTACGCAAAGTTTAGAGCGCGGCAGTCGACGGAATGTTTCATGGCTTCCTTAACAATTCTCTGCGTTCCTTCAACGTCGTGCTAGCGGGCAATCTTGCTCATCCATATACGCCCAGCGCATTAGCGGGTAACTGCGCCTCGCCGTATAATCAGCAAGAGCCGGGCCGCCGGATAATCGCATCTTCATGGTTGGACGCGGCGCGACGATTGGGAGAAGGTATCATGCGGGCGGAAGCGCCACAAGCTGGTCAACAGGCAGGTGTCGCCGCGAGCGGCAAACTGCGTGTCTTTCTGGAATCCATCAAGTTCGAGCATACGATCTTCGCGTTGCCGTTTGCCTATCTCGGCCTCGCGCTCGCGGCCCACGGGCTGCACGGCTGGCCTGGGTTCGGCCCGATCATCTGGGTGACGCTGGCGATGGCGGGCGCGCGAACTGCCGCGATGGCGATCAACCGGCTCGCTGACGCCAGCATGGACGCGCTCAATCCGCGCACCGCGAATCGCGCGCTGCCAAAGCGCTTGCTGAGGCCGGTAGAGATGGCGCTCTTTGCGCTGGTCGCGCTGGCGTTGCTGGTCTTTTCCGCCGCGCAACTCAATCCGCTGTGTCTGATGCTCTCGCCGGTGGCAGTGCTGTTTCTGGTCGGCTACTCCTACACCAAGCGCTTCACGTGGCTCTGCCATATCTTCCTTGGGTTGACCGATGGCATCGCGCCGATTGGTGGCTGGCTCGCCATCAACCCGACGATCAGCGTGGCGAATCTCGTGCCGCCGCTGCTGCTGGGGTTGGCCGTCGCCGCGTGGGTCGGTGGCTTCGACCTGATCTACGCCTGCCAGGATATTGACTTCGACCGTGCCCACGGCCTGAAATCAATTCCGTCGCGGTTCGGGGCGCAGCGAGCCTTAGAGATTTCTGAAATGATGCATGGCGCATCGGTTGGCCTGCTGGCTGCTGTAGGTGGCATGTTGGGACTCGCCTGGCCCTTCTGGATCGGCGTCGGCGTCGCGGCGTGGCTGCTGATCTGGGAGCATCGCCTGGTGCATCCGGAAGATTTCTCACGGCTCGATGTCGCGTTCTTCAACATGAACGGCTACATCGCTGTCTCGGTGTTCGCCTGCTCGCTGCTGGCGGCGCTCGTCCGTTAGGGTGCCAGCCTTCCGAACGCAGGCGCATGTTGGCGCGTATTCTTTGTAGTGGAGCTACATGTGTATCGTCATCTGACGCCCTGCTAAATTACTTCGAAACGTTCTGAACACCTGCGTTTGCTTGTTTGTAGCGCAGAAATGGCATAGTGGAGACGGTTGGCTCTATGGAACAAACAGTAGATGTGCGCGCCCTCATCGAGAAGGGCGACGAATTCCTCAAAGAGGTGCGGCTGAACGAAGCCGCCGCGGAGTATGCCCGCGCGGCTCAGCTTGATCCCTCCGCTGTGGGGGCGCATCTTGGGCTGGCCGAAGCGAATCTGGCGTTGGGACAATACGGTGTGGCGGGTATGGCCGCGCAGGCGACGCAGCGGCTCGCGCCAAACACAGCAGACGCCTCGATCGCCCAGGCGATTGAGATGGTGATAGCGGGTCGCTACGATGCGGTAATGGCGGCGATCGATCGCGCGATCGAACTCGACCCACCGCGCGCTTATGCCCATGCGTTGCGTGGCTATGCGCTGCGCCAGTTGCGCCAGAGCTACGACGCCTCGCTGGCTGAGTCGAAGGCTGCGCGCATGTCGGGCACGCATGACCTTCCTAAGCTCTTCCCGCCGGTGAATCCGGTCGTGCCAGAGGTCTTTGGCTCCGCTCCAGTTCCCGGCGCGCCTGTCATGCCGGCTCCAACGCCAACTCCACGGCAGGCCAGTCCGCGCCCGTGGAGTGACCGCAACGGCGCACAACGCGCAGCCGTTCGCGCCCGCTTCGCCACGCGCAACCTCCCCATCGTGACGTTCACGCTGATGGGCATCAACGTCTTGGTGTATCTGGTCTGCCTTGCCTTGTCGAACTTCGACTTCTTGGCTACCGCCGCTCACCCCAGTAACCCGCTCTATTACTACGGCACAGAAATTGGATGGACCTGGTTGCAGAACCATCCGACGGACTGGTACCGCGTCTTCACGGCGATGTTCCTGCATGAGAACTTCATCCATCTGGGCGTCAACATGCTCTCGCTCTACTTCGTCGGCGTCATCACGGAGCAGATCTTCGGGCGTGGACGTTTCCTGGCCATCTACCTGGGCGCAGGCGTGCTCGCTGGCATAGCACAGGCTTTCCTTGATCCAAGTCAGGCGGCAATTGGCGCCTCGGGCGCGATCTTCGGCATCTTCGGCGCGTTCGGCATCTTCTTCCTGCTGTATCGGCGCGTCCTTGGTCCGGGGGCGAATGCCGTGATTGGCCAGTGGTTCTTCTGGCTTGTGCTGAACATCGTCCTGTCGTTTAGCGGCAACATCGCGCTGTACGATCACCTCGGTGGCCTGGTATCGGGTATGGCGCTGGGCGCATTGCTCGTGCCGGGATCGGTGCGCAGGCGGTAGAGGGACTACGCGACCTCACCCCCTGTCCCCCTCTCCCACAGGGAGAGGGGGTATCGTATGCTGTAGGGCTGTTGGCCTACTATGCGCGGATATTGCCACTTTCCAGTAAGTATGGCCCCCTCTCCCGCGAGGAGAGGGGGTTGGGGGTGAGGTTTCCCTCAATGCGGGGTTTGGAGGTGAGGTCTCACCTATTCGGCTGGCTTGGCGCGTGTCTCGCCGCAGCGACGGCAGCGCTGCATGGCTCCGCGTGGCAACTCGTCGATGCCGCCATCTTCACGCACGACCACCGCGCCGACGTCGCGCCAGGTATGCCCCTTGGTCGCGCACTTCTTCGCGCCGAGGCGGTCCATGCCCGCATCCATCAGTTCGCCTGCTACTCGTCCCCAGAAGGGAATATCGCTCAGTCCCATGAGTTCCTCCCGTCGTGGCTGATGTGGCGCTATTCGTGGACCGTTTCGCGCGTCCACGGGCGATCCAGTGGGAGCGCCGCCGAGAACGCCTCGACAAAGGCGTCAAACTGGGGGATGTCGTCGCGATAGACGACCCATGCGCGGTGCAGTCCCTTCGCGCCGACCCGCTTATAGACGGTGACGCTGACCGTGACGCCGCTCTTGAAGAGTTCCTCTTTGACCCGCGCGACACTGCCCCATGTGATGAGCTGGGGCTCCTCGCCTCGGTCTGTGCGGGTCACCCCGCGTTCATCGAGTCTCAAGGTGAACGGTGTCGGCGCGACAACTTGCAGATAGCCGATGAAGCCGCCGATGAAGATGATACCGATGATGGTGCTGACCAGCGCCGACGCCCCCTCAGAGAGCGCGATGACGATGAACAGCGCCGCGACGATGGCGACGCCAATGCCCGTCAACACACGCTTGCGCAAACTAACGCCCGGGCTGATCCACTCACGCGGCGTCACGGGGGCGCGTGGCCCTGCGTCGGCGGCAGCGTCCGCTGGCTCGGTCGTATCTGCGTGTAGTTGCGCTATCGGCTCGTCGAGGTCTTCCATCATGGCGAATCTATTCCTGCGGAGGTATGGCGCTGACTTGTCGGTGGCGCGTGTCACGTGGGCGCGCCATCTGGCATTGTATCAGTGTCACTCAGCGGCGGCAAACCTCCGCGACACGCCGCCTACGCTTTCCGCAGGCTTTCGAGCAGACCGATCGTGTGCCCCCATTCATAGGCGGCATGGGCGGCCAACAAGCGCGCATCTTCAGCGTTCGCCGACTTCGACGGCTCGATAACCGGTGCGGGGCCGCCCGAGTAGCGTTTTCCGCTTACCGCCGCGTATTGCGCGCGAGCCCAGGCGATGTCGCTGTCGAGCGAGGTGTCGCCGCTGGCGTCGAGCGCGCGTAGCTGTGTGATGCTCGCGAGGGCGCCGGGATAGCGTGGGTCGCCACTTGCGCCGAGGATGTGGCGCGGCACGATGTCGCCATGCAGGGCGGACGAGAGTTCGTACAGCCCCTGATAGAGCGTCGAGACGGGCGTCACTCCGATGGGCGGCAGACTGCCGAGCGCATAGAGGGTGAGCGCCAGTTGCTCCTGGATGGCCTCCATGTGCACGGGCAGCCGTGACTCGACGACATGGCGATAGGCGAAACCGCAGCGACGCAGGCGCGCCTCCAGGGAGTCGCCACGCTGCGCGTAGCCGCCAAAGGTTGGCCACCAGACATCGTCGGCCTGGCTGCGAATCATGTCGGGATAGCTCGCCTCGAGGGCGGTAAGGTAGCCCTGCGTAGCGAGTTCGAGGCTGGCGGCGGACTCCGCCAGACGGGCGAGGCACGCGCTCAGCCGCCGCAGAAACCCTTCGCCAATCAGATGCGAAGCTTTCGGCGCGCCCGGAAACGTGTCGATGAGCACCAGCAGAAATTCCGCCTCGACACCGATCTCTCCAAGCGCGCTCGCGAGCGCATCGCTTGTCTCGGGCGCGATGCGTCGACTATGCAGACCGTCGTAGAGACGCACATCCCATCTGGCAGACGCCACAGCGCCTTGTAACCCTACCTGACTCATTGCCATGTAGTCCAGCCTCCAGCCTCTTCCCTGCCCGCAGCGTGCGTTCAGTCCGCACTACGCGTGTCTACGCCGATTGTAGACGGACGCTTGCAGGCAAGCAATGCGCGTAGGACGATGTGGCGACAGCGCATGTCGGGATGTGCGGCAGGCGCCAGCGCAGAATCGCCTCCCTCGCGGCGACCCTCTCCGATACGCTATACTCTCTAGAATATGTATTTCTACTTGTACGCGGGGCGTCGCTGCCTCTGCGCGCGATGGGTGAGGGCGCTCTATGGCAGAGATCGAAGATTGGACAACCAATACCACTCCGCGTATTCGCGCCCTTCAGCAGATCAATGCCGCCGTCAATTCGACGATGGATCTCGATCAGACGCTGCGTATCACCGCACAGGCAGTCGCCGCCGCGCTTGGCGCCGATCTCTGCACGATCTTTCTCTTCGATGAGTTCACGCAGGAGCTCGAACTGCGCGCCACAAGCGACCCCTCGCCATACCACATCCCGCATTACCGCGTGGCGCTAGGCCAGGGATTCACTGGCTTCGTCGCGGAACAGGGTCGCCCACTGTGCGAGACAGACCTCGACCAGTCGCCTGAGCGCTACGGGACAGAGTCCAGTCGCTACGAGACACCGCCGCGTGGTCTCATCTCCATGCCAATCATCTACTTCATGGTCGAAAAGCTGGAGGGCGTCATCAATGTCATCTCGCATACGCCGCGCACGTTTAGCGATGAAGACCGTGGTCTGCTGGAGGTGATGGCAGGCCAGCTTGCCATGAGTATCGAAAATACCCGTTTGTATGAGGCGACCGACCAGGAACTACGGCGCAAGGTCAATGAACTCGCTACGCTGCACAATGTCTCGGCCTTGGTCGCGTCATCGCTGGTGCTCGACAACGTGCTGCGAACGATTGTGGAAAAAGCGGTGCTGCTGAGTGGCGCGCACCGCTCCGTCCTTTTCGAGTTGACCCCGGGCGCACAACGGCTGCGCGCGGCGGCGTGGCATGGCTTCGACGATGGCTTCGAGCAGAGCGCGGTATCGCGAGCGAGCATACGGGTCGGCCAGTGTTGCGCTGGGCGAGTGATCGAGACGGGTGAGCCCAGCAGCGCCATTGATTGCATGCGCTCGGATAATAACTGTTTCCTGCATGGGTTGAGCGATGAGGCGCTTGGCGACCAGCACGCGGTGCTCTGTGTGCCGCTCATCACTGTGCATGGGCCGCTCGGTGCGCTCTGCGTCTTCAGCAATCAGCGTCACATGCTGAGCCAGCACCAACTACAACTGGTCATGACGTTCGCCAACGTCGCCGCGATTGCGATGGAGAACGCCCGCCTGTTCGAGGAGACGCGTGAGGGTCTGCGCAAGCGCGAGACATTGCTGCGCGAGATGCACCACCGCGTCAAGAACAATCTGGCGCAGGTGGCGGCCATCTTGAATATGCAGCAGAGACGGTCGAAGAGCGAGGAGGCCAGCGATATCCTGGCTGAGACGGTAAACCGCATTCAGGGCATCGCCGCGACGCACGATCTGCTCTCTACGGGCGAGGTCGGCATGGCGCCGGTGGATGAGATTGCCCGCAAGATCGTCGGTGTCGTCAGTGGTAACTTCATTCCACCTGACCTGCATGTGCGTTTCTCGATCGGGGCGGCTCCCTATCTGCTGCCCAGCGAGCAGGCGACCACTCTGGCGATTGTGCTGAACGAACTGGTCTCGAACGCCGTCGAGCACGGCTTCGAGCATCGCACACGCGGAGAGATTCGCATTAGCGGGGCGAAAGAAGAAGAGACGATCATCGTGCGCGTGGCGGACGATGGCGCTGGCCCGCCCGAGGGCTTCTCGCTCGATTCTGCGGAAGGGCTGGGCCTGCAACTGGTGCGTGGACTGGTGCGCTCTGACCTGCGCGGATCCGCCAGTATGTTCATCGTCGAAGGTGACCCCGACGCGCATGGCGACGATGACGTCGCGGGCGACGCCCTCACCGACGACGACGCGCCCGCTCGCCGCTGGACGGTTACGGAACTTCGCTTCCCCGCGTCATTGATGCGTTTGGGCGCTCCAGAATCCGTCCGAATCGAGGCCGAGCGCGCCCAGATGAACTAGCGCTGCGCTGGCTCTGCCGCCTGCCCAGTGGCGGCTCCCGCCCTGGCGATGCCACGTGTGGCGCCTGGGCGACCACCCAGCCAGCCGATCAGCGCGGAGATGCCGAGGTAGAACAGCACGGTCACCAGGCCGATTAGCACTTTTTCGCCGAGTGTCGCCCCACCGGCGCCGGGATCCGCGCGCTGCCCGCTGACAGAATAGATGGCGAGCAACGCGCCATAGACCGCAAATGTGACCATGCCCGCGATGGCGCCGAGTCCGGCCTTGCGTGTCTCACGGCCCGTATAGAAGCCCGAGGCGGAGAAGGCAAAGACGATCAGCAGCAGATCGAAGCAGCCCAGCGCAATTCTGCCGGGATGGTTCGGGTCGGCTGGTCCGGCGCCAAGCGCAATCTGGCTGACGATGGTGATGACTTGCGAGATGACATAGATGGCGACGCCGACGATGGCGCCCCACTTGGCGGCGGAGAGCATGATTGAACGATTCTCCTCGTTCTCCCCCGCTCACCGTGAGCGAGGGTGCGCTGGCGGGCCTTCCAATAGTGTGTCTGGGCTATTGCCACTTGCTGTTGATTATACTGCCTCAGGCGAGAGGTGGCGTATTCATCGCCCGAAGAGGCTGTGTAGCGCCAGATGCAACACGTTTCAGCCGCTATCCATTGGGGGCGCCTTTCGCCTGTGCGCGTTTCGGTGTACCATGGGGCGGGGTGTCGCAATGGGGCGCGCCCAGCGAGACGGTGAGGTCAGGCCGACGCGTCGGATGCGCCCACGTAACGCGCTCGACTGCAGTTCGGCATAGGTTCCAGAGGAGATGCGGCCCCAGCAGGGCGCCGCGAATGGTTTATGCGCTATTACAACTCGATCTTAGAGACCATTGGTCATACGCCGCTGGTGCGCCTGAACAAGCTTGCCCAGGGCGTGAAGCCGCTGGTGCTGGCGAAGGTGGAATATTTCAATCCCGGCGGCAGTGTCAAAGACCGCATCGGCGTAGGGCTGATCGAATCTATGGAGCAGAGCGGCAAGCTCAAGCCCGGCGGCACGATTGTCGAGCCGACCAGCGGCAATACCGGCACTGGCCTCGCGATTGCCGCCGCCATCAAGGGCTATCGCCTCATCTGCGTCATGTCAGACAAGGTCTCGGAAGAGAAGCGCAGTCTGTTGCGCGCCTATGGCGCTGAAGTGGTGATCTGCCCGAGCAGCGCCATGCACGGCGACGACGATCACTATCAGACCGTCGCTGCGCGTCTCGCCCGCGAAATTCCCGGCGCGTGCAGCCCAAACCAGTACGCCAATCCCGCGAACCCGATGGCCCACTATCGCGGCACTGGCCCAGAGATCTGGGAAGATACTGAGGGCAAAGTGACGGCGTTTGTCGCGGGCATCGGCACGGCTGGCACCATCATCGGCACAGCGCGTTTCCTCAAAGAGAAGAACCCTAATATCAAGGTGATCGGCGCGGACCCTGCGGGCTCCATCTTCTCCCACGACACGCCACACCCCTACAAGGTGGAAGGCATCGGCGGCGACGTCTACCCTGCCAACTGGGATGCGTCCATGGTGGACGAGGTCATTCGTGTTGATGACCGCACCTCCTTCAGCCTGACGCGGCGGCTGGCGCGCGAAGAAGGCATCCTCTGTGGCGGCAGTTGCGGCACTGCGCTGGCGGCTGCGCTGGAGTACGCGAAGCGCTGCGGACCAGATGACGTGATCGTCGTGCTGCTGCCCGACACCGGGCGCGGTTACCTCTCGAAGATCTATGACGACACCTGGATGCGCGAGAATGGGTTTGTCGAGCCACCACAGCAGCCGACTCTTGCGGATGTGCTGAGCTTCCGCCATGCGTCTGAGCCGAAGCTGCCGCCCGTCATCGGCGTTTCACCGACCGACCCGGTGACCGTCGCGATCGAGCGCTTCCACGACTACGGCATCTCGCAGTTACCCGTCATCGAGGAAGATAAGGTCGTCGGCTCGCTGACTGAGACGCAACTCTTGCAGCGACTCGCTGGTGGCGAGCGGCTGGGCGACCAGCGCGTGCGCGAGTGGCAAGGTCCGCCGCTGCCCGCGCTTGCCGAGACAGCCACGGTTCGCGAGGCCTACACGCTCTTCGCGGGCGGCCAGACGGCTATTGCGGTGGTCGGCGAAGGTGGCCTGCGTGGTGTCCTCTCCAAGAGCGACCTGATGGAGTTCTGGGCGCGCGGCGAATAGCCAGACAGCGCACAGAGTCCCGTTCGCCTCGCTCATCCGTCCGTGTGGTACGCATTCCGCTGCCATATGGGCGGATTCGTTTTGCGCGCGTGCTCAGCATGCCCAGGCCACGAGCTGGTGGATATAGCCGCGGCTAAGGACCTTCGGCCACAATGCCCGCCTGCGTGGGCTGGGGTTCGGCGCGGCTCCTCGTGTAGGGCCAAGCGACGTCGTGCTGTCCGCTCTATATCGTTCATCAGCTTCAACCGCTAGCCTTACTCGTTTGCGTGAGCGCTTGGTTTCGTATTAGACTATGCGCGGATGGAACGACGAGAAACACCAGGCGATACCAAGGAATCTATGAAGCGCCGCTGTGGATAGCGCGGGTGGCGCCTTCGGAAATGCGAGGCGGCCTCTTTGTCTGCTGTAGCGCCCGCGACCCGTGTCTTTATCAGTCATTCCCACAACGACAATCTCTTTGCGCGCAAGTTGGTGCGCGCGCTCTCCGACGCTGGCCTCTCCGTCTGGTACGACGAGGTCAACCTGGGAGCAGGGAATCTTGGCCAGATCATCGAGCAGGAGCTCCTCAGGAGCGACGCATACATCGTCATCTTCACGCCGTCTTCTGTCGCGTCGCAATTTGTGCGTAGCGAGTGGTACGCCGCCTGGGACCTCCAGCGCGAGGGACGCATGCGCTTGTTCGTCCCGATTGTCGCCGAGGCATGCGATGTGCCGCTGCTGTTGCGTGGGATCACCCGCGTTGATTTTACGAAGCAGCCCTTCGAACAGGCGCTAAAACAGGTGCTGTGGTTGCTCGGCGCCAGTGGCCCCGCGAACGACATTCTGGCGTCGACGCAGGCGGCAGGTGGTGGAGCGCATACGCCAGCCAGACCACTGCCGACGGTGTGGGAGCAGTCGCGCGTCATTCAGGCTCACTCGACCGGCTGCTATTGTCTCAGTTGGTCGCGCGATGGCCGCTGGCTGGCTTCCGGCTCGTATGATCGACGTGTCATCGTCTGGGATGCCGCGACTGGAACGGCTGCCCATACGCTGCTGGGTCACACCAAAGGCGTGGACGCCGTCGCCTGGGCGCCCGATAGCGTCACACTGGCCAGCGCGTCGCTCGGCTCACAGATTCGCATCTGGGATACGAGCGTAGGCAAGCAAACCGGACTACTCCAAGGACATGCGGACGGCGTGCGTGACGTCAGTTGGTCACCCAATGGGCAGTTTCTCGCCTCTGCTTCTCTCGATCAGACGCTGCGTATCTGGGATGTGGCGCGCGCGCGCTGTGTCGCACAGTTGCAGGGACACGAAGCGGCGCTCACCAGCGTTGACTGGTCTCCAGATGGCCGCTGGCTCGCCTCCACCGCACGCGACGCGACTGTGCGCATCTGGGATGCCGCAACTGGTCGGCTGGTTCGCACACTGACGGGGCACCATCTCGTTGCGCATTGTGTCCGCTGGTCGCCAGATGGCGCGTTACTGGCCTCCTCTGGCAACACAACAGTGCGCATGTGGCGTGCGGATACGGGCGCTGAGCTTACGGTCTTCAATGGCAGTCAGGGGCATGTGCTGCGCGTCGCGTGGAGCCCCGACCAGCAACTCATCGCGTCCGGCTCGGCTGACCACATGGTCCGGCTCTGGAGTGTGCGACATGGGCGCGCAATCGCCAACCTCGGCGGCCACTCCGATTGGGTGCATGGGGTGGCGTGGTCGCCCAATGGCGATACTCTCGCCACCTGCGGCGGCGCGCAGGATGGTACGATACGTCTGTGGCGCTCCGCGTCCGTGTGACATCGTTCCCATCGCCCTCTCAGGAGGCGCCCATTATGGCCAATTCACCTGATACGACTGCGCCGCGCTGTGGTGTGCTTGCGCCTGCGTTCACACTGCCAGATGTCATGCGGCCCAGCGACGCCGAGCCAGTGCGATTGCGCGCGTGGCGGCAGCGGCGACCTGTCTTGCTGGCGCTGCTGCCGCAGGCCGCTGGCGCCCACTCCATCGCGTGGTTGCGTGCGATTGCCGATCGCAGCGACGACCTCGACTATGCGCGAGCGGCTGTAGTGGCGATCGTTGGCGGCGACCATGAGGCTGCGCGTGCGCTCTGGCGGCAGGCGGATGTCAGTTTCCCCATTCTTGTGGATTCCGACGGCGCGACGCTCGCGGCGTATCTCAACGCGAACGCAACGCAGCCCGCGCTCGCCGTCATCAACCGCTACAATGTGCTGCTGGCGCTGCTCCCTGCCACGGGAGCCGAGAGCGCGCCGGATCTCGACGCTGCGCTGCGTGAGTTTGCCTTCGCCGAGCAGGAAGATTGCGCCTGCGGTTTGCCAGCCTGGCCGGTGGATGCCTAGCCCCACGTCAGGGCTTCTTGCTCCGTGCGCTGATCAGCAGATACATGATGTAGGCGCCAAAGACAATGGTCAGCAGCAGCGCGCCCAGGAACAGCACCTCTGCGATGCCCGCGACGCCGATGGGATGGTAGGCGGCGACGATGAACGCTGTCGAAATGGTGGTCGACACGGCGAGCAGCGCGATGAGGATGTGGTTCACCAGGCGCTCTAGTCGCAAGAAATAAGGATCGAAGCTCGACGGCTGGATGTTGATCTCGAAGCCGCCCCGCTCGATGTCGCCCAGGATATGCCGCAGACGCTTGGGAATCTCCAGCCCGCTCTCCAGCGCATCGATGCCGGAGAGCAGAAATTGTCGCGCCCAGACAGCGGCGTCAAATCGATGCTTCGCTACTTCCTCGGTGAGTGGAATGTAGACTTCCATGAGATTGAAAGACGGATCAATCTCTTCGGCCAACCCTTCTCCCATGCCCAGCGTCTTGATGAGCAACGCTAAATTGGGCGCCAGGCGCAGGTGGCGAGTACGGAGCACCTCGATCATCTCAGTGATGAATGCGCCAAAGTGAATGTCGCCAATCGAGCGATTCCAGTAGCGTGACATGAGGCGCTGGAGGTCGCGGCGCAGGGCATTGCGATCCACGTGTTCGCGCCCGACACTCAGGTCGAGCATAGTGTCAGCCAGGCGTCCGGCGTCCTGCTGGATGATGCCCAGCATCATTTGCATGATCTGCTGTTGCGAGGTCTGATCGACTTCGCCAACCATGCCGAAGTCGATCAGGCCAATCGTACCATCCGCTTCCACGAAGACGTTGCCCGCATGCGGGTCTGCGTGGAAGAATCCGTCGCGCACGATCATCGAGAGCAGGATGCGCGCGGCGCGGTGGGCGATGACCGAGCGATCAAGCCCCATGTTTTCCAGTTCTTCGACGTTCGAGATCTTGACGCCGCGAATGCGCTCCAGCGTGAGGACACGCGTAGTGGTGAGTTCCCAGTAGACCTTTGGGATGTGCACATTGGCGTCGCCAGTAAAGTTGTTGGCGATGCGCTCCAGGTTGCGCCCTTCGTGGAGATAATCCATCTCTGAGCGCAGCGTCTGCGCAAACTCTTCGACAATGGCCACCACGTCGTAATAGCGCGCCATCTCCCAGTGGCTGGCAGCAAGGTAGGCGAGGTCGAGCAGGATACGTAGATCTTCCTCCACCTGCTCGGTGACGCCTGGCTTGCGTAGTTTCACGATGACTTCGGAGCCGTCGGGAAGGGTGGCCGCGTGGGCCTGGCCGATGGACGCGGAGGCAACTGGCTCCATCTCGAAGGTCGCGAATACGTCGCTTACCGGGCGACCAAACTCCTCCTCGATGATTGCGCGTATTTTTTCGCCTGGCACAGGTGGCGCGCTATCTTGCAGTTTCGCCAGTTGCTTGCGATAGGGCGCGGGGAGCAGGTCGCCACGGGTGGAGAGAATTTGCCCAAGCTTGATGAAGGTGGGGCCGAGTTCTTCGATGACCTTGCGCAGCCGTTCGGGAGCATCCACCAGACGCTCTTCGGCCTGCACGGCGCGTTTGGGGCTGATAGGGCTGATGGCGCGCACGAGCCGCTGGGTATCCCAGGTGGCTTTGCCAATCACGAAGCCAAAGCCGCTGCGCACGAGAATCTCGATGATTTGGCGAGAGCGATTCGTGCGCATGGCCGCGCTTTTCGGCGGCGATGGGGCGGGCGCTTGCATCTATTCCTCACCAACCCTCAAGAAACTACTTGGCGCGAGCAGACGCCAAGGCGGCTGAACTTGACTCTGCGCCCTGACGCCTGTCGCGCGTCTCGCGTGGGTGAGGATCCCACCCGGGCGTCATTGGCGTATGACGCCCGGCGCGACATGGATTACCGCTTTGCCGCTTCCTTCGTGACATGCAGCGGAATCGTATGTGACTTGGATTCCTCGCTCTTGTGAACATGGAGCGTCAGCACGCCATGCTCATAGTCCGCCACGACCTTCTCCGCGTCGATCTTCACGGGTAGGGCGATGGTGCGGCTCATCTCTGGGGTGGGGCGCTCGAGGCGCTCGCGCCGCAGATAGACCACATCTTCTTCGGCTCGCGCATAGGCCTTATGCCCGACCCGAATAGTGACGGTATTGTCGGAGACGCTGACCTGCACGTTCTCTGGTCGCACACCTGTCAGCGACGCCTCGATGATGTACTCATCCGGTGTGTCGATGATGTCAACGGGAATTGTGCGCCCTAGGAACATCAATCTGTCGGCGGTTAGTGGTCCCTCCTGGAACATGCGTGTGACCGCTTCCCGTAGTGGAGTGAACACATCCACTGTTTCCACCTGGGTGCTCATACAATGTCCTCCTCATGCCGCCTCTCAACTGTGGAAGGCGGAGTTCGCTTGACCTGGACGCTCCTGTTGTCGCTCCCGGTACTCTCATTGTCATGGCCACTTATCACGATCCTGTCACCCATGCTGGGCGTGCGCTCACAACACGCTCACGAGCGCGCAGATAAGCCGGCCAGGTGTCGCGCCGCATGAATATCTGAGGATGAATATCTGAGGATGAGCGGGTGAACGGCGATGTAGGGGCGAATAGGGAGAGTGACGGCAGGGGAGAACCTTAGCGGTCGAAGTCAGCGCGCTTCGCTCGTAGGAGGAGGGCGATTTCACGGTTGGCGGCCATGCGCGCGCCCTGCGCCAGCAAGATGTCCTTCATGTCACCGTGGATGTCGAAGTGCTCGCGGTAGGTACCGGGATACTGGATGAAGCGGGTGGGCATGCCGCACGCGCGGGCGCCCGCCAGCAACTCTTCTGTGCCAGCGGCGCCGTGTAGGTCCGAGAGCAGGTGATACATGCGGTCGCCGCGCCGAATGCCTGGGCGCGGCAGGTCGCGCGTCGCGAGCGTCGGATTGATCAGCAGCGTCATAGGCGTATTACTAGTAGGTGAGCAGCGAGTAGACGTCCAGGCCGGGCAACTTGTCGCGCCCATGCAGTTCGCTCAATTCGATGACGAACGCAGCCGAGACGACATCCGCGCCCAATTGTCTCGCCAGTTGCACCGTCGCCGCCACCGTGCCGCCCGTCGCCAGCAGATCGTCCACGATCAGCGTGCGCTCGCCAGGCTGAATGGCGTCGCGGTGGATCTCCAGCGTGCTCGTGCCATATTCGAGGCTGTATTCGACAGACATCGTCTCTGCTGGCAGTTTACCTTGCTTGCGCACGGGTGTGAAGCCGACGCCGAGTAGATAGGCCAGTGGCGCGCCGAACAGGAAGCCGCGCGACTCGATGCCAATGACCTTCGTGATGCCCGCGGTGTGATAGCGCGATTCGAGTGTTTCCAGGGTGAAGCGCAGACCAGTTGCGTCTTGCAGCAATGGTGTGATGTCGCGGAAGAGGATGCCCGGCTGAGGGAAGTCTGGGAGTTCACGAACGAGCCCCTTCAGCCAGCGCTCGCGCTCCGGCGTGAGCGGGGTAATCGGAGGTAGCGCGGGCTTGAATGTATCGGTCATGGATGTCTCGGCTCCTCTTGCGCTCTGGATACGCGGCGCGCATATGGCCGCGACTGACCGCTGAGCAGTATATCATGGCACACGTGGATGCCGCCGTAATTCCACGCTGACTGCGGTATACCGCTGCTCTGCTATAGAGCGCGCGTGATTGAATGCGTACTCCGCGCCTACGCCGACTGCTTGACAAGCTGGCAGCAAGACTCGTATAGTAACTGGAACTATCGCGTTTTGAAAGCGCCTTCCCACTGCCGGATGGGATGGCGCGCGCCATGTGACATGGCCCTTCGGTGTCATCCTCAGTCTTGCGCCGGATGGACATGTCCGGCTTCCGGCGCCCTGTGTCGCACGTACATCGTCCCTCGCCGAGCCAGCCCTTCGTATCTGGAGCGCTGACCCGCACGGAGGTAGCCGTTTGAACCCAGTAGAAATCGTCCTTCTGGCCGTGCTGTTTGTCGCGATTGGAGTTGGACTTGGCTATCTCTATGGTCAGCAGCGTTCACAGCTGCGCTACCAGGAAGCCCAACTCCGCCACGAAGAGCAGATGCGCCAGGCCGCTGAAGCCGCTGAGTCGCGGCTGCTTCAGTTGCAAGAGGAGCAGCGCAAAGCTGTACAGGAAGCACGCGACGAAACCGCGAAGATTCGATCATCTTTTGAGAACGATGTGCGCGAGCGGCGCGACGAAGGTCGACGCCAGGAGCAGCGCATCCAGCAGAAGGAAGAGTCGCTCGACCGCAAGAGTGAGGCGATGGAGCGGCGTGAACGCGCATTGAACCAACGCTCGCAGGAGCTCGATACGCTGCGCGCTGGTGTCGAGGCGATGCGCGAGCAGCGTATTGCGGAGTTGGAGCGCATCGCGCGCATGTCCGCTGAGGAGGCGCGCGCCGAGTTGTTGGCGACCGTCGAAGAAGATACGCGTCGGGTGGCTGCGCAGCGCGCCCGCGAGATCGAGGCGATCGCTCGCGAGGAGGCAGACGCCCGCGCCCGCGAGATCATCACGCTGGCCATCCAGCGCTGCGCGTCCGATCAGGTGTCGGATGTGACTGTTTCGGTTGTGCCGCTGCCCAACGATGAGATGAAGGGCCGCATCATTGGCCGCGAGGGACGCAACATTCGCGCGCTCGAAGGCGCGACAGGGGTTGACCTCATCATCGACGATACGCCCGACACTGTCATCCTCTCCGGCTTCGATCCCGTGCGTCGCGAGGTGGCGCGCATCGCCCTGACCAAGCTGATTCTCGATGGGCGCATCCATCCCGCGCGCATCGAAGAGGTGGTGGCGAAGGCGCGGCAGGAGGTCGAGCAGAGCATCCAGGAGGAAGGGGAGCGGGCCTGCATGGAGGCCAACGTCACCAACCTCCCTGCCGATCTGGTGAAGTTGATTGGTCGCCTGCACTTCCGCACCAGCTATGGCCAGAACGTGTTGAACCACAGCATCGAAGTCTCTGTGCTGGCGGCGACGATGGCCCACGAACTCGGCGCGGATGTCAACGTTTGTAAGGTGGCGGGCCTGCTGCACGACCTGGGCAAAGCAATCGATCAGGAGGTCGAGGGACCGCACGCCATCATCAGTGGCGAGATCGCGCGACGGTTCAATCGCTCACCCAAGATTGTACATGCCATCGTGGCGCACCATGCCACGGAGGCCGAGCCGCAATCATTGGAAGCTGCCATCGTGCAGGCGGCGGACGCCATCTCGGCGGCGCGTCCGGGCGCGCGACGTGAGACGATTGACCTGTATATCAAGCGACTCGAAGCGCTAGAGAACATCGCCAATTCATTCAAGGGCGTCGAGAAGTCGTTCGCCATTCAGGCAGGGCGTGAGGTACGTATCATCGTGCGCCCCGAGGAAGTGGACGAGGCTTCGGCAGGCCAGCTTGCCCGCGATGTCGCCCGCCGTATCGAAGAATCGATGGATTACCCGGGTCAGATTCGCGTCTGCGTGGTGCGTGAGACACGCGTGGTGGACTACGCGAAATGAGTGAGCCCCAGCGGATCGATCTGCACACGCATTCCAACGCCTCTGATGGCCTCTTTGCGCCAGCTGAATTAGTTCGGCTGGCGCGTGAGGCAGGACTGGACCTGATCGCACTCGTAGACCATGATTCGACGCAGGGGCTCGCCGAGGCGCAGGCGGCAGGCGCGCGGCTTGGCCTGACAGTGATGCCCGGCATCGAGATCAACACCGATCTGGCTGGCGGCGGCGAGGCGCACATCCTCGGCTACGAGGTGACGCCCGATGACCCGACGCTGGCAACCAATCTCGGCATGCTGCGTGATGCGCGCGAGCGGCGTGGCGAGCGCATGGTGGCGAACTTGCGCGCCGCTGGCTTTCGCATCACGTGGGAGCAGGTGCGCCACATCGCGAAAGGCGCTGTGGGGCGTCCGCATGTGGCGCGTGCGCTCATCAACAATGGCTATGCGACGGACGTTTCTGACGCCTTCGAACGCTACCTCTCGCCAGGGCGTCCGGGCTTCTCGCCACGCTACAAACTCTCTCCCGACGACGCCATCCGTATCATCCGTAGCGCGCGTGGGACGCCGACGCTGGCGCATCCCGCGCGTATCATTGACCTCGACACGCGCGTATTACCACATCTGGTGGATGTTGGCCTGCAAGGGTTGGAGTGCTATTACGGCCAATACGACGAGGCGACGGTCGCACGCCTGCTCGCCCTGGCCAAGCGTTTCAATCTGATCGCGACGGGCGGCTCGGATTACCACGGCCCAAACATGCACCCCACACCGCTTGGCGGGCGCTTCGTGCCGCCGGAAGTGGTCACCCGCTTAGACGAGGCGCGCTCCGCCGCGCTGGCTCGCCCCGACGAGCCGTTCCACCTCGATATCCCGACGATCTAAGCTGGCGCCTGCTGTCAGAATCCGCTGATCTGCCAGTCGCCCTCAATCAGCGCGAACTGGAGCGTCTTGCCCTGCTGTGTGGGCGCGCCGCTCGCGCCGAGCAGAGGGAGGCGATAGGATGCCGTGGCGCCAGTGACGATGTAGCTACCGCTGGCCGCCTGGTCGCAGCCCCAACGGTCGCCGGATGGCGCTGCCAGCGCGGCGCGGAGTTGAGCGAAGGTGATCTGCGCCTGGAGGTCGCTGGTGAGCAGGGCGTAGGCGCTGGAAATGTCGCCCGCCGTGATACTCGTGCAGAAGCGCTGCCCTACCAGATACGGCCCAGCATCCGCTCCAAGGATCGCCGCATCGATCTGTGTGATGCGCCATGCAGATCCATTGAAAACGACCTGTAGCGCGCCACCCTCGCGTGGCCCTTGCGTGCGAGTGACACTGAGCAGCGCGTTCAGGGTTTGGTCACCAGACATCCTCGCGCCGATGATCTGGCAGGCGGTGACCTTGCCGGAGAGGGTATCACGCAGGCGTTGTGCCGTCGCGAAGTCGGCGCTGGTCTGGGTCCCTTGGGCCTGCGGATCGAGCAGGCCAAATGTGGCGGCGTAGTCGTCGTGGCGCAACGCGGCGCAGAAGTTCTGGGCGACAGCGAGCGATGCCAGCGAAACGCCGTACAGCGCGGCAGGTGGCTCGCTGATGCGCCAGTCGCCACCAACTTGTGAAAGGGTGATGACGCCGCTGGAGTTTGTGATGATGGGTGCGCCACTGTGAGCGGCGCGCTGCCGGGTCAGCGTTACGGAATCGCTGGCGGTCTCCGCGCCCGGCTGGTAGACGTAGCCGCCGAGCACGCTCGCGTCGCACGCCGTGACGCGCCCAGTCGCCGAGTCGAGCGCTTGTGCCGCGCTGGCCCACCCGGTGAGCGTGAGACCATCGCGCGCCTGCGTATCGAGCATGAGATACGCAGGCGAGTAGTCGCGATTGACTAGAGCCGCGCAGAATGTCGCCGCGACTCGTTGCGCCGCGAAATAGGATGACGTGAACAGCGTGGTCGCTACGCCGCCAAGAATGAGTAGTACTGCCAGCGCGAGCATTACCGTACGTCGCGCCGCGTGTTGCTGTGCGGCGCTGGCCGCCACGTAGGCATGGCGTGCGTGCGTCTCTGTGATGGCGCGTCGTCGCCCCGGATGTGACCCCTCGCTGGCGTCTTGATCCTCCATTGACGCCTCATCCCCCACTTCATGTCCTCTGTGGCTCCATCAGGACGCTGAGATACTAGGCCCCTTCGCCACTCAATCGCTGTTCCGCTGACTGGCTGGCTGGCGCCTCTACAGCAAGTGTGCGCCGCGCATGAGAAAGTCCACGTGTGAGCAGATTATAGAGCGCGCGGTTTGCGCCCTCCACTACGAGGATCGCGTAGATGACGTCGGGCAGGTCGAACCAACTGCGGAAGGCCAGGTAGCGTGGCGTCCATTCCGGCAGGAATTTGTTGTTGAAGGTTTCGAGCGAGCTTGTCTGGAAGGCGATACTGCCGAGCTTCGCCAGCGCCGCGCCGCCCAGCCATCTCGGCGCACCTGAGAAGGTCGAGAAGTTGAGACTGACCTCTTTGGCGTCGCGGCAGCGTAGCGCAGTGAGCGTCTCCATCAGCAGGAGCTCCATTGCTGCGTTTGGCGCTGTATGCAGCTTGCGCGTGAGGTCGAGCGAGTACGAACTGTCTCCGCCGGGCAGGAGCGTCAGGTAGGCGATTGGCTCGCCATCTGGGTCGCGCAGCACGCTGATCAGACACGCAGCGTCATTCGGATTCGGGAAGCGTCCTAAGGTCATCGCGCAGCCGTAGTTGTGGCCGCCGCGCGATTCACGCCATTCCTGGTCGATGCGCGACAGCGCCGACCGCAGTTGTCCTGTGACCTGAGTCGCTGGCAGCAGTTCAGCGCGATAGCCACGTTTTGTGAGTGAGCGCTGCGCCCATCGCATCTTCTTGCTGAGGCGCTGCAGATCAAACGTCGTCAGATTGACCATCGCCTCGCGCCCGATGATGACCGAGCGCATGCCTGTCGCCGCTGCTATTGCGCGCTCCTCTGGGGTCAGTGCGACCGCCGCTGGAATCAGCCCCTCAGACTTCAGCCATTCGCGGAACTCGGCGTAGACGAGCGCGCGATCACTGGTCGGCCCGAGCATCGCGCCGATCTGCAGGGCCACACGCCCCACCAGTTTGTAGCTGATGGCGCCGCGTCCATCAGATGCCATGAAGGTCAGTGTATCGCCGCGATTTGCGATGTAGGCCAGTGAGTTACGTGCAGAGTGGCCAAAGCGACGGTAGAGGTCGCCCGCGTCTTCGCGCTCGATATGCGCCAACGCAGTCCACGAGATGACGACGAAGACGCCAATCAGGAAGATGGGGAGCGCCAGATCGGCCTCACCAAGGAAGACATGTTCCAGTTGCGCATGCGCTGTGAGCGCTTTGACTAGCCACGCCGGGCGCGGAGTCTCGGTGTAACGCCAGAACGCCAGCCGATTGTCCATCCAGCGGATCATCGCCAGTGCGGCTGCGCTACTCAGCGAATACGCCTGCTGGATGACCAGCAGAGCCACGCCTATCCGGAACAGGTCAACGATGGTATAGCGCATGGGAATATCATGGAATGTTTTGCGCTGGAAGAAGAGTGTCGCAAGCAGTGTCAGGTTGACCAACGCTTCTTCGACGTCGAGCCCTTTGGCCACGTTCATGATCATGGCGACCACCGCGCAGCCCATCAGCAGCCACGCCATGCGTCGCTGGCCACGCGCCACAGGATAGGCCAGGAGCAGCATCAGCACGCCAGCGAAGAGGGTGACATGCTGCGCCAGGAGCACGAGTTGCACCGGGAATATGGTAGTGAGAAGCAGATAGCGCTTTGGCCAGATGGGAAGCAAGGTCGAAGCGATGTTGATAAGTGCGACAAAATAGATAAACAGTGTTCTACATGTGGTTCGCAACGAGTATCTCCTTGAACATATGCGCCCAGACGAGTATACCCGTGTCGCACGATACACGCCATGTTTCAGGAGAAATTGCCCGACGAGCAGGCGACGCCGCCCGCGATTTGCGCTCCCATCCGAGGCTCGGCGCGTAGAAAAGCTCAGTGCTCAGTGCGCGAAAATGGCCAGGCCGCCACTCCCGCTGGGGAGGATAGCCTGGCCATCTCGGCGTGCGAGTGACTAACCGGCCAGTTCGCGGCGCTGCGCCTCTAGCCGGGCGAGGGTGTCCTCTCCGGCGGCGAGAGCATCGCGCTCCTTCTGGACAACTTCAGGCTTGGCGCGTGTGACGAAGTTTTCGTTCGCCAACATGCCCTGCGTTCGGGCGATAGCCGCGCGCGCCGCCTTGATCTGCTCATCGATGCGAACGACCTCGCGCTCGATGTCGAACAGATCCGCGACCGGGATATAGATTTCGACGCCACTACCGACCGCCGTCATCGCTTTTTCCGGCTTCGTGTCCAACTTCCGCTCGATGCGTGGCGGCTCCGTTGACGCCAGTTGCTCGATCAGCGCGGATTGCTGCTTGAGCAACGTCGTGCGCTTGCCGCCCGCCAGAATGACGGCGACACGTGGCAATTTCGACGCTTTCTGCTCCTGCCGGACATCGTTGATCTGCTTGCGCATATCGCGGATGCGGGTGATGATCTCCTGTAGCAGCGCGAACTCCTCCTCGGCGCTGGCGTTGTTCAGGCGATCAGCGGTGGCGGCGTCGAGCGTCGGCCAACTCGCGACGATGAGCGCGGTCGCTGGGCGCTGCTCGGCTGGCTCATCCGCCCAGAGGTGCTGCCAGACTTCTTCCGTCAGGAACGGCATGAAGGGATGCAGCAGCCGCAGCGCGGTGTCGAGCGCCGAGCGCAGAATCTGCGCCGTGTTCGTCTGAAGTTTTTTGTCCTGCAACTGGCGCTTGGCGATTTCCAGATACCAGTCGCAGTACTCCGACCAGATGAAGTCGTAGAGTTGACGACCTGCCTCACCGAACTGGTAGTCCTCCATCAGGCGGGTTGTGTCGGCGGTCAGGCGCGCCAGCCGGCTCAGCATCCAGCGGTCAGCCAACGTCTTTGGCTGCAACTCCGCGAGCGCTGGGATGCCCGCGCCAAGCTCCGCCGTCTGTCCGATGACGAAGCGCGATGCGTTCCAGACCTTGTTCGCGAAGTTGCGGTTGCCAGCGATGCGCGTGATGTCGAGTTTGCTGTCGTTGCCCGGCGTGCTGGTGGTGACCAGCGTGAAGCGCAGGGCGTCTGAGCCGTACTCGTCGATCATTTCAAGCGGGTCGATGCCATTGCCGAGCGATTTGCTCATCTTGCGGCCAATCTTGTCACGGACCATGCCGTGCAGATAGACCGTGTGGAACGGAACCATGCCCATGAAATGGCTGCCCAGCATCATCATTCGGGCGACCCAGAAGAAGATGATGTCGTAGCCCGTTTCCAGAACGCTCGTCGGATAGTAGCGCTGGAGGTCAGCCGTGTTGTCTGGCCAGCCCAGCGTGCTGAACGGCCACAATCCCGAACTGAACCACGTGTCGAGCACGTCGGGGTCTTGCCGCAGTTGGTCGCTGCCGCAGTGCGCGCAGGCCGAGGGGTCTTCGCGCGCGACGGTGACTTCACCGCAGGTCTGGCAATACCACGCCGGGATACGGTGGCCCCACCAGAGTTGCCGCGAGATGTTCCAGTCGTGGAGGTTTTCCATCCAGTCGGTGTAGGTCTTGGTGAAGCGCGCCGGGATGATCTGCGTCTGGCCGTAGCGGACGGCGTTGAGCGCGGGCGTGGCCAGCGGCGCCGTCTTGACCCACCACTGCATCGAGATCAATGGCTCAATGACATCGCCAGTGCGCTCGCAGTGGCTGAGCGGGATGGTATAGTCCTCTTCGTGGTCGAGCAATCCCAGCCGCTCGAACTCCGCGACGATGCCCTTGCGCGCGTCGTAGCGGTCCTGTCCAGCGTAGGGGCCAGCCTCTGGCGTCATCTTGGCGTCGAAACCGATGACCTGGATGGTCGGCAACTTGTGCCGCTGCCCGATCTCGAAGTCGGTCGGGTCATGCGCGGGCGTGACCTTGACGGCGCCCGTGCCAAAACCCTTTTCGACAGCTTCATCGCCAATGATGGGGATGCGCCGGTTCATGATGGGCAGAATGGCGTAGCGGCCAATCATGTCCTGGAAGCGCTCGTCTTCTGGGTTTACTGCGACAGCGGTATCGCCGAGAATCGTCTCAGGCCGCGTGGTGGCGACGGTGATGTAGCGCGTCTCTTTCTCGCCTTCGGCTGGCTCCAGCGGATAGCGAACATAGACGAGTTTGCCGGGCGTGTTCTCCGTCTCGACTTCGAGATCAGAGATGGCGCTCATGCACGTCGGACACCAGTTGATGATGCGCTCGGCGCGGTAGGCCAGCCCTTCCTCGTACAGGCGGACAAAGACCTCGCGAACGGCGCGCGCCAGTCCTTCATCCAGCGTGAAGCGCTCGCGCTCCCAATCGCAGGAGATGCCTAGCCGCCGCTGCTGATTCTGGATGTTGCTCTTGTATTGATGCACCCACTGCCAGACTCGCTCGACGAAGGCTTCGCGTCCCATCTTGAGTCGGGTGGCGCCCTCTTTGATGACCGCTTTCTCGACAACCGCCTGCGTCGAGATGCCTGCGTGGTCTTCACCGGGAACCCACAGCGTCTCGTCGCCGATCATGCGATGATAGCGAATCATGATGTCTTCGAGCGCGTCGGTGATAGCGTGGCCCAGATGCAGGACGCCGGTCACGTTGGGTGGCGGCATGCTGATGACGAACGGGCGACGATTGGGGTCTTTGCTCGGTCGTGGGCGGAAGTAGCCTTCGCTCTCCCACCACTGATAGAGGCGCTGTTCGACCGTCTGCGGCTCATAGGTCTTGGGAATCTGGTCGAGCCTGCGAGGAGTCGTTTGCTCCTCTAACTGGGTCGTGTCTGTGCTCATGGAGATACTGCCCTTTCCTCCACAACGAAAAGCGCCTTCCCCTGTCAAGGACGAGGGAAGGCGCTCGTGGTTCCACCTTGGTTCGCGGGGCGCGCCGGGGAGAGATCAGACGATCAGGGCAAAGCCAGACACGCCGCCGCCTCAGAACGCGCGTTAACGGGCGCACCCGC
>DASVZC010000067.1:0-13299 GCA_036391835.1 Ktedonobacterales bacterium | reverse complement strand
GCCACCGCACGGGCCATCGCCTGCGCGCGGCAGCCCTGCCGCTCTATCGGCTGCGGGCGGCGCTCGCCGCGCTGCTCAACGCCGCCCTCCCGCCTCCGCTCGCTCGCCGCTATGCCACCTAAGATCCGGGGTGTTCCATGCTTGGTTCTCGTGCACTTGGTTCTCGTGCATGGTCTGCGCCGAATGCCAAGCGTTCTTGCTCCCCTCTCCCAGTGGGAGGGGGCCCGTGAGCGAGCGGGGCGGAGTTAGGGGTGAGGTTGAACGCTGCGCCAACAACACAACCAAAATCAGGATGACCTCCGCTTTGTTGTCCCTTCGGTGACGGTATCTAGCCAGCCGTGCAGACATAGAGTTGTTGGTTGCTGGTCGCTCCAGCGGATTGCCATTCTCTGGTTGGGATGGTGGAGCAGTTCTGCTCTACCCATTGGACCGTCGAATTGGAGCTCCCATCTGGCCCGCCGACGTTGATGACTGAGTCGGAAGCTGAGCCGCCCGATGAGATGGAGGCGCGTGTGTTGCCGCCATTCAGCAGGAAGTAACGAATCTCGCCCTTGCTGATGAGCGTCTTGAGTTGGGTCACCGTCAGTATGGGATCGCTGCCCGTGAATCCTCCCAGCGCCATCACCGGTTTGCCCGTCGCCAGGATGATCACGTCAGCGGCGTTCGAAGACGGCGTGGCTACGAGATAGGTCGCCGTGCCTTGATGCGTTTCGAGATAGCTGATGAGCTTGCTATTCGATTGGCTGGTCGGGTCCGCGTTGCCTACCATCGTTGTCGCGCCTGCGGTCGGCAGGTCAGAGACCGTGTTCGTCACAGCAGGCTCCAGCGACCAGAAGGTCGGAACGGCCAGCAACGCGAGCAGTCCAACGGTCACGGCGCTGCGACCCAGCAGTGTTCGCGCGTCCATGCCTACGCGTGAGAGTCCCTCCCATGCAAAGGTGAGCGCATTCGGCCAGAGTCGCAGCGCCACCAGTGCAGTCGCCGCGAGCGTCGTCGGAATCATGACCACTGGAATCAGCCAGGCGCCCCACGATGGGTTGCTCGTAATGATGTAGACCTGCTCGATGGCTGTCACGAGCAGCGCAAAAGGCAGTAGCCAGCCACGCCAGCCTGGCGCGTGAAACTGCCCCCACAGCGTGACAATGCCGATTCCCGCCATCGCCGCAATCGCGAGAGCCATCTGCGACAAATAGTATTGGTGGAAGAAGCCAGCGATGCTGAAGAACACCGTGGTCGTGAGCAGCCACGTACCCCACAGAAGCAGTGACTGGTGCTGCCGATCTTCGCGTGGGCGGAATGGGCGAGCGACGGCCACCGCGACGATGCTGATCAGAGCCAGCGGCAGGAGCCACACGATCTGCCCGCCCAGTGGCTCGGTGAAGAGGCGCAAAACCCCTGGATTGCCGGTATTGAACATTCCTCCGCCGCCACCAAATCCGCCGCGAGCGCCTGCGCCAAATCCGCCGCGTGGACCACGCGCTCCGCCATTTTGCCCGAACGAAGGAGGCGGGCCGCCCGCGAAGTTTGGTGGTGGCCCGCCCGCGCCGGGAGCGCCGCCGGGGAACACGCGACCAGTCGCGCCAGTAGTGGGCGCCGAGCCAGTCCTGCCAGAGAAGTTGCCCCCGCCCATGCCGAGCAGACGCTGCACGCCGTTATAGCCTAACGCCAGCGTCAGTTCGGAGTTGTCTGATGTCGAGCCGACCCACGGCCGCAGGCTAGCGGGTATGAGATCAACGATCGCCACCCAAAGGAACGACAGCGCGACCATGACTGCGCCGGCGCCGACGAGGTGAGCGATGCGCCTCACCCATGACTTACGCGAACTGAAGAGGTACGCGAGCGTGAACGCTGGAATCGGTAGGTACGCCTCCATCATCTTGATGTTGAACCCCAGCCCAATCAGCAGGCCACTGACGACGAGCCAGCGCAATTTGTCCGTCTCGATCGCGCGGAACGTCGCCCATGCCGCAAGCAGCAGGACTAGCATCAGCGTGCTGTCGATCGTGTTGTTGCGGTTGGTCACAACGCTGATGGGGCTGACGGCGAGCGCGACAGCCGCGATCAGGCCGGCGATGACGCCGAAGTGGCGGCGCACCAGCCAGTAGAGCAGCAAGACAGAGAGCACGCCAGCGAGCGCCTGTGGCAGGAATACCGCGAATGGCGTGAATCCGAATATCTTCGTGCTGATTACCTGCAGCCAGAAACCGACCGGCGGCTTGTCGACGGTGACGAATCCGGTCGCGTCGAAGGAAACAAAGAAGAAAGCCTTCCAGTTGTTCCCCATACTTTTAACAGCCGCGGCGTAGTAGAGGTTTCCATAGCCGTTCTGGCCGAGCATCCAGAAGTTGGCGAAGATCGAGATGAGCATGACGCCGATCAGGCCGAGCCGGTGTGGAATCAGCAGCGAGCGCAGGGTGAATCCCGTGAACAGCCGAGGCGATGTACTCGCGAGTGGTTCGTCCGCTTCGACTACGGCGCCGGTAGAGAGGTCGGTGATGGCCATTGGTTGTGGTTCGGCGTTGAGGAAAGTCATTGAAAGATCACTCCTTTCAGGCAAGTGGAGATGAGGAAGGGGCGTCATATCGTCTGCGCTGGCGCCAGGCGTAGCGCACGAGATCACGCAGGGCGCGGAGAATGACACGGAGATTCGCGCCAGTCGCGCGTCCGCCGTTGCGTGGTAGGTGGCGCACACCAACTTCGCGGTACGTGGCGCCGACACGGTTCAGGGTATAGAGCAACTCAGCATTGAGCAGCGCCCCACTCGTCGTTGGGGGGTAGGCGTGGAGGAAGTCAGTGCGAAACACTTTATAGGCGCAGTCGAGATCGCGAACATGTACGCCGAGTGCGAGATAGACGAGCGCTTTCCAGCTCCACGCGTTCAGCAAGCGTTTCGGCGCATCCTGGCGATGGATGCGATAGCCAAGCACGGCGTCAACGGACTCGATATGAACGAGCAGCCCGGGCAGGTCAGCGATCATGAACTGGCCATCGGAGTCCATGAAGAAGGTGAGGTCATTGGCCGCCGCGGCGAATCCGCTTTTTACTGCCGCTCCGTATCCCTGGTTGTCGGCATGCGTCACGACGCGCACATGCGGCTCGCGGGCGGCAAACGCGGCGATTACTTCGCCGGTATGGTCACGGCTGCCGTCATTGACGACGACGACCTCGTAGGCAGCGCCCCACGCATTCAACGCCATCGTTACGTCGGCGAGCGTGGCGCCAATCGACCGCTCTTCGTTATAGGCTGGCAGGACGATTGACAGGCTGTGATGCGCCAATACCTCGCTCAGCGCTGTGCGGCGTTCGGCTTCTACGTTGCGCGCTGGGATTCGCGTCGTCGCCTGTGGGGCCGTCATCGCAGAGGTGGTCAATTGCATAGTTCGGCGCCCGAAGACCGAAAGGGGCATACCTACGAATGACGTCAGCATGGTTCCGGCCGTGGCCTCGGCCTTTGCGACTCGGAAGCGGGTGGTATCTCGTTTAGAAGAAGCAGGCGCTACACTAATCGTCGTGGGCATGGGTTACCTCGTACCGTTCTCGCAATGGGCGTCTCGACCACCACCAGAAGGGTACGGGGAAGATGTGAAGAACCTATGCAGAAGGTGTCAGGTTGCGTCGAGGATTCGATGGGAAATGTCACACAATTGGTGAGGCGATGCCGCTGTGTGTCGCTGCGGCGCCATCATTGATAGCAGGCGCCGTGATGATGAACGTGGCTCCAGAGCCTAGCTCGCTGGCGACCGAAATGGACCCGCCGTGCGCCTCCACAATTGCCCGCGCGATGGCGAGTCCGAGACCAGATTCACCCTGCGATTGCTGCCTCGCGGCGTCAGTTCGGTAGAACCGGTCGAAGATGCGTGAAAGCGACTCTGGCGGTATGCCTGCGCCTGTGTCGCTGACCTGCAATGTGGCGCCCGCCGGAGATGACTCCGCTGCCAGTGTGATCGTTCCGCCTGCTGGTGTGTAGCGTAGAGCGTTGCTGACCAGATTGTTCAGGACCTGCACCATGCGGTTGATGTCCACATTGAGTGGCGGCGTCGCATCGCTGACTCTGACGACCAACGCGACGCCCTGCTGTTCAGCCTGGCGACCGTGGCTCGCGGCGATACGCTCCAGGAGCGCGCGAGCGTCGACTGGTTCAGGATGCAGCGCAAGTTCGCCCGCATCGGCAAGCGAGAGGGTGCGCAGGTCTTCGATCAATCCTTGCAGATGTTGCGCCTCTTCGTAGAGGATCGCGAACCGCTCCGGTGTCGGCTGCAATACGCCGTCTCGCAGCGCCTCCAGGTAGCCCGAGAGCACAGTCACCGGAGTACGGAGGTCATGCGCGATGTCAGCGGTCATCTGCCGTCGCTGCTGGTTGGCGGCTGTTAGGTCGGCGCTCATCTTGTTGAACGTCTCCGAGAGTTCGCCAAGCTCATCGCGCGAGCGGACAGGCACCGTCTGTTGGAGCTCACCACCGGCTACCGCATGGATCGCGGACGTCAACTCGCGCACCGGCTGTGTCAAGGAGCGCGCGAGCACCAGGCCGAGCGCCAACGCGATGGCGACCGACACCAGCGCGCCGAAGATGAGCGCTTGCTCAGTCGACGCGAGGAAGAGCGTATCGATATGGCCAAGTGGTGGCGGGCCGCCATCCTGAATCACCCAACCCACTTGCTTGCCGTTGACCGAAACGGGAGCGCCATGAGAATAGGTGGCGGCAGGCGCTTGCTGTCCCAGATGGAGTGTTGGGCCAGGCACGACTACTTTTCCGTTGGTGTCTACCAGCACAAAGATCGATGGGGGACGGTTCTGTGGCGCTCCTCCCGCCGGTCCGCCATTATCTGCGCGGTTTGGCGGCGCGAGCGTACGCGCGTAGTCGGCGACGCCACCCCATGAAGAGTGAATCTGGTAGTATGCGGACATCTGCGTGACGAAATCAGCGCGGGCATGGGCATAGGCGGCATTCTGGAAAGCCGTTTGCGTCGAGAGCCAGACGAAGATCGCCGAGACCAGCGCTCCGGTGATGCTGACCACAAAGAATGCCAGCCCCAACTTCCACGTGAGCGATCGTACGGGACGTGCGCGCATGCGACCCCTCACGATTCCTGGCTTTCTGCCCGAAAGCGATAGCCTATCCCAAACACGGTTTCGATATACTGCGGCTTTCCCGGGGTTGGCTCAACCTTCGCGCGAAGGTTGCGTATGTGGGCGTCGATGGTTCGCTCGGTCCCTTCACCTTCGTCGCCCTGCAGTCGTTCGAGTAATCGCAGCCGCGAAAAGACGCGTCCCGGCGCGCTGACGAGGGTTGCGAGTAGTTCGAATTCAGACGGTGTCAGGCCCACAGCGTTGCCACCGACTATGACGGAGTGCTCGCTGCGGTTCACGATGATATCAGCGCCGCGCAGTATCTCGTTGTGGTCGTTTGGCTCGCCTTCCACTCGCCGCAGCACTGCCCGAATGCGCGCCACTAACTCGCGCATGCCAAAGGGCTTGGTGACGTAGTCATCGGCGCCCAGTTCCAAACCGAGCACCTTGTCGGATTCTTCCTGCTTGGCTGTGAGGAGGATGATGGGCGCGGTGCCTTCCCGACGATAGGCGCGCAGAAAGTCGAAGCCGCCCATTTCGGGCATCATGACATCCAGCAAGATTACGCTCGGTCGCTCGCGACGCGCTACCATCAGCGCTCTGCGGCCATCTTCGGCTTCGACGACGCGGAATCCTTCCTGTGACAGATAGTCGCAGATGAGACGCCGCACATGCGCCTGATCGTCAACGATGAGCGCCGTCTTCATTCGTTCTGTCCTCCGACAGGATGCTCCACACGTCAGCACGAAGCGCCTGTTTTCCCGCAAGCGAACATCGCACACCACATTATAGACGTAAGATGTGAAGAACTTATGCAGACGGCGCAAGTGTGTAGTCCAGTGTGAAGCCTTCCGGCAAGTACACATACGAAGGCGCCTCCGATTCCCCAGCTGCGTTGGAAATGGAAGCGCCCTAATACGATGCAGGCGTAGTGACGGCTATGCCTGCATCGCGGTACCGTGTAGCTTGCGTGTCGAGAGTTAGGCGTGCTCGATCACGATGTCGCCGCCCTTCGCGTCGTACATCATCGTGCTGCCCGAGACGGTGAAGGGCGTCGACCCAATAGTGATCGTGCCATCTGCCATCGCCTGCCGACTGGAGGCTGTCATGCGAGACTTGTACATCGTGTCACCAGTGCGGCTTGTGATGGAGTCGGACAGCGTGCCCGTGTCCCCAAACCCAACCCACTTCACATCGACCGTCGCCGTTGGACCGGGGTTGTTATTCCAGTCATGCATCTCCTTCACGTCATCGGCGCTGTGGCTGGGGCGCCTACTGTCCTCCGGCAGGTGATGTATCTCCGTGCAGCATGAAATCACTGAAGCGAGCGGATATCGTAGCGGATGCGCTGGCCGAGGCGCTGCGGGTCACGTAGAGCTGGACACTGGTGAATGGCTGCGATTGCGCAGCATCGGGCGACGCAAACGGTGGGGCGTACGGCCCGAGGATTTCAGTGGCGCTGCTCGGCAGCCATGATGGAGTCCAGGACCCGACCGGTATCCATGTCTGCCCGTCACGGCTGACTTCGCCTGTGCTTGTCGCGCCTTTGACGTGGAGGCGCAGGTAGACGCCGGACGCAGCCGCTCCGCCTGATGGCGCCGGCGCCTCGCTGCACTGTAGGCTGGCGCCCGGCGCCGTGGGGCAGAATGCGACGTATCCATTAGATCGAAGGCCAAGCGACAGCGCATGCGCATCATCCAATACCAGTTGGATTCCGGCTTCCGCTGTTTGTTGTGTTGGTCTGGCTGTCGTTGCGCTCCAGTCGACGCCGGGCGCGACATACGTCGTCACGGTGAATGAGCCCGAGGGCGCGGCCTGTGCGATGTCTGCCGTTCGAGGCGTAGACTGTGGCGCCGACAATGTAAGGACGCCATCTGACTCGACGGCTGGCGTCTGCGCGCTCTCGTGAATCACCCATCGCGGGTCAAGCGAGGCGCCCGCGAACGAATCGTTGAAGCTGCCCGGCGCTGGAATCTGGCCTAACTCCACACCGGATGATGCGGAAGAAATTCGCGTTGAGGGCAGCAGGACATGTACGAGTGTGTCGGCGCCAAGAAGGCTGACTGCTGAGGCTGTCGTTGTCAGCAGCGCGCTTCCGTCGGTGTCGAGCGCAAGCGCTGTGGGCTGACTCGATGATGTAACCTCGCCGTCGAGTGGCCGCCACCTCGCTGGCATGGCGCCGCTGAATGATATTGTCGCTTCCGCGATGTTCGTGGCCGCAGCGGTTGTCGGCGAGGCCCTGGCGACGTAGACCTCGAGGTCAGGTGGCGTTGCTGTAGACTGCGTATGCAATACGGCGCCAACAACCGTTACATCGGCGCTCGGCAGTGTCGTTGATGTCGCTGTCCACGGCTGGGTCAGAGATGTGCGGCGCAGTATCCAGAGGTGTCCCGTCGTGTCGGCGCTTATTGCATCTAGCGCAACACCACTGGCGGACGGCTCCGAAACCAAGCGCAATCCGTCGGAGAGCGTAGCTATTACGGCTTGCGTCGGCGCTTTGGTCCACTGCGTCCACCCGGACGCCTGTCCTGCGTTGGTCGCACCAGTCTTCGTTCCAGGAGCTGACGAATCCGTCTCGTAGAGCGCGCCGTCACGTCCGAGTCCCAACACGAGTCGTGTCACGGCGGGCGACGGCAAGCCATGCGGCGCATCCGCCAGCGCTAATGTCCCACTGAACGTTGTATGGGCCGGCGCGCCAAGGCTGACCCAGTCGCCGAGATTGCCGGATGGACCCGCGCGCATCCAGAAGGCGCCATCGCTGCCTAGCGCGCCCACAGCCATTCCAGACTGATCCCAAAGAGCCGTCATCGAACCTGTGAGCGTCACGCCTTTGGGTGCGCGGAGGAACTGCCAGTAGAGCGCTGGTTGAGCGGGTGCGGTATAGACCGAGTAGAGCGCTCCGTCGTTTCCGCGCGCAAAGACATAGCGCTCATGGGTTGGGAGGCTGAGGACCGCTGGCGACTGGTTGGGTGGGAAACTGACACCCGTCGGCGCGCCCATACTTTCGGCCACGGCCCCAATACTCGCCACGTCTGCGGATGCGACCGGCTGCGGATGAAGCGGTGTGCGCGTATCGGACCACACGACCTGCGCCAGCGCGCCATCGCCAGTGATGACAACCCCCCGCGAGAGTGAGGGCAGCGCCATTGTCGGAATCGGCGTTGGCGTGAAAGTCGGGGCTACAGTCGCGGGGCCAGGAGCCATTGTTGCGGGCGAAGTAGGAGCGGGCTCAGTGGGAGTAGATGTAGCGGACGCAGGACCGGGCGCGGCCCCAATATGCGGAAATCGACCGGTGTTGCGCGAGGTGTGCAGCCATCCGTAGAGCGTGCGGCCACCGTTTTCGCCAAAGGTGGGGCCGATGAGCCAGCCTCCGTTGGATGTTCGCGTCAGCGTCGTCTGTTCGCGGGGTATGTTGATCGTCTCGCCATTTCGGTGACCGATCATGTTTTCTTCTACGAAAGTGACCGCATGTGCGCTCACGCTCTCGACTACTGCCACATGGCCGCCTGCTGGACCCGCCGGCCACGGATGCCCCTGGCTGTCGAGCGATCCCCACACCAGCACATCGCCGGGCACGGGAGCGGCTGCCCCGCCATTGACGAATGCCCTGAAGTCGGCGGGATGATTGCTGTCGAGCCACAGATATTGCGCATCGCCATGCCAGCCACTGGGAGCGTCGCCAAATGCCCACTTTGCGAATCGCGCGACCAGTTCGACGCACTCGAAGGTCAGGCCATAGCCGTCAGAGGTGGCGACGCCGGGAGCGCAGCCGTACGCACCGTCGCTGACCGGCGCGCGTGTACAACTCACATTGGCTCCGCCTGGCATGAAGTGGTTGTAATTGTTCGCACACACCGGGACACCAAACCAGCCGCGCGTGGCGTCGAACCCCACAAGGAGTGTCTTTCCCCACTCAGGGCCATTCGTCGCGGTGGGGCTCATCGCCGCCAGTTGCGCGCACGAAGCGTTGGGTGGCGCATCTGAGGTGAGGGCAGCGGCCGAGGCGACTCCACCCTGTGCGCATGCCTGCACGACAAGTGTCGCGAGCAACACGGCGATGATACCGCGGGCTAGCCATCCGCTCCAGCCTGACCTTCGCACTCGCTCGCTCCTATGGTGTGCGGCGCCAGCATACAACGCCTCAATGTCGCTCGGACGATGAAGGGCGCTCGGTTGTAAGTGCACTGTCTTTGAGGTTATGACTCGCGACGAGAAAGATGTGTTCCATGCGGAATCAGCGTGGTAGGAGAAATGAATGAGCATTTTGCGGCGTCCTGCGGCTCGCCACGCTGCACTCCATTCTAACGTAGAAACGCAACATCAGTTATGCGCAAGTGTTCGAGAGGTCGGCGTGGAGTCTATGCGTAGCGCCCGTCGGTGGGGCGCCAATCAGTCCTAGTTCCTACGCTTTATCGGTGGAGCGCTGGTAGGTATTGGCAGAGGACAAGCGCCGGGTGCGACGACGCAGTACCTGGGTGTTGATACGCTGCCAGGGAGTACGTGGTAGAAATGAAACTTCGACGTGGACAGACTGCGCCAGAATTCGTTGTACGCGATATCTTAGGGCGCACCGTAGCTTTGGCTGATTATCGTGGCAGTAACGTTCTGGTGACGTTCAATCGCGCGGCGGTGTGTCCACTCTGCAACGTCCGCACATACCACCTCATCCGCCGCTATCCGATCTACCAGCGCTTTGGCCTGGGGGTTATTGCGTTCTTTGAGTCATCGCCCGAGCGAGCGCACTCGTATCTTGATCGTTTCCGGTCACCGTATCCGATCGTCGCAAATCTCAGCCACAGTGTATACGATGAGTATGGGCTTGAGTCGTCGTTCCTGGGTGGCCTCCGCGCTCTGTTTGGCAGGCGAAGCGTCTACCGAGAAGCCGATACTTTGCGTCTCGGCTCAGGCTCGAACCTCGTCGAAAATATCCTTCGTATGGACGGTAAGATGTCCCGCCTTCCCGGTGACTTTCTTGTTGGCCCAGATGGTCGAATCAAACTAGCGTATTACGGCCATGACGCGGGCGATTTCCTGCTTTTCAGTGACCTGGAAACCGCGGCGTTTGGCGCGCCCGTCGATGAGCGGCTCATCACTATGGCGCAAAATCCGACCTACCGAGAGCAGTAGAGATGGAATCCCGGCAGTAAACTGGTTTGCTGCGGGCTCCAGCCAGACACGAGTACGACAGTCAACTGCTGTTCACGCATGGTTCGAGCAATGGCAGCCACCAGATCGGTAGCATGCTCCTCGATCATCTCTGCTCCGTAGTGCGATGGACTTAGGATATGGATTTTGGAAGGAAGGGCTCATCGGCTACACTGCATATGTGCGCCCGACTCCGTTGCGCCCATGCCGGGCTCGCGGCGATGTCTCGGAACGACCCACCTATCGTTGGGACTAGTGAGCAGGCGGCGTCATCATGGCAGAGATCAAGAAACCACGCGCGTTGTTTGACATCCACGGACGGACTGCTGTCGTGACCGGTGGAAGTGGCGTGCTAGGCCGCACGATGGCGCGTGGTCTGGCGGCTGCGGGCGCGCGAGTAGCGGTGCTGGGACGGCGTTTCGAGGCTTGCGAGGCTGTCGCACAGGAGATTCGCGCGGAGGGCGGTGAGGCTGTTGGTGTCGCCTGTGATGTGCTGAATCGCGACTCCATCGAGCGCGCTGAGCAGATCGTCACGGAATCGCTCAATCCGGTCGATATCCTGGTGAACGCGGCGGGTGGAAATGCGCCGGCTGCCACGACTTCCGCCGAGCGCTCGTTTTTCGACTTGAGCGAGCGCGCCATCGAAGACGTCGTACGTCTCAATCTGAATGGTTCGATTGCTTGCAGCCAGGTCTTTGGCAAAGTGATGGCTGCTCATGGCTCGGGCAGCATCGTCAACATCGCCTCGATGAACGCGATTCGACCGCTCTCCCGTATCCCGGCATATAGCGCGTCGAAGGCCGCAGTGGTCAACTTTACGCAGTGGCTCGCCGTTCATATGGCGCAGGAGTATGATCCGCGTATCCGCGTCAATGCGCTGGCGCCAGGATTCTTCCTCACGGAGCAAAACCGCTTCTTGCTGACAGATCAAACGACTGGCGAGTGGACAGCGCGCGGCGCGGCGATTGTCACGCATACACCAGCGGGCAGGTTAGGCAGTCCAGAAGATTTGATCGCTGCCCTGCTCTGGTTGGTAGGTCCTGGAGCGAGCTTTGTCACGGGCGCGGTGATTCCGGTCGACGGTGGTTTTTCGGCATATAGTGGAGTGTAGCAGCCGCTTGACCCACCATTCCCATTTCCCATATCTGCGGTAGCCAGAAGGACGATCGCATGAGCTCACTACAGGACGTTATTGGCGCGGGCTATGCTCATAAGCCGCTGGAGCTCGATGCGGTTCCTGACCTCCTGGCGCGGGCGATGGATCGGCTATCACTCGATGGCAAGCGCGTGCTCGTTGTGATTCCCGATAGCACCCGCACGGCGCCGATTCCCATGATGTTTCGCTTGCTCTATGCGCAGGTGGGCGCGCGGGTTGACGCGCTCGACTACCTGATCGCTCTCGGCACGCACCCCGCGATGGAGCCAGAGGCGATCGACAGGTTGGTGGGTGTGGGCGCATCCGAGCGTGCACGCCTCTATCCCAAGACGCGCATCTTCAATCATGACTGGGCGAATCCACAGGCCCTGCAGACCATCGGGGTGATCTCCCGCGCGGAGGCGAATCTCCTGAGCGGCGGCCTGCTCGCCGATGATGTTCCCGTGACCCTCAACCGTCTCGTCACCGAGTACGACCTCGTGCTAATCTGTGGGCCGGTTTTTCCGCACGAAGTCGCTGGATTCTCTGGGGGCGCCAAATACCTCTTTCCAGGGGTCGCCGGACCAGACATCATCAACTTTACCCATTGGCTGGGCGCGTTGGTGACGAGCATGCGCACGATCGGCGTCAAAGATACTCCCGTTCGGCGCGTCATCACGCGCGCTGCAGAGTTTCTGCCGAGTTCAGTGGTCAATCTGGCGATGGTGATGCAGGGCGAGACGCTGCATGGGCTGTATATCGGCTCACTCACCGAAGCGTGGAGCCGCGCCGCTGATCTCTCCGCTGAACTCAATATCACTTATGTCGATCATCCCTTCCGGCGGGTGCTGTCGGCGCCAGCGGAGATGTACGACGATCTGTGGACCGCGGCGAAGGCGATGTATAAGACTGAGCCCGCAATCGCCGATGGTGGTGAAGTCATCATCTATGCTCCGCACATCACCGAAGTCTCCTACACCCACGGCAAGCTCATCGACGAGGTCGGCTATCACGTCAAGGAGTACTTCCTCAAGCAATGGGAACGCTTCAAGAATGTGCCAGGAAGCATCCTGGCGCACAGCACCCACGTTAAAGGGACGGGAACTTTCGACGCTGCCACGAATGTCGAAACACCGCGCATTTCCGTGACGCTGGCGACGAGCATTCCAGAGGAGCGCTGCCGTCGCATCAACTTGGGCTACGCTGATTACCGCGAAATCGACCCAACGGCATGGATAGGCCGCGAAGAGGAAGGCATCCTCTATGTGCCGCATGCAGGCGAGCGTCTGTACCGCGTGCGGGGTCGTTAGCGGGGCGCAACTCCTGTCCCTTATCACCAGGCGTAGAACCGCGGCGTCGCTCGCCCACTTGTCACATTGGCACGGCGCGCGCTATTGTTGATATATCACAGTGTGACATTAATGAGTTGTGTGCAACTCGGCTGATCGCGTCACTGAACCATAGGTATGGCTCATGAAAGGCGCGGCTGGAAGCGAAACGTGAAGCTGGGCCGGTTTCGCGAGCACACGTGTGGCAAGGAAGGAGCTTCGATGAGGCAAATACCAGGACCTGAGGTCGTCATGGTCACGGGCGCGTCGGCGGGTGTTGGCCGAGCCATCGCTTGCGAGTACGCCCGTCACGGCGCGCACATTGGACTGCTGGCGCGTGGTCGGGCGGGTCTGGAGGGGGCGTTACGCGATGTGGAGCGCCTCGGAGGCGAGGGACTTATCCTGCAGGCGGATGTCGCGTCTCCTGAGGCAGTGGAGACCGCAGCCGCCCAACTGGAAAAGCGATTTGGACCGATCGACATTTGGGTCAATGTTGCGTTTGCGACCGTGTTTTCTCCTTTCACCGAGATAACACCGGCTGAGTTCAAGCGCGTGACAGAGGTATCGTATCTTGGATTTGTCCACGGAACGCAGGTGGCGCTCAAGCGCATGATTCCGCGCGAC
>DASVZC010000066.1:0-8695 GCA_036391835.1 Ktedonobacterales bacterium | reverse complement strand
GAGACGCGCATGGTGACCGGCCCAGACGGCGCCATGACGCCACAGACCGTTCAGGTGCAGACGGTGCAGAGCGGCTATGACGCCAAACAGACGCCAGTCACACGCGTCAACGTGGGGGCCATCGGGCAGCAGCTGGCGATCGGTATGGCGGTCTACGACATCGAAGGGAAGCATGTGGGCGACATCACGCAGTACGACATCCCGCGCGGTCTGATGGCTGTCGAGAGCGGCATCTTCAACCCGCGCGTCTTGTTCGTCCCGTTCAGCGCCATCCAGAGCGTTGATCGCAACTTCCTCTCTGTCTACCTGTCGTTGCCCAAGGACGCCCTGGTGAAGCAGTACGCGATGCTACCCACACAAGCCTAGCATGAGCAACTCGGGCACAAGGGCTATCAGGCGCTGGGACATACGGGCGGCGACATCCGCAAGCCGCAGATGAGCCGCCGCCATGCCACAAGGAAGACCCGCGGCCGCTAGTCTGGCCGTGGGACGCTTGATTAGGTGGTCACTCGCAAATTGCTCCGGGCCGGCCACCTGTGGAACCGCGACGGCGACGCGAGACGAGCGCGGCATAACCCGCTCAGCAGTCCAGGCCAATGAGCAACTTGACGGCCGTTGTCGGCGATGTCGACAACGGCAACACGGGGGAGATGAGTCATGAAGCCACTATCTGAGCAACTACAAGAACTGTCCGCCCGCGCCAAGAAGGCGGAGGACGATGCGGCGGCGGCCCGCACCGAGGCGCGCACTACCATTGAGGCCCGCCGCGACAAGCTCGACGCGGATGCCGCGGCGAGATCTGCCAAGGCGAGCGCCGCAGCAACCAAGGCGAAGGATACCGTTCACGACCAATGGACCCAACTCCAGACGACAACGAAGCAGCGCGTTGACGTCATCAAGGCCGATATCGACGCTAAGAAGGCTGAGCAGGACGCGAAGCGCGCGGAGCGGAAGGCAGAGCGAGCCGAGGACAGCGCTGCGTTAGCGATCGACTTTGCGTATGACGCCGTCGAGAACGCCGAGGCAGCGGTACTCGATGCGGTCATTGCGCGATACGATGCCGACAACCTGGCGAATCAAGCGCCGTAAAGCGAACCACGACGCGGTAGTGTCGGGCAAGGTCGACACATGTTCGCTCGCACCAAATCGATCGTGCCCGACACTCCTGGTAGCGCTGTAACAGAAGAGTCAGAGAAGACTCGCGCCGCTTACATCAGCATCCTCAGCGAGTTCCGCCACCTGCTGCGCGCAGAGAAACCTACCTCGATGCCGCTAATCCACGCCATGCGCATGTCAAGCGGGCGGAAGATGACGCCGACGCTGCGCAAACCGAGGCGCGAGCTAAGATCCAGACCCGCATCGACGAGCTGACCGCAGATACAGCGACACGCACAGCCAAGTTGAATGCGGCGCTGCTGTCCGCCTGCGGCCAGCCGGCGCGCGGCCGCCTTCCGGGCGTCCACCTGGACATGCTAGCGCGGATCGGCGCCGCAGGACTACAGACCGAGCAGTCATCACCCGCAGGCGTGGGACAGCAGGCACACAACGGGTGAACGCCGGATTACGCTCAGCTGGCGACGGCGCCTGCGACGCTCACGCGGACGCCTAGTATCTGGGCGAGTGCGCTCCTCAGGTCGTCGCCGTGGTGCCCATCCGTGCCCAATGCGCGCCAGGCGACTATTCGGTCTGGACGCACCAGAACCGCTTCACTACCACCTATTTCCCGTTGACGAAGCCAGTCAAACCGCACATCGATCCAGTCGCCGGGCTGACCGCCGATGCGAATCACCTGGAGCGGGATGTCGCTCTCCTGCGCGATCTGTTGCCCGGCTTCGAGCCAGGCAGTTCCGTCTTCTCCCACGATCAATAGAAAGCTTCCGCGTCCTGCCAGGTCTGCCAGGGCAACGCGCTGTCCGTCACGCTGCAGCCAGGCGTGCGGCAGCGGGCCACCCGGACGGGTTGATGGCTGGTACACATGCACGTCATCGTGGAATGCCGGCGGGGGAGTGTCGTCGGCGATGATCGCGGGCGACTCAAGAGCGCAGCCGTACTCGACGTTCTGTTCGTAGAACTCCATGCGCTGCGTGTGGATAGCCTGCTCGAATGCGAGGCGCGTCTGGACCGCCGCCGGATCGTCGCTCCAGAGCTGGCGCACTCGCTCCCAATTCTCCTCGGGGGTACGCATAGACGAGATGCCGAGTGTCTCGCCCAGGGTCTGATGATTGAGCGAGTTCTCTATCGACCGCATTACCGCCCGCGTCACGACCGGCCGGCGCTCCTGTTCATAGGTCGCCAATAGCTTGGTGGACGCCTGGCCGCGCATGACCGCCGCAAGCTTCCAGCAGAGGTTGTAGGCATCCTGCGCCGCCATGTTGAGTCCCAGGCCGCCTGTGGGAGGATGCCGGTGGGCGGCATCACCAAGGAGAAAGACGTTGCCCACCTGCATCCGCGACGCCACCACCCCTTCGAGCGTCCAGCGACTGATCAGATGTACCGTCGGGACGAAATCCGGCACGCCAAGCACGGCGCGCATCCGCTCGAGGACATGCGCGTCATCGCCGACGGCAGGATCGTCGGGCGGGAAGGTCAGATGAAAGACCCATTCCTCAGACTGTGGCCCCCAGTGATCAGGCCCCATTGGGACCAGGATGCCGCCACTCCCCAGGGCCTCGCCCATGTCGGGGTTGATCATCCAGCGGATCAAGACCTCGGGGTCGCGGGCCCATGGGGAGAGATCAGCGCTCATGTGGATGGATGCGACCGTCGCAAGATTCTGCATACCGTCCATGGTCACACCGACCTGTTTGCCGACCACACGGCCACCATCACATCCCAGCAGATAGCGTGCGCGGACCGTATACTGGCGCCCAGCGTCTCGGTCCTCGATGAGCGCGGTGACGCCTGCGTCGTCTTGCGTCAGCGACACGAACGCATGATTAAAGCGCAGACGCTGCGGGCCAAGCGCGTCTGCGTGGGCCTTGAGGATAGGCTCCAAGCGTATCTGCGGGAGATTGGTCTGTGGGCAGGGACCGGAGCGGATCCAGTTGGGGTCAGTATGGCCGGCGCCCCACGCCTCAAGTCGGCCGATCTCGCGGCCATAGCCGTCGTGCGGGCCTGCGAAGCCGGCGTACCAGGCAGTATGGCTCATGTGTTCCGGCGGTGTCGCGCTGGCGTAGATCGCCTCGGCCACACCGAGTTCGCGGTAGATCTCCATCGTCTTCTGGTGCAGCACATGCGCTTTGGGCAGGTGCGAGGTACCGGGGTATTTGCTCACCAGCAGCGAGTCCACCCCGTACGCTGACAACAGCATGGACGCAGTGAGACCGGCGCCGCCGCCGCCGACGATGAGGACGGGAACGGTGATGTCGGCCGGAGTGGTACTTGGCCTGGTCGCTTGAACCGTCTGTAGGACGTGGCCGTTCATAGCGCCGTTTGTGGTCTGGCTGGTCTCGGTGGCCGCAGCGGTGGTCGTTGCAGCATGGTCTGCGCCTTCCGAGCGGTCTGCGCTCCGCGGAACGGTCCGGGCGGGATCCATGCAGCAGTAGATCTCGACCATATGCGCGTCGGGATCGTGGACGTACACCGCGATGTTGCCGCCAGAGCCACCGTCGCCACCAGGCCCTTCATAGTGCTTGATTGGTCCATAGGAGATAGGGATGTGCTGGCGCTTCAGGCGTCGGGCCACGTCGTACGGCGACTGACCGTCCTCCAGCAGAAAGGCCACATGCATCAGTCCCCGCTCGCCGACAGGAATGACGTGGCCCGACGCATCACGCTGCTCGAGGAGGATCAGGCTGTTGCGCTGGTGGCGCCCATGCAGCGCGCAGTAAGTGATGGTTCGCCCGCCCACAAACGGATGAGGTGACGGGCCGACCGTCTCCCCCGCTTCCAGGCCGACCACCGACTCATAGAAGGCCCGCGAGCGGGCGAGATCACTGACATACACAGAACTGCTGACCAGCTCGACGACGCGCGCTGGATGCGCGGCGGGGCCATATTGCTTGGGCTTGCGCCCACGCGCAAGCACGAGCCTTTGTACGGCCTTGAAACGCAGAAGTTGTCCAGCCCGACGCTGGCCTGGAGTAATCTTCGCCATTGCTCTACGTCCTTTCAGGAGCGATCATCTGATTCCGACGTGGGCGCAAACTAAGGGGTCTGCACTTCCACGACATGCCCATTCGGATCACGGAAGTGGATGGCGGGCCTGTTGCCGGTTAGCGCCGGAAAGACCGGCTTCTCCACCACCATCTGACCGCGTGCGCGCACCCGGGCAGCGATCGACTCCAGGGTCTGTGCCGAGCGCAGCGTAAAGGCGAGATGCAGCAGGTCATCTGGCTGCACCGGTACCGTCTGGCCATCTTTAGTGAATTGCTCGACCAGCACCAGATCGTGGTGCCGCCGATCCCCACAGCTCATAAAGCAGAGCGACTGGTTTATAATGCGGGTCAGTGGCGTCATGTCGGGCGTGTCGGTTTGCGACCACTGCAGATCCAGCACGTCCTCATAGAACGCACGCGACGCCGCGGTATCGTTGACGAAAACCGCGATATGCCCGACGCCGCAAATCGGTTGCGTAGCGTTGGCCCCCTGCATACCTAGCCCCTTTCATCAGTGAAGCTCGTGTCACCACATGGACATACCGGCGCGACCGCCGACCGGTGCTCCCCTCGTTTAGTTGTCTCCATCGCTAACCATCGCACGCTCGTTCACTACGTCGAGACGCTCCCCGCTGGACAATGCGGCCGCAGCTGGAGCCGCCGAGGCGACCTGCCACTCTTGCCAGCCGAGGTCGATCGCCCCGTCAGCGGTCGCATCAGCAGTCGCAATCGTACTGGTGACGATATCGCCGTCGTGCAGATACTCAGGGCGCTTGCGCTGCGCCGCGACAAAGGCGCGCATCCGACGCGCCGGGGGCAACAGATCGCCGAGCCGCCGCGCCAGGCCGGTGGGCGGACGCAGAGCGACACCACCAGGCGTGCCCGTCAGCAGCAGATCGCCTGGCGCCAGATCCAGTGTCTTGCTCAAAGAGGCCAGCGTTGCCGCTGGGCCATAGATCAACTGGTCCGCAGTCGCGTCCTGACGCAGTTGGCCGTTGACCCATAGGCGGAGCCGGAGCGTGCCGAGCCGCTGAGCATCGCCTTCGTCGAGTAAATAGAAATACGGCCCGACAGGACAGAACGTACGAAAGCTCTTGCCATGGAACCACTGCTGCTCCGGAATCTGCACGTCACGCGCTGAGATATCATTCGCCATCACAAAGCCGGCGACCACCTCCTCCAAGCGGTCCGCATGCACCTGGACTGGTCCTGTGATGGCGCGCCCCACTACCAAGCCCAACTCCAGCTCGTAATCCAACAGCTGGACGCCACGCGGACGGACGACCGGCCCGCGCGGGGAGGTGAGCGCTGAGTCCGCCTTGGCGAAGATGAGGTTGAAACTGTGGTGCGTCCCCGTCTCCTTGCGGTGCGCCTGATAGTTCGTGCCCTGGCCGATGATGCGGCAAGGTGCGGTCACCGGGCTGAGCGGCTCGATAGCTGCGAGGGGGATGGACGGCGATAGTCCTTCACTACTGAGCCCGTACGTGCGCACATGCTTGGCGCCGCCGTCGGTCAAGAACTCGGCGAGCGACGCGTAGGCGCCAGGCACCGCCGTCACGACGTCTCCCCGCACGACCCCCCACTGGATCTTGCTCCGCTGTGCGTAGCGGATGATCTGCCATCCCATAACGTCTCGACCTCTCGATCTCAGGTATGTGGCGTTGTGTTGCCATCGGCCGGGTGAGATACCGTTCGGAGCGCGTCACCCCCTTGACATTAATTGTCATACAATATTATCATTTGAGCGTCAAGAGGGCGTGGCGAACCGCCTCATGGTTTGGAGGCGTAGGCAGGAGTAGGTATGGGTGTGCGTGTGGGCACTTTGTCGCATCAGGCGGCGCAGGAACTGGGAAGGCGCATCGTGGGCGGGAAGTACCTTCCCGGTGATGCGCTGCCGAGCGAGGCGGATCTGTCCGCTGAGCTGGAGGTGAGCCGCACTGTCGTGCGCGAGGCGCTGAAGGTGCTGGCGGCGAAAGGCCTCATCCACTCCCGCCCACGGGTGGGTCCAATGGTGCAGCCGCGGCACGCCTGGGAGCGCCTCGACTCAGACGTCCTCGCCTGGTCCACCCAGGACGACAAGCAGTTGCGGGTGTTTCTTAGCCAGCTCACCGAGGTACGGCGCATCGTCGAGCCCGACGCCGCCCGGCTCGCCGCGATGCGCGCCACGCCCGACGAGCTAGAACAGATAGCGGCCACATTTGCCGCGATGGAGGAAACGGTCACCGACCCGAACGCGTTTATGACCCGGGACCTGGCGTTTCATGAGGCCATTATTCGAGCGTCGCACAACGATCTGCTGCTCGGCTTGCTCCTCACCGTACGGAAGGGACTGGTCGCCAGTCGGCAGGTAACCACTGGCACACTCCGCCAGGATACGCCCGAAACGGCGCACGCGCGCGAGATTGCGCTCCAGCTCCATCGTGCGGTCCTGGATGCCCTGCGAGAACGCGATGGGCAGCGCGCTCACGAGGCTATGGTCCATCTACTCAGCACGGTACACGAAGCCATAGGGTTCATGCTGGATCACGAGCGCTCCGACGCTACCCGATGAGTGCGCCGCATACAACGAATACGCCGTCCTCGCACCGTGCTGCGGAGCACCGAGGTCGGAGGGCCGACGAGACGAGGTAGAGCCATATGTTCACACTGCATCTCGGGGAAGCGCTGCTGTCCCTCATCTTCATCGTTGGTGGTGGCTCGACACTAATGGTTCCCGGGCCGCGGGTCGCGCAGATCAAGCGACTCCGATTTCCTCTGGCTGGGGTCGCCGTGCGCCTCAACGGGCTCGCCATGGTCGTCGGTGGCCTCCTCCTCGCTCTGGGCTTGTGGGCTCAGATTGCGGCCTGGATACTCATCGCCCTGCTCATTCCGACCACCATCTTTGGCCATGCGTTCTGGCTTGAGAGCGGCCCCAAGCGCCAGGACCAGTTGTCCCACTTGGTCAAGAACCTGAGCATCGTAGGTGGGCTATTGCTCGTCACGCTGGTCGCGCGCTAGTTCGCCATGCGTCGGGCAGCACCAGGTCACGTTGTAAGCGCAGTAGCGGAGAGGCCGCCCAAGTAGAGGAGATAGGTCGCATGATCAGCTTCGATCTAGACGTCACGATCAATTGCCCTGTTGAGGCGGCCTTTGCCTTCGCACACGATCCCGCCACGTTTCCGCAATGGCAGCCGGCTGTCGTGGAGTCGCGCCAGACGTCTCCCGGTCCGATGGGCGTCGGCGCGACGGGGGTGAACGTCCGCAAAGTGATGGGACAGCGAGTCGAATCGACGTTTGAGATCACCTCGTATACCCAGAACCAGGTTCTCGTCGTGAAGAGCACATCGGGGCCGGTGGCCTATGAAATCACGTATTCCTTTCAGCCGGTGGACGGCGGTACACGCCTGCTCCTTCACTTCCAAGGCGAGCCCCAGGGCATCTTCAAAGCGGCCGAGCGCGTATTGGCTCCCACCATCAAGAAGGACTTCGACGAGGATTATCAGCGGCTGAAAGCTCTCCTGGAGAGCTGCTAGAACTGTCCCACGTGTTCAAGAATCTGCGCTTGGTGGGCGGGCTATTGCTCGTCACGCTGGTCGCGCGTTAGTCCGCCATGGGTTGGGCAGCAAAGCATCGTATCACTATGTCAGCGAAGAGGAAGTGAGGAAACCTGGTGAATGGATTTCGCGACATGCGGGATATCGAGACGCTGGAGGCCGTTCCGCTGACGGAGCGCGGGCTTCCGGCGTCAACGTACGACATGATTCGACAGGGAGCGGCCCAGAACCCCGACGCCACGGCCTTGACCTTCTTCTTGCAGGGTACGGCTTACGAGCGCGCGGCGAGCTACACCTTCCGCCAGGTCATCACTAACATCGACACGGCGGCGAACCTATTTCAATCCCTCGATGTATCCGCGAACGACACCGTCTCACTCATTTTGCCGAATGTTCCCGAGATGCTGTGGAGCGTTTGGGGGGGTCAGGTGGCGGGCGCCGTCAATCCCATCAATCCCTTGCTGGAGCCTGACGCAATCCGCGATATTCTGCTCGCCGTCCAGCCACGCGTGGTAGTCACGCTGGCGCCGTTTCCCCACACGGATATCTGGGAGAAGGTCGCGGGGATTGTCGAGCAGATTCCAAGCCTGCGCACAATTCTGCGGGTGGATCTGCGGCGGTATCTTCCCGGCTGGATGAAACCATTCGCCGGCCTCGGCGACGCGAAGCAGCGACACCAGAAGCGCTTGGGACAAATCGCCGTCCTCGACTTCGGACAGGCCATGCGGCGCTCTGCCGTGCGACAACAGGGCGGCGAACGCCTCATCGGCCCCAATACGATCTCGGCCTACTTCCATACGGGGGGAACCACCGGGATTCCCAAGATTGCGCCCCATACACATGGGAACGATGTCTTCGACGCCTGGGCGGCCTCGCAGAACCTGACGGTGGGGCCGGGCCAGACGCTGTTCTGCGGCTTGCCGCTATTCCATGTGAATAGCTACCTGGTCAGCAGCCTGGTCCCTTGGAGCCGGGGGGCGACAGTCGTGCTTGGAACGCCAGGAGGATTCCGCGGCGAGGGCGTGATCCCAAACTTCTGGAAGATCGTCGAGCGCTACCGCGTCA
>DASVZC010000065.1:0-50826 GCA_036391835.1 Ktedonobacterales bacterium | reverse complement strand
GAAAAGCGAAGCAGATCACGGCAAGAGCGTTCACTGGCGCCGAGGGAGACATAGCGTGCGGGTCGTTTCATTGGGCAGTGGCAGCAGTGGCAATGCGCTGGTGGCGCAGGCTGGCTCAACGGCGGTGCTGTTGGACGCTGGCTTTCCCGTGCGCACACTCTTGAGCCGTCTGCGCCAGGCCAACATCGCGCCCGAGCAGATCAGCGCAATCCTGCTGACGCATGAGCATCACGATCATGCCTGTGGCGCGACCGCGTTCGCCCAGCGCTATGGCGTCCCGCTCATCTCAGACCCGCGTACACTCGACGCCGTGCTCTCACGGCCCGCGCGCGGACAGTCAGAGCCGACGTTTGCGCCGGGGAGTATTGAGCGGGTGGAAGCGCATGTTGGTCGCGCTGTTACGATCGGGAGCCTCCAGGTACGCAGCTTTCCAGTCTCGCATGACGCCGTCGCGCCATGTGGCTATGTGGTTTCGTCGGGCGCCTGGCGACTGTGCTTCATCACGGATACGGGCATGGTCAACGAGCCAATCCTCGAAGCGATGGCGGAGTCGAGCCTGCTGGTGATTGAATCGAATCACGACAAGGCGCGACTGCTGAATGGGCCGTACCCGTGGCATCTGAAGCAGCGCATTCTCAGCCCGACCGGCCACCTCTCGAATGACCAGACAAGCCAGGCGCTGCTGCAGGTATTGGACGATGCGCCGCGTTGGGTCTGGCTAGGCCATCTCAGCCGCACCAACAACACCCCCGACCTCGCTCGCGCGCATCTGCGTGAATGTCTACGTCAGGTCGGGCTACGCCACATCGACCCGCAGATTACTCCCCCAACGCTTGGCCCGACGTGGGATAGCGCCACCCTCTGGGGTCCGAAGGCGCCGCCTGTCGCGCCAGACAGCCAGGAGACGCCTGCCAGCGCCACTGTGCGCGCCAATGCCAACGCCACTCACTCCCTGGGCTAAATCGGCTCTAGAGTTTGTACAGCAGGCGCACGCGCCATCAGCGCCATCGCCGCGAGTCCCACTGTCGTGCTGTTGAAGATGAGACAGCGCGCCATGCGGGCCGCAGAGAGCGCCTGGGCGTTGGAGCATGGCCAGCGCACGGTAGTAGACGAGATATGCGATGAGGAGGCGGCGGACCAGCATAGCGCTGGCTCGCTACCTCCTCATGGGTCGCCAAATAGAGCTGAGCAGGCGCGTATCGCGCCTATGGCCGCTCGGCTGCTCTAGTTGGTGTGGTCGTAGATGAACTCGACCGCCTGGTTGACCGTCTTGATCTGCTCGGCGTCCTCGTCGCTAATCTGGACGTGGAACTTCTCTTCGAGCGACATGATCATCTCGACCAGGTCCAGCGAATCGGCGTTCAGATCTTCGGTGAAGGAAGAATCGTCCTTCACTTCGCTCTCTTCAACGCCCAGTTGCTCAGCGATGATTGGGCGAAGCTGTGTCAGGATTTCTTCTTTCGAGACGGACGACATTACGGAACCTCCCCTTCGGCCTGTGTTGTAGGCGCGATAGGCGTCTGTGTAAATTTCTGATAAATGGCGCCAAGCACGCCGTTCACAAACCGGCTGGAAGTGTCGCTGCCGAAGGTTTTGGCAAGCTCAACAGCCTCGTTAATGGCGGCCTTCGCTGGGACTGAATTATTGTACAGAATCTCGTAGATTGCAAGCCTCAAGACGTTCTTGTCTATTCGGGCCATCTGGGCGAGCGGCCATTCTGATGCGACGGACGAGATTTCGGCGTCGATTGTATCGAGATGCGCGAGGGCGCCACGCACCAATTCTTCGGCGAACGTGGTCGCGTCGTCGCTCAAATGCAGGACTTCCGCGTTGCGTTGCAGCGTCTCTTCCGCGTCGTGGCCTGTGGTGTCTACTTCGTAGAGCGTCTGCATTGCCGCTGTGCGCGCTTGTCGGCGGTCGCCGTGCGCCTTCGCCTTGGTCATACGATGTCCTGTATGTAGATGTTGATCTCGCTCACCCGCATGCCGAGCAGATGCTCGACGGAGGCCGCCACCGATTCTTGCGCCTGCACGCCGACCTGCGCCAGATTGGCGTCGCGCTTAGCCAGCAGGTGCAGGTCGATCGAGACACACTGCTCGCGCACTACTACGCCGATGCCATTCCAGGGTATGGGATGACCCAGGCCAATCGGGCGCGCACGAGTCGCTAGCCCAGCGACTCCTGGCGTCTGCAGCGCCGCCTGTTCGATCATCGTGCGGAGCGCGCGTTGGGCTATGCGAACCGAGCCGAGGTAGAATCCCTCTGCGTCTGGTTCGCCAGTGCGATGACCATTGTGTGATATGTTCATCTGCATTCCTTCTCGCCCACACGCTCGCCGCTTGATCTCACGCGCACTATGCGCCGAGGCGCGTTCGCAACTCCGGCGCGACCTTTGCCACATCCTCCGCATTCGCCACGCCAAGCGTTGTGGCGCCCTTGGCGATGCGGCGGATGAGTCCGGCGAGCACCTGACCCGAACCGATCTCAACGAACGTCGTCACACCCCGCTCAGCCAGCCACGACACAGATCGCGTCCACTGAACAGGCGAGACGATTTGCCGCGCGAGTTCTTCACGCAGTTCGCTAGCGGAACTGATTGGCGTTGCGCTGATATTTGAGACAATCGGAATCGTGGCGTCATTGAGTGACGCGGCATTGACTGCTTGCGCCAATCCATCAGCCGCCGGAGCCATCACCGGGGAGTGGAAGGCTCCGCTGACTGCCAGCGGGACGACCCGCTTCGCGCCGCGCGATTTCGCCAGTTCCATCGCGATCTCGAGGGCGCGTTGTGCGCCTGAGATGACGACCTGGCCGGGGGCGTTGTCGTTCGCGACGACCACGCGGCCTACTCCGGGATGCTGCGCCTTCTGCGACGTTGCGGAGGAAAGCTCCTGCTGGGCCTGCTGAGTGGCTTCGGCGCATACGGCGTCGAGCGCGTCAGCATCCATCCCCAGCACCGCAGCCATACCGCTCGGCAGGGTAGTTCCCTGTTCGTGCATCAGGCGACCACGCTCACGCGCCAGCTTGATCGTCTCAGCCACGCTGAGTGCGCCTGACGCGGCCAGCGCGGCATATTCGCCAACACTATGACCTGCGACATATGCTGGGGTCAGCGGCGCGCTCAACGCAGGGGTTCCAGACGTGAACGAGGCTCCCGCTGCCTCTTGCAACGCCGCGAGCAGCGCGAGGCTGGTCGTGACGAGCGCTGGTTGCGTGTTGATCGTCTCGCGCAGGGCGTCTTCTGGTCCTTCGAAGCACATGCGCGAAAGACCGAAGCCTAGCGCGGCGTCGGCGAGATCGTAGACAGCGCGAGCGGCCGGCGATGCGCGGAAAATATCCGCGCCCATGCCGACCGCCTGGCTACCCTGACCTGGAAATACAAACGCGACTGGTTGCGTCACATATCCCTCCGTGGCGCCGAAACGCCAAACGTGGGCGGCGCCACCCAATGCTGGGAAGCGTCTGTGCGCTCCTGGGACACGCCCCGACCTATTCGGCGGCGGCGCCCTTCACCTTGAGCACCTGACGTCCGCGATACGTGCCGCAATTTGGGCAAACGTGGTGCGACAGCCGTGGCTGGCGGCACTGCGGGCAAATCGTCAGCTGAGGCAGCTTGACCTTGTGGTGCGCGCGGCGGTGACCCTGACGCGCGTTCGATTGACGTTTCTTCGGTAACGCGCCCACTGTAGACTCCTAAGCAGAAAAGAAAGCGTCCAGTAAGCACTGGCCGCCGATGGACTGCGCGGGACCCTCACACTCCAAGCCACGCGTACGCGCGCTTCGGATGGCGGTAGGTGGTGGGCGCGCATCATCCCGCGCAGCGCCCACGCCCGCCTATTGTATCACAGGTTGTGGTTTCCGCACACCCCCCGCGACCAAATGATCTGAATAGATGCGGTCTTGCGCCACTATAACCGCTGCTGGCGCCGCACCATCGTGACTCGAGCGACCCCGAGCGCATGTCCGCAACTATCGCAGACGTAGAAGCCCTCAGCCTCGCGGTACGTCAGTTCATTCGCGGGAAAGTGCAGGTAGCAGATGCCACAGCGCGAGATGCCACCCTGGCTGGCGATGCTTCGATCGTGCGCGAAGAGGTCGTGTAGTGAGTCTATCAGCCCGCCAACTGCGCCGCGCACATCTTCGCGAGGCGCGGCTGGCGCCCGGTCGCCGTCTTCGTCGGCCTCGCTGAGATGTGCCGCTGGAGCCGCGGGTTCAGCCGGTGCGCTTCGGGTGGCTTCGCGCGATGGATGTGGCTGGTCTGCGCCATTTGCGCCATTTGCCTCGCTTGGGGCAGGCGTGCTCCTGGCTGCGCTGGGTTCACCGGCAGATTTGCCCCCGTTGCGTTCGACGCGCATCCCTTGCCCTGGCGCATAGAAGCGTTCGAATCGGCCGCGTGGCGCTGGGCGTTCTGGCTCCGGCGCAAGTTCGGCCAGTTCGTCAGGCGCCGCTGCCGCTGGCTCCTCAGGCTCATCACGCGTCGGCTCGCTGGGAGGTTCCTCGCTTGCCACAGGCGCAGGGTCGACGGACGCTGTGGTTGGCGCGTCTATAACCTCCGCTACTGGCTGTGTATCAATCGCTGGCGCTTCCTCGCCGAGGGCTTCGTTGGGCTCCTCGGCTATCTCGGTCGCGTGGAGCGCTGGTGGCATCAGGTGGGTGGCGCTGCGATTGGCGCTATTGCCTGCGCCGCCGCGATGTGGGCCGTGCCGTGTGCGGGCGCCGCCGCGCCGGTTCCGGTTATTACCATTGCCCATTATGAAGCTCCATCCGTCATCTATCGTTAATGCGCGGAAACGGCTGTGTAGCCTCTCTGCGCGAAGGGATTCTTCATACTTGAACTTCTATTATATACGCAATCGCCGCTCCGTCTCCTTACGAATTCACGCTAAAGTGAACAATACACTGCCACACATTCCCCTCCATCGCGATTGACCACTGACAAATGTCATTGGAGACACATGACACTCGTCTCTAGTGCTCCCGCTGCGCCTTCGGCATACTAGACCCATCGAGAGCGGCGACGACACCGACTTCTCCTTGAGCCAGGATACGGTATGCATTGCACTGCAGGAGGCGCATCACATGTCTCAGCGACTGTTCGCACGACTCAACGCGCTCAGCGGACTCTTCGGCGTCATTATCCTGATTACCAGCTTCATCATCAACCCCGGGCCGCCACAGGCGCACCCCACAGCCGAACAGTTGACGGCGTTTGGTCAGGCGCACTATACGCAGATTACCGCAGGCGCCTGGATGCAGGCGGTAGGAACCGTGCTGTGCATCGTATTCGCTGTGGCAATTGTCCATCTCGATGGCGCCACCGCGCGATTCGCCGGGTGGATGACCCTGTATGGCGGCACGCTGCTTGTGACCACGAGCCTCGTCGAAGTGGGCTTCTACCTCACAGCCACGACAGGTGTGTATCCCAACATCGCACTCATCAGCCTTGACTTCATTCACGCTATCCAGCGACTGTATTTCATCGTCACGTCGGCGGCGATTTTCCTGCCGCTGGGCATCGTCATTCTTGGCGGGCGTTCGCTGCCCAAGGCGCTTGGATATGCGGCGCTGCTGCTCGCTGCAGCCTTCACTGCGTTGGGGCTGATCGGACTGTTCACGCAGGTGCAGACGGTGGACGACATCGTTGGAAGCGTTCAGGGTGTGTGGTGGTTCGCCGCGACGATTGCGCTCCTGATCCGCGCCGGTCGTTTCTCCGCCACACGCATCGAGACGTTCGCGACGCCAGCCACTCAACCTGCCGGCGTCTAAGCTACACTTCGAGAAGATACAGAGACGCCACTCGTTCCCGCATGGGGCGAGTGGCGTCTCTGTGTTTGCTGTGGATGCGCTATCTGCCAGCGCTGTCCGCGAGCCAGCTTGCCCGCTGTTCTGGCGTCATGCTCTGGCTCGAAATGACCGCTTCGGCGAAGTCTATTTGCTTGTTGGCGGCGCCACGCGCGCCTGGCTGGCCCCTGCGCAGGGCAGGCGCAACATCGTAGGCGACCGCAGCGGTAATTTGCTCCACTGTCGCATCGAGCGCTTCACTCAGGGCGTCGTAGAGCCGCTGCGGAACCGACTTCAAACTGATGCGCCCCATCTCCAGCGCGCTCAGCACATCCACGCCAAGGCCGAGCCGACTCGCCAGGGCCACTAGCGTACTGCCTTGGGCCTTGATGAGCGTTTTTAGCGAAACCTCGGCAGGGGCAGGCGTGACGCTGAAAACCGCGGCGAATGCTCGCGCTCGCGCCCTCTGGGCAATCTCCATGACGTCTGGCGCGTCAGCCTCGTCGCCGTAGCTGGAGGTTGCGACCAGCCCCAAATCGAATTCGACAATCGCATCGGCGTTTTCCGCACCGGCCTGACTCAATGCGTGTGTCAGCGCGTCTGGCTCGTTTCGCTCGCGCGCGGCAATCAGCGCCATCTTGACCTCAGTCAGGGCGGTATCTCTCTTGTTCATACGGTTAGTCTCCATTGGCGCTATCATGGTGGGCCATTTCGGCGCGCAGACATTCTTTTAGAAGCGTTCGCGCTTTCTCAAAGCGCAGGCGCATCGTGCGTTCGGTTTTGCCGCAGATCGTGGCGATCTCTTCCCACTGACGCCCTTCAAGCGCGCGCAGGACCATGATCTGGCGGTCGAGCGGGTCGGGTAGGTAGGTCAGTATGCGCTGCGCCTCGACCGCGGCCATGCGGGAGCCAAGCGCGTCAGAGGGGTCGGCGACGGCGCTACCCGGCCCGACCGGATCATCCTGGTCGTCCAGTCGCACGTCAATTCGTTCGATGAGGGCGCGAGGGATGTGCTGCGGGCGACCTACAGGCCGACCCTGCGCGTCTCGCTTGTAGCTCAAACCTTCTTGCCGAAGTATGCGATTGAAGTTATCGATGCAGAGGCATTTGAGATAATGAATGAAGTTCTGAGTCATGAAGACTTCATTGGGATCACGCGCCTCGCGGATCACCTGCTCGATCATAGCGGCAATCGCGTCCTCCATCAGGTCGGGACGCTGGCGTAGACCCATCGCGCGACGCCGGAACTCGGGCGCGCAGCGATCAAGCAGCAACTGAATCAGAATGCCTGAGGCTTCGGGCTGGTTCTTCGCATCCCAATAACGAATCGCCACCACGAGCGACGTGTCTGCGACCTCGTAGCCGTGGCTTGGCGTGCGCTTGAGCAGCCGCGCCATGGTGTGCGGGTCGCGTGGGTCAAGCGCCACGGGAGCGCCTGTGGTGGTATCGGGAAGATCGGCGCCAGATGCGCGCGCATCGTCTGTACCCGCCACATCTGCCATCTCTGGCATGCGTGGGCTGATCGCGCTCTGTGCGCCGGTCCGTCGGCGTGATCGGGAATCGCCGTGTCGCTCATCCATATGCTCTGAGTCCCCGTTTCAGTTCGTGCGCCCCGCTCGATTGGGAGCGGGCTCCCAGGGAGAACCTCAATGATCATGAGGGCGTTTGTGTGTTCGCGCTGATATTCTGTCTCACACGGAAGGAAACGGAAAGGCTCGCGCAAATCCACGTGAATCCAGACATGCCGTGACAGTCGCGAGGTATGAGAACGCGCCCCCCAGCGGTTGCCGAGAGGGCGCGGAATGCGAATGATTCTGAGACTGCGCCTAGGCGCGGATACCGGCGAGCGCCTCACGTACTCGCTGTCCGAGCGCGTGGTGCTCCTGCTCGATGCCCTTGGGCAGTGAGGAGCCAAACTGCTCGAAGAATGGACGCTGATCGGCCCATTCCTTCTCCCACTCCTGAGGATCGACCTTCAGCAAGGCTTCCATCCGCTCGGATGAGATGTCGAGTCCCTCCTGGTCGAGGCCGTCCGCTGTGGGCGTGTAGCCAACGGGCGTCTCGATCGCCTTGCCGCGACCGTTGATGCGCTCGAACATCCACATCAGCACGCGCACGTTTTGACCAAAGCCAGGCCACAGGAACTTGCCATTCTCGTCCTTACGGAACCAGTTGACATGGAAGACCTGCGGGGGATTCTTCAGCTTTGCGCCCATGTCGAGCCAGTGCTGCCAGTAGTCGCCCATGTTGTAGCCGCAGAATGGCCGCATCGCCATCGGGTCGCGGCGCACCACGCCAACCTCGCCAGTCGCCGCTGCGGTCGTCTCAGACGCCATGCCCGCGCCGACGAACACACCGTGCTGCCAGTCGAACGCCTGATAGACGAGCGGCGCGACGCGCGCGCGACGCCCACCGAAAATGAACGCCGAGATAGGCACGCCTTCGCCATCTTCCCAGTGCGGTGAGATGGACGGGCACTGGCTCGCAGGGGCAGTGAAACGGGAGTTGGGATGCGCGGCAGGCCCGTTCCCGGGCTCCCACGTCTTGCCCAGCCAGTCAATCGTGCCGGCGGGCGGCTCCTTGTGGTCTGGGTCGATGTCTTCCCACCAAGGCTCATCATTCGGCGTCACGGCGACGTTGGTGAACAGGGTATTCTTCGAGAGGGAGGCCATCGCGTTCGGATTCGACTTGCTGTTTGTGCCAGGCGCCACGCCGAAGAATCCGCGCTCCGGGTTCACTGCCCAGAGGCGGCCATCGTCTCCAACGCGCATCCAGGCGATGTCGTCGCCGAGCGTCCAGACCTTCCAGCCCTGCGCCTCCAGCGGAGACACGAGCATCGCCAGATTGGTCTTGCCGCACGCGCTTGGGAAGGCGCCTGCCATGTATGTCACATTGCCCGATGGGTCTTGCAGACCCAGGATGAGCATGTGCTCCGCCAGCCAGCCGTTCTTCCAGCCCATCCAGCTTGCGAGGCGTAGAGAGAGGCACTTCTTGCCGAGCAGCGCGTTGCCACCGTAGCCAGAGCCGACGCTCCAGATCAGGTTTTCCTCAGGGAAGTGCAGGATGTAGCGGCGACCGGGATCGAGCTCGGCGGTGCAGTGCAGACCCGGCACGAACTCCCCGCCATTCGCGTCGAGCGCGTCGAGCGCGACCTTGCCCATGCGCGTCATGATGCGCATGCTCGCTGCGACGTACGGGCTATCGGTGACCTCGACTCCCACTTTCATGAGTGGTGAACCATCGGGGCCCATGATGTAAGGCACCACGTACATCGTGCGTCCGCGCATCGAACCTTCGAAGATCGGACCCACCTTGGCCTTCGCCTCCTCGGGCGACATCCAGTTGTTGAGTGGGCCGACGTCCTCGCGGCGTGCCGTGCAGATGAAGGTGACTTCCTCTGTGCGCGCGACGTCATTGGGGTCGCTGTGGTAGAGGAAGGAGTTAGGATAGCTCTGCGGGTTCAATCGCTGCATCGAGCCGCCTTGCAGCATGGTTTCGATCAGGCGTTCATACTCCTGCTCGGAGCCATCGCACCAGACGATCTTGTCCGGCTGAGTCAGACGAGCGCATTCGTCTACCCAGGCTTCAAGCGCGGTTCGTGAAGACATGGTCGCTTAACTTCCCTTCATCGTCGTTGATAATGGACAAGCGCAGGCTTGGGTCTGTGCCCAGCGCGCCGATAGTATCAAGCGCATCCAACGTGCTAAGCCTAGCCTATCATCCTGGTACGCGCTACGCAAGCTTACGTAGCTCGGGCGGACAGGCGAGGGGTTATGGTTGTTCAGCCCGTTCTAAGACGGTCAGGTACTGGTTGGCGCCCAGCGAGCGCTCACTGACGGTGCGCAGCCCTGCCGCTTGCCCATCTGCCGCAAGTTCTTCGGGACTGATTCGATCCTCGACGGGCGGACCGGGCTCACTCTCAACCTTCTCCCACTCGAGGAGAATCAGCTTGCCGCCTGGCTTCAGGAGGCGAGTCGCCCGATGCAGAAAAGAGGCTCTGTGTTCGATCTCGTGCAGCGTAAACGCCAACAGCGCAAAATCACAGATTCCGGCTGGAATCGGTATCTCGCGGTCGTTGGTCTTCACGATGCGCACGTTGGTGAGCCCAAATTCCTGGGCGCGACTACGCACGGTGGAAAGCATCTCACCCTGGATATCCGCCGCGAGCGCCACACCGGTCGGACCGACGATCTGCGCTGCGGGAATGGTGAAGAAGCCGGGGCCGCAGCCGATGTCGGCGATGGTCATGCCTTCGCTCAGGCCCAGTTCGCGGAGGAGTTTTTCAGGTTGCAGGTGGGCGGTCCGCTCATCTGAGAGCAGACGAAATCGCTTGCGGGTATCAAATCGCTGAGGCATTCCGCACCTCTCATACGCCATGTTCCGATTGTCACCATGCACTGTAGCACACGGCCAGGGTTCTCGCGCTCACGCGCCAGCGCCAGAAACGAGCGCCACTCGCTCAGATGACGCGCCTGGACGTCTCTGAGCGAGCGGACAGTGGGTATCTGTATGCGAAATGGCGCGGTCTACGCGGCGCGCTGGCCAGCGGCGTCGGTTCGCGCGGTGCGAGCGCCGACCGTGAGGCTGACGACGATGGAGATCAGCGCAAGCAGACTTCCGATCCAGAAGACAGGAGCCGCCGGCAGATGTAGTCCAAACAGCGCATCGAGGCTGTACTTGCCTGGATTGATCAGGCCAAGCACGGCCGCGACAAGGCCCAGCACCAACCCATACTCGAAGCCGCCCTTCGTGCCCCAGAAGCCATTCTTCCAGTGGGCTCGGAACACGACAACGCCCATCGCCGCGACGATGGCTACCGCTGGCAGCGGCATCAACAGGCCAAGCGCCAATCCAAGGCCGCCGAAGAATTCACCGCCGCCCGCGAGCGCCGCCCAGACTGGCGCTGGCCGGAATCCCAGGTTCTCGGTGAACTTGATGGTCTTTGCGAAGCCTGGGCCACCAGAGAAGCCAAACAGTTTCTGCGCGCCGTGCGCTGCCACCACCAGACCGATGATGAGCCGTAACGTCAGCAATCCAGCATCAATCGTCATAATGAGAAACGTCTCCCATGAATCGTATGTCTTGCGCCCCAAGAGCGGGTCAGCGAAGTGGGCTATTCGCTAGCGCTTGGCGCTAACTTTTTGTAAGCTACTAGTACTGTACCGTGTAATACTTCACTTTGTCAAGCAACTTCCTATGTGATAGTATAGAGAGGAATACTAATCTGGGCGGTGTTCGTGACACGCATGGAAGGCGTGACCGTAACCTGTGACATGGTCCATCGTACAATGAACGGGACCGAGGGGACGCCTGGCCGGGATTGGTGTGGAGAGGATTAACCATGCGGTACAGCGATCACCATTGCGCGCGCTATCAGCACGCGCTCAATATCCTGAGCCGGCGCTGGGTTGGGCTGATCGTTGGCACACTCCGCGAGGGTCCGCTGCGCTTCAACGAGTTGGCGCACAGGTTGCAAGTTGTCGCTGATCGCGTGCTTGCCGAGCGCCTGCGGGAACTGGAAGCGGAAGGCATGGTGACCCGCGAGGTGTTTGTCGGCACACCTGTCCGTGTGGAATACCGGCTGACCGAGAAGGGAGCCGCATTGGCGCCGGTGCTCGACGCCATCGAGGCGTGGTCACATGACTGGATCAGCCTGGCGGAAGTTGGCGTATCCGAGGATGCTTCAACAGAGGCGCCCCAACCGGCGACAGATTGCCAAACAGCCTAGAACAGCCTAGACTATTCCGCGCCCGCAACTCACCGAACGCGCTCCCCGGTCCGCTGCTGCGACGCTGGGTAGCGCGTTTTGCTGTGGCAGATGTACCATTGGAAATGGCGCTCAAGTTGCTTCATGTCGTAGTGTATGTGGGCGCGAGCGCTATGTGCGCGCTCGCTCAAAACGATCGGTCGTTTGCAGCGTCAATGGTGAACGTCGCATGTTTGCGTCTAGCGTGACGGCAAGCGTACAAGCGACGTTCTGAGGATGAGAAAGTGAACGTTATCATTGTGGGCTGCGGCCGAGTAGGCGCTGAGCTCGCCAGAATTCTCGACATAGATGGCCATGAAGTCACGGTAATCGACCAGGAATCCGATGCTTTTAATCGCCTGGCGGAGGGTCTAAGCGTCAAAACAATGGTCGGCGATGGCACCGACATGGAAACCCTCGTTCGCGCGGGCATCAAAGAAGCGAACGCTTTCGCAGCCGTGACGAACGGCGATAATCGCAATATTATGGCGGCGCAAATTGCCCAGCGCATGTTCAATGTGCCAAACGTTGTCTGCCGCATCTACGATCCCCTACGGCAGCAGACGTATAAGGCGCTCGGCGTTCGCAGCATCAGCCCGACCATTGTCGGCGCAAAACTCCTGCGTAATGACCTCCTTGGCGCTGATGGTCGTGTCGTTTCCCCAGATCGCGCCATCGCAGCCGGTGACGCCGTGCCGGTGCGTAATCCACAGCAGGGCGCGGCGCAGCAGCCGAACTAACATTCCTGGCTTGAAGAGGAAGATAGAAGCATGTACATACTGATTGGCGGCGGCGGCCAGGTTGGATACTATCTCGCGCGTGAATTGCTGAAGCAGGATCACGAAGTGCTGCTGCTCGACAAAGATCAGCGCCGGGTCTCACAACTGGCGCTGGAGCTTGGCGCCTCGGTGGCCAAAGGTGACGCGTGCGAGGCGCGTACCCTTGAAGCGGTCGGCTGCGAGCGCGCGGATATGGTCATCGCCGTGACGGGTGATGATGAGGATAACCTCGTCATCTGCCAGGTGGCAAAAGAGCGCTTTGGCCGCGACAAAACGGTCGCCCGCGTGAACAACCCCGCGAATGAAAAGCTCTTTCAGACGCTGGGCATCTATATCACGGTCAGCCCGACCACGAACATCCTCCACCTGATCGAAGCGCAGATCCCGCATCACAAGTTGGTTCCGCTGCTGGCATTGAGTCGGGTGGGTCTTGGCTTGGTCGAGGTGACCATCGCTCCAAATTCGCCTGCCTCTGGCAAGCGCGTACGTGACCTTGAATTGCCGCAGACAGTCAAGATTGCGCTGATCGTGCGTGGCGATAAGAAGATTACACCTGAGGGCGACACCGTCATCCAGGGCGAGGATACCATCTTCGCCCTGACCATCGAAGATGGCGAACAGGCGCTAGAGAACAGCATCCTTGTCTCAGAGTCTGAGGGCGTAGCCGAATAGTGTCGCCCACCACCGTTACTGGAGCGCCTCGTCCACCATGTGGGTGAGGCGCTCGCCGTTCTTCTGGAGCCACTCCGCGCGCTCCAGCGCCGCCTTCGCTCGCCACTCGACATGGCGCATGGGGCTCAGTCCCAACCGCTGGCGTCCGAGCCGGTGAATAAGCGAGCTAAACGCCCGGAACATGTAGAGCGTCGGGATAGCGCTGATTTCCTCATGGCCGAGCGTGGCGATTCGCGCATAGCCAGCGAGCACTGCCGCGAGAATCGGCCACTCATCCCCCGTTCCATAGTGATCGACGGGCCACCAGGTCAACGCCACCACCAGGTCCATCGCGTGCACATCGATCGCGCAGAACTCGAAGTCGAGCACGCCTGTTACGCGTGCGCTTTTCATCAGGATATTGCCCGGATCGAAGTCCTCATGGCTTAGTTGTTTGGGTAGTTGGGCGTAGAGCGTCGGAATGGCGTCGCACAGCGCGTCGTACTCGCGCAAAAGGGCGGCGCGCTCGTCAGGGGTTAGCGCAAGGTCCATCAATGCGGCGCGTGGCTCCGGCACGGCAGGATGGCAGCGGGTCAGGTCGCCATCTGCCCGCCACGTCATCGCCTCGTCGGGGTCAGCGAGCGTGATATTCGCCAGCGCCTGATCGAGCAGCCCAAGCGCCTCGCCGCCGCTGCGCGCCTGATCCAATCGCTCGCGCACGGGTAGTTCGCCTGGGATGAGCGGCGTCAGGGTTGCCAGCGATAGCCCTGCTTCAGAGTGTGTCTCCGCGTAGATGTCGCCGTGAGCTGTAGGTATCGGCGTTGGGACGGCGTAGGGCAGGTGAGTGCTCTCTAATTGGCTGAGAATGTCATACTCATAGCGCAAACGGCGAGCAGTCACGTGTCCTGATGAGATGCGCAGGACATACGAACCATTGTCAGTATCGAAGCGATACATGAGATTGTTCGTGCCACCCGCCAGTGGCTGCGCCTCTACCATGCCCAACTGTGGCCACTCCTGCCGAAGTAGGGTCAGGTCCATCTGTGGTGGCTCCCTTCGCGCGATGGCAGCGCTCCTCAAACATCTGCCCCCGGCTCTCGCAGAGGACCAGGGGCAGAGAAGAGTATAGCAGGTCGGACGTGTCGCGCTTGGACTAGCGCAGTTTCGCAGCGGCTGGCGCATCGACCAGAAAGCGCAACTCGCCTGCCGGCGCGATCAGTTGCGAAGGATACTGTTCAGGGTTCCGTTCACCCTGTAGTACCTCAGCCAGCGCATCAGCCTTGTCGGCCCCCGCGACGACGAACGCCACAACAGCTGCGGCATTCGCAAGCGTCGTGGTGAAGGTGATGCGGTTGGTCTGTAGCTGCAGTACGGCGTTCTCCGTCACCAGACGATTAGTGAGGTTCAGCGCCGCCGTGTGCGGGAAGAGGGAGAGCGTGTGGCCATCTGGCCCCATCCCGACATAGATCAGGTCGAAGCGCGGAACGCCTGTCGCCGCAACGCCGAATACCTGCCGTACTTCGTTCTCGTAGGCAAGGGCCGCCTGAGCCGGATCGTCCTCACCGCGCATGCGGTGAATCTGCGCTGGCGCCACTGGCACGGCATCCAGCAACGTCTCACGCGCCATGCGGTAGTTGCTCTCAGCGTCATCGGGCGCCACGCAGCGCTCATCACCCCAGAAGAACTGGATGCGCGACCAGTCTACCTGCTCTCGCAAGGGGCTGGCCGCCAGCATGGCGTGGAAGCGGCGCGGTGTCGAGCCGCCGGAGAGCGCGACCCGGAAGTCGCGCCCCTCGGCCTGGGCTGCTCGCGAATGCGCGACGAAGAGGTCGGCAGCCGCCTGGGCGACCGCCGCGACGTCTGGGAATGTCTCAATAGTGCGCGTGGTTGGAGTTGGCGAGGTCATCGGCGCGCCCTCCGCATGCTCGTCTCCAGCGCAGGCGCGATGGCCGCCAGCGCAGCTTCGAACAGCCCATCATGGCTGAGTTGCTGCAACTCGGCGCCAAGCGATGACCCCTCACCCAGCGTTGGCATGTGCACGGTTTGCGACGGCATGCCACCCTGCGGCGCCTGGCAGTGAGTCGAAGCATGCTCCAGGTCCGCCTCACGCGCGGCGGTGAACGTCGCCACTGAGCCATTAGACTGCGCGCGGATATAGACAGACATGAGCGCGCCTGCGGCGACCGTGGCTGGACCCTGTCTGTCTTCGGAAGTTGGCGTCATTTCGAGCCAGCGGCCAACACGCACGCCGTAGCGCGCATTCAGCGCAAGGTTGATCTTGTGGCCCAGCGCGTCTACCAGCGTGATCTCTCGCTGACCTTCCACCACACGTTCAGCCGATGCGCCGATGGGTCGCCATCCGAGCCGCGCCGCGAGCCAGCCCGCGAATAGATACGCCTGCGCCGGATTCACTGGATCATTTTCGTCGCCTGCCGCATACTCGATGGTGACCTGTTCCACACCATTCAGGTAGCTGCGCAGTTCAGGTGGATCAAAGAATTGCGCTACCAACTCACGCCACGGCCCGAAGCGCGCGAAATTGAAGTCGCTGATGGCGACGCTCGATTTCTTGCGCCGCACCAGTTCATCGAGCAACAGCAGGTTACGCTCGACCTGGCCCATATCGGCTGTATCCACCAGGAAACGGTCGAAGCCGTCGAGCGTCGCCTCGAAATGTCCAGCGTTCCATGGCGGCACGCCCTCCCACCAGAGGAACGATGGCAACCCAGAGACGATCAGCGGCAGGATAGAGCCCGCGAGGTGTTCAGCCGCGCTCTGTGTCGCGCAGAGCACGACCTGTTCGCCGGAGCTGGTGACGCCGTTGGCGCTCATCGTCTTGGTGCTGATGTAGGCCTCCAGCGGCTTACCGCTTGCCGTCTTGTCCTGCGAGGTCACGACGATGCTGCGCGACGGATGCTGCGTGGTCAGCGAGCCAATCGCGCGCATCGTGCGGTCAGCCGACGCTTCGTCGCTCGTGTAGACAACCAGCGTGAGCACACTACTGCGTGAGGCGGCGTGTCCGCCAGCGGCCAATGCCGACGCGTTCTCCTGGCGCCAGGAGTTGTCCAGTTCCTGCTCGATGGTATCTGGCTCGACCTGGCGCATGTTGTCGGTGAGTTGCGCAGTATCCGTCATAACCGCCTCCACGTTCTACCATCGCGCTCGATCAGCGTATCCGCTTCCTTCGGGCCCCAGGTGCCCGGCTCGTAGCGAGAGAGCGACGTATTGGTGACATTCCAATCGCGCACGATGGTATCTACAAGGGTCCAGGCCAGTTCGGTCTCGTCGATGCGCGTAAAGAGTGTCGAATCACCGAGCATCGCATCGAGCAACAGCCGCTCATAGGCCTCCGGTGGCTCGACGCCGAACGAACTGCCGTACAGGAAATCCATATTGACGGTGCGCAGGCGCATCTCCTGGCCCGGCACCTTGGCGCTGACCTGCAGCGAGATGCCTTCATTTGGCTGGATGCGCATCGAGAGGACGTTCGGCTGCATCTGCTGCGCCGCCGCCCCTTGGAAAAGCAGATACGGCGGCCGTTTGAACTGAATCGCCACCTCAGTGACGCGCTTCGTCAGCCGTTTGCCAGTGCGCAGGTAGAACGGCACGCCCGCCCACCGCCAATTCTCGATGAGCAACTTCGCCGCCACAAACGTTTCTGTCTGTGAATTCGGGTTAATGCCCGGCTCCTCGCGATACCCTGGCGCTTGCTCGCCGCCGACGAGCCCGGGGCCGTATTGCCCGCGCACCGTGTCGGTAGAAATCTCCGACTCCATCAGCGGTGGAATGGCCCGCAGCACTTTGACCTTCTCATCGCGCACGGAGTCGGCGCCAAAGGTGACGGGCGGCTCCATCGCGGTCAAGGTCAGCAACTGCATCATGTGGTTCTGCACCATGTCGCGGATGGCGCCTGCCTGCTCGTAGTAGTCCGCGCGCCCTTCCAGGCCGATAGCTTCGGCGACGGTGATCTGCACATGGTCAATATAGCGACGATTCCAGATTGGCTCGAAGATACCGTTGCCAAAGCGCATCACCATGATGTTTTGCACGGTCTCTTTGCCAAGGTAATGATCGATGCGATAAATCTGGCGCTCGGAGAAGCCTTTGTTCAGTTTCTCGTTGAGCGCGCGAGCCGAGGCGAGATCATGTCCGAATGGCTTTTCGACGACGATGCGCGCCCAGCCGCTATCACCGCTCGATGCGCCGCGCTTCGCCACTCCGGACGAACTTAGCAGGCCGCCGATGTCGCCGTAGAAGCTGGGTGGAGTGGCGAGATAGAACATGCGGTTGCCCTGCGTGCCGCGCTCCTGATCGAGGCGGTCGAGCAATTGGCCGAGCCGTTGGTAGCCTGCGGGATCGTCAAAGTTTGTCTGGCAGTAAAACAGTCCCTTTGAGAATGTCTCCCAGACCGACTGATTGACAGGGCGGCGACGCGAGAACTTGTTGATGGAGTCGAGCGCCTGCTGGCGAAATTCTTCGTCGGTAAACGGGCGACGGGCCACACCCACCACGGTAAATTGCGGCGGTAGCGGAATCTCGATGGCCAGATTATAAAGTGCGGGCAGGAGCTTGCGGTGAGTCAGGTCGCCGGTCGCGCCGAAGATGACGAGCGTGCAGGGCTGCGCCGTTCGTGTGGCGCGCAAGCCTTCTCGCAGCGGATTCGTAGCAAGCGCGGCGGTGTCCATAGTGGCAATCCCTTCTGAAGTCGGGTGCAAGCCTTCGTGGCTGGTGAACTGCCACGCGACCACCCATCGTTGGGCGTTCGCGCACAAGGCGGGCGCCAACCCCGGCCACGTCGCTGGGTCGGCGCCCCTTTCCGTGCGGAGGCGTCCGTCTACGCTTCGTGCTTCTGGCCGCCGAACTGGCCATCTTCCATCTTTACCTGATGGCCGCCGAACTGGTTGCGTAGCGCGGCGATGACCTTGGCGGAGAACGACTCGTCCTGCCGCGAGACGAAGCGCTGCAGCAGCGACAGCGTAATCACCGGCGCCGGCACATCCTCATCGATCGCGGCCTGGACGGTCCAGCGTCCCTCACCGGAGTCCTCGACATAGCCCTTGATGTTTTTCAGGCTGGCGTCATCGGCGAAGGCGAGCGCTGCCAGATCGAGGAGCCACGAGCGCACGACGCTGCCGTTCTGCCAGACGCGCGTGACCTCGCGCAGGTCGGGCTTGAACTCAGACTTCTCGATGATCTCGAAGCCCTCGCCATATGCCTGAAGCATGCCGTACTCGATGCCGTTGTGCACCATCTTGACAAAGTGTCCGGCGCCATGGCTGCCCAGGTAGGCGTAGCCATTCTCAGGGGCCAGTGTCTTGAAGATTGGCTCGCAGTGCTTGTATGTCTCCTGCTCGCCACCAATCATCAGGCTATAGCCGACCTTCAGGCCCCAGATGCCACCACTCGTGCCGCAATCCATGAAGTGCATGCCAGCGGCGGTCACCTTCTCGGCGCGGCGCTTGGTGTCGTGGAAGTTGGAGTTGCCACCGTCGATGATAATGTCGCCAGCCTTCAGCAAGCCCATGACGTGGTCGAGCGCGTCGTCAGTCACCTGGCCCGAAGGCACCATCAGCCATACGATCTTAGGCGAGGCCTCGAGCTTGCCTACCATCTCTTCCATGGTGTATGCCGGGACGGCGCCCAGTGCGGCCGCTTCGTCCACTGGCCCCTTGCTGCGATTGGATGCTACCACACGGTGTCCGCCCTGCACGAGACGGGTCGCCATATTGCCACCCATGCGGCCAAGGCCATAGATTCCAAGTTCCATCGAATGTGTCCTCTTCTCACCTAACTAGTGTTGTCGGTCCGCTGCGTCGCAACGGATGCGCGCCCCCTCCCAAGGTTGCAGGGAGGGGGCGCTGGCGGCCGCTACGATTGGCCGAACTGCGCGGCTGAGATGGCTCGCTCGACCTCGGCGAGGCCCGCCGCGACGTCGTTGTGCAGATCGATGCGGATAGCGCGCCGCCCGTGGGTCTGGAGTGACTGAAGATCGCCCAGCGCCTGTGCAGCTTTCAGCGTGCCAAAGGTATACGGCACGTCGGGGATCGTCAGGTCGTCCCTGGAACTGGTGTTGGCGACGAACTGCAGGAACAGTCCCGTATTCGCGCCGCCCTTATGCAGTTGCCCAGTGGAATGCTGGAAGCGTGGGCCGTAGCCCAGCGTTGTCGCGGTGCGGCGCAGATCACGCAGGCGCAGGCGAATGCGCTGGAGCGCGGCCTCAGTCTCCGGCGTCTTCTGGATGTAGGCCAGCAGCGCGAAATAGTCGCCGGGCTGTGACTCCTTGGCGTACGCCTCGAACGCGGCTTGCAGCGAGGCCGCCTGGCGCAAGGTGTCGCCGTAGTTGCCCTGCGCCACCAGCGAGACGTGACCCGTCTCGGTTTGCAGAATCGCGGTAGGCTGCTCCAATGCTCGCGTTCGGCTGTACTCGGCCAGGATGCGGTCCGTGTTGTCCTTCGACTCCTGCACGTTGGGCTGGTCGAAGGCGTTGATACCCATCAGCGCGCCCGCCACAGCCGTCGCGAACTCCCAGCGGAAGAACTCGCCGCTCATATCGAAGGTATCGCGCAGCGCGAGGCGAACGACCGGCTGGCCCGCCTCTTCGAGCTTCTCGATAGCAGCGTCTTGCGCGGGGTCGAATCCAGTGTCTGTGCGGAGATACGCGAAGATACGGTCATCGTCATACACCGACGGATCACCCAGCGCCTCGCCTTCCACTGGCAGGATGCCCTTGCCCTCTTTGCCCGTGCTCTCGGCAAGCAATTGCTCGAGCCAGACGCCGAAGGTGGAGATAGGCGGCGAGACGACGATGGTCACTTTGTCGCGTTTGTTCAGCGCGCCCTGACCGAGAATGGTTCCGAGCCAGACGCCTGGATTGGTCGCGGCGGGCGCGTCCGCCGAGCAGGCATTGCGCATCGCATCGGCCCGGTCGAGCAGTTTTTCCACATCGATGCCGATGATCGCCGCTGGAACCAATCCGAAGAACGACAGCGCCGAATAGCGCCCGCCGATATCAGATGGATTACGGAAGATCGTGCGGAACTTGCGCTCCTGCGCCATCGCGTCGAGCTTTGTGCCCGCATCGGTGATGGCGATGAAGTGCCAGCCTGCGCGCGCAGTATCACCGTGCGCCAGCGTGCTGATCTTCTCGTAGAAGTATTTGTACTGCGAGAGTGTTTCGAGTGTTCCACCCGACTTTGATGCGACGATGAACACCGTGTGTTGCAGGTCAATCGCGTTCTCGACAGCGGAAATCGTGGCTGGATCGGTGGAGTCGAGCACGTGGAGATTGGGCATCCCCGAGGCCACGCCAAATGTTTCGCGCAGCACTTCGGGAGCGAGGCTACTGCCACCCATGCCCAGCAGCACAACATCGCTTACCCGGTCGGCGCGTAGACTTTCGCGCAGATCGTGCAGGCGTGGCAGTGCGTCGCGCATGGTGTCGGTCACCGTGAGCCAGCCGAGGCGGTTGGTGATTTCCTGCTGCTGCGCAGGATTGGGCTTCCAGAAGGCGGGCTGCTTCTCCCATACCCGCTGAGCGAATCGTTCGGTCTGGGCGCGATTGAGCGTCGTCTCAACCGCGCCCTGCAGAGGGCCCAGGCGTGCGCCTCCCGTGAGCGGTTCGCCGCCCATCTCGGCGGCCAACTTGTCCGCCTTTTGTTTGGTGCTGTCGAGCAAGCTCGAATAGGACTCGTAGAATGACTTGACCCCGTCGAGTTCGAGTTGCTTCGTGACCTGATCGATGTCGATGCCGGCTTCGGCGAGCGCGGCCATGTCTTTGCGAGCCTCGTCGTAGTTGCTCAGTGTGCGCTCAGCGATGCCGTGATCCTGAAAGGCGACAATCGTGGCCGGCGGCATCGTATCCACCGTCTCGGGGCCAATCAACTGTTCGACATACAGAACGTCACGATAGGCTGGGTTCTTCGTGCTGGTGCTGGCCCACAGGCAGCGCTGGCGTTGTGCGCCCTTCGCGCGCAGTTCCGCGAATCGCTCGCCGTGAAAGATTTCCTCGAACTTCTCATAGGCCAGTCGGGCATTAGCGATTGCGGCTTTGCCCTTCAGACCGCGCAGTTTCTCCTGCTCGGCGCTGTCGCTCGTCGCCGCGATCTTGTCATCAAGCTGTTTGTCGATCATCGTGTCGACACGGCTGACGAAGAAGCTGGCGACCGACGAAATTTGATCTACCGGCTTGCCTTCGGCGACACGCCGCTCCAGGCCACGGATGTACGCTTCCGTGACCTGCTCATAGACCGCGAGCGAGAAGATGAGGGTGATGTTGATGTTGATCCCCTCGTAGATCATCTGCTCAATGGCGGGCAGGCCCTCTTGCGTCGCCGGGATCTTGATCATCACGTTCGGACGGTCAACGGCTTCGAACAGTCGTCGCGCGTCAGCGACTGTCGCCTCTGTGTCGTTCGCCTGATCGGGCGCGACTTCCAGGCTGATGTAGCCGTCGTGGCGATTGGTGCGGTCGTAGGTGGAGCGCAATACATCGGCTCCATTGCGGATATCTTCGACGGAAAGCGCATCAAAGATGTGGCGCGGATCGCGCACGCCCTGGCCGACCAGTGTTCGCAGCGCCTCATCGTAGTCGCTGCTGCCGGCGATGGCTTTTTCGAAGATGGTGGGGTTCGAGGTGACGCCGACGACTGCGTCCTCGTCGATCAGGCGTTTCAGTTCACCCGAAGTAATCAGTCCGCGCCGGATATTGTCATACCAGACGCTCTGCCCCAGGTCATAGACTGCGTGAAGACGGCTTTTTGCCATGTGACAAGCCTCCAACGCTTGCACGGGCACACAACGGAAACAGCGCGGCCCGCTATCGCATGTCTGCGACAGGTATGCTCGCACGCCTATTTCCGCAGCGCCCTATCAAATCGCTACCATGAACGGTCTGGCGCTCTCAGTGCGCGCTCCATTGCGACGCTTGAGTTCTCGCATCCATCCCGCGTAACGACAACTTTGCGGGAGAGCATGAAGCGCTAGCGCCAGTGCTCACGTCTCACGTCTCTCCCTCTATTGTATCCCCAGTTGCCACGCCAGCGCGCAAGGTTGGCGCCGCACTGGAAGCGATGTCTCACTATCTCCGATAACTCAGCCTACAGTGCGCTGTTCGGCCACCGATGCATGTTAGATTTTGGTAACCCCGTACCTCTGCGTTAATGATGTTGTGGAAGATGGACATGATACGTCATACTACTAACAGAGGGAGAGAGCAGCAACGTCTATCTTTTCGTTTCACCGCATTCGGTCCTGAAACGATGCGATTTCCTTGAGCACTTATTCTATTCTGAGACGTTGCCTCCTGTTGAGCTTGTGCAGCATAAACAGTCACGCTCTGCTCCCTCATTGAGCACTCGTGGGTTAGATGACTATCTAACTTGCCTAGCCCAGAGGGGAGCGGTCGGCTGTCATGCGTGTTCCTCGCGTAAGTGTTCCTGTGCTGTCTCGTCCTGTACTCATCCCGCGATTCCGTCGGGCTGATCCCGAGGCTTCAGATCATCAGGGACCCGCCGCCAACGTGCGGCGTCAGCGCCGCCAGCGCCGATTGACACGCCACCTCGGCGCGCTCTCGCCCATCGCCGCGATGCGCCAGGTAGTGCTGTCGCGCCCGCTCACACGTCCATTGTGGCGGATTGGACGCGCGCCGGTCGCAACGGGCGTCTCCGTCGCGCCAGGCGAAGATGTCGTGCTGGAATTACCTTCCGGCGCTTCCTCTTCGCGTCATGCGATTCCAGCGGGCGCGCGTAGTGGCGTGAGGCGGCTCGGCCTGAGCGAAGACATGCCAGCGAAAGCGTTGCAGCGGCGTGTGTTGTCGCTCTCCGCGCCTGCCATCGGCGAGCAGTTGCTCGCGTTGGGTGTTGGCCTCTCCGACACGTTTCTGTCGGGCCACCTGTCTTCGCATGCGAGCGCTGTGCTTGGCTACGGTCAGGCGACTGCTGTGGCGGCTGTCGGCGCGGCAGGCATGGTGTCGTGGGTTGTCCTGTCCTCGTTCTTTGCCGTCAACGTCGGTGTGACGGCGCTGGTGGCCCGCGCTACCGGAGCCCGCGACACCAATCTGGCGACGCGCGCCGTTGTCCAGGGCATCATCATGAGCTCCATCATCGGACTGGCGTTGATTGCGCTGGCCGTGCCGATGGCTGATCTGATCACTGTGGCGTTGGGCGTGAATGGACAGGTCGCGTCGCTAGCCGCCCAGTTCATCCGCGTGTCGAGTTTGGGTATGCCTGGCGCGGGTATCGCGTCGGCCTGCACTGCTGCGATGCGTGGCTCAGGCGATACGCGTCGGCCGATGCTGGTGATGCTCGTGGTCAACGGCGTGAACGTCGCCGCCTCGTGGCTGCTGCTCAATGGCGACGCGCAACTCGGCATTCCGCCTGTTGGTGTAACAGGTTCAGCCATTGGCGCGGCGTCTGGATGGACACTCGGTGCGGTGCTGGCGTTCTTTCTCCTCACGCGTACTCATCCGCTCGCCCCACGTATCACGGGCGCGGCGATACGATTCGACCGACAGATCGCGCTGCGTGTGTTGCGTGTCGGCCTGCCCTCGGCGGCGGAACTGCTGGTCTTCCAGATGGGCGTGCTGACATTCAACCGGCAGGTGGTTGGCCTGGGCGCGACGCGGTATGCGGCGAATATCACGATCAACACGATCGAGAGTGTCGGCACACTCCCGGCGTTCGGCTTCAGTGTCGCAGCGACCGCGCTGGTTGGACAGGCGCTCGGCGCGAAGAGTCCGAAATTGGCAGAGCGCTCGACGCTGGCGGCGTTCTGGCCATGCCTCGGACTGATGGTAGCGCTAGGCTCACTGGCGTTGCTCTTGCCACAATTATTGCTCAGCATCTTCATCGCCGATCCCACTGTGCTGCATGCTGGAGCCACGGCGATGCGCGTCTCGATGATCATTCTGCCTGCCTCGGGCGCGGCGTTCATCTTCAATGGGGCGCTGCGTGGCGCGGGTGACACGAAGTTCCCGGTCATCGTGCGGGCCGCTGGCTCATGGGGATTGCGCGTACCACTGGCGGCGCTGCTGATTCCACTGCTGGGGCTGCCCGGCGGCCGCATCGCGATGGCGCTCGACTTCTGTGCGCAGGCCGGCCTCTCCTACTGGCGCTTCCGTAGCGGCAAGTGGCGTAAAGCGCGAGTCTAGGCAGAGAGACATCGCACTCCACAACGAACATTCGATAGACTGGCGGACGGTGAGACAATATCGAACCACCCGCCAGTTATTCTTATCGCTCCCTGCTCTTCCTCACAGCAGACGCCGACGCTCTATCTTGCTGTTGCGATAGTGGCGTTCCTATACTGAGCCATCGTGCAAGTATGTCTGTGATGTAGTGACATTCGGCGTGTGAGCTACACTTCAGTCGCTGGATGGTTGGGTATGGGAGGATCAGACACGTGCGAGAACTTCTCAACGATGCCGCGGGGCGTGCGCTGCGCTATATCGAAGGACTCAGCGAGCGTCCAGTCCGACCAGACCCTCGGGTGGTCGCATCCCTCGATGAACTCGATGTACCTCTTCCTGCGAATCCCACAGCTGCGGCCGAGGTCATCGAGACTCTCGACCGCTATTCCGGCGCGGTGATGGCGATGAGCGGGCCGCGCTACTTCGGCCATGTCATCGGCGGCACGCTCCCGGCCTCCCTTGCCGCAAACTGGATGGCGACTGCCTGGGATCAGAACTCGGCGCTCGCCGCCGTAACGCCCTTGACGGTCAAACTGGAGCATGTGGCGACGCGCTGGCTCGTAGATCTACTTGGCCTGCCTTCCGGAACCGCCGCGGGATTTGTTACTGGAGCGACCGTGGCGAATTTCAGTTGTCTTGTCGCGGCTCGCCACGCTGTTTTACAGCACGCAGGCTGGGATGTGGAAGCAGACGGGCTGTTCGGCGCTCCGCAGGTGACGGTCATCGTGGGCGAAGAAGCGCATCCTTCGCTCATCAAGGCGCTCGGCCTGGCTGGCTTTGGCCGGAATCGCGTCGTGCGTGTCCCTACTGACGATCAAGGGCGTATGCGCGCCGACGCGTTCCCCGATGTCAGCGGGCCGACGATTGTCTGCCTCCAGGCGGGCAATGTCAACACAGGCGCGTTTGATCCAGCGGAGGAGATCATCCCACGGGCCAAGGCTGCCGGAGCATGGGTGCACGTGGACGGCGCGTTCGGACTGTGGGCCGCCGCTGCGCCAAGCCTCCGGTATCTGATGGCTGGCTACGCGGACGCCGATTCCTGGGCGACTGACGCGCACAAGTATCTCAATACGCCGTACGATAGCGGGCTGGCTTTCGTTCGCGACCCAGAACCATTGCGCGCCGCGATGTCTGTATCGGCCGCATATCTGCAAACAGGCGCCTCTGGTGATGCCGCCGATTTTACCCCCGAACTCTCGCGACGTGCTCGTGGCGTGGATGTCTGGGCGGCGCTGTATTCGCTCGGACGTGACGGAATGGCCGACCTGGTGGAGCGTACCCATCGCCATGCGACCATGTTTGCCGAAGGGCTGACAGCGGCGGGCTATTCAGTGCTCAATGAGGTCGTGTTGAATCAGACGCTGGTGTCGTTTGGCGACGAGGAGACGAGCAAACGCGTGATCGCGGTGATTCAGGACGAGGGTGTGTGCTGGGCTGGCCCCACCGTTTGGCATAAGCGCCCGGCGATGCGCATCAGTTGTTCGAATTGGAGTACGACGGACGCCGACGTGCAGCAAAGCCTGGCCGCGATGATTCGCGCGACGCACACCGTTTCCGCCGCGCCACATCCGGCGTGACGGTTCACATCTGGAAACCGCTCAATCAGCCAGTCCGAAGTGACGGCGTGCGGCGTTGGTCACCTGCTCAGTGACGGTCTCCAGCGGCAGCCCAGCGCGTTCTGCCAGCGCTCGCAGGTCGTCGTATTCTGGCGCGACCGAGATGATCTGCTCGCCAATTAGTTTGAGTTTGACGAGCGCTTCGCCGAGTGGCGTCTCTATCCGCTCGATACGCCGTCCGGCGATGACACGTTGCGACGTTCGCAGTCGCACGCCCAGCGTCGCGCTCTCGCGCAGAATCAACGCAGACAGCCGTTCGGCGTCTGTAGGAGCCGCGATGACGGTGAGAAGCGCGCCGGGTCGCTGCTTCTTCATCTGGAGTGGGGCATAGCTGACATCGAGTGCGCCTTCGGACATGAGGCGTTCTTGCAACCAGCCGAGCGCTTCGCCCGTCATGTTGTCGATGTTGCTCTCGATGACCACGACTGTATCGCGCACGAAGCCTGTCGCCGCCGTCTCTGGCGCGTCGCCCAGCAGCAGCCGCACACAGTTGGCCCACGGCAGCGAGCGCGTACCAAAGCCATACCCTGTCGCGCTCAGTCGCAGCGTGGGTCGCTCGAACCGCGCCAGCGCCGCGACGACCGCCGCCCCCGTCGGCGTCACCAGTTCACCCTCCGTCTGGACGGGGCGCCATACTGCGTCAGTTCCCTTCAGCAGTTCCAATGTAGCGGGCGCAGGCACAGGCAGCGGGCCATGCGCCGAGCGCACGCGCCCCGACGTGAGCGGCAACTCCGAGCAATAGAGACGCTCCACGCCAAGTAATTCGAAGCCGAGCGCGACGCCAACGGTGTCTACGATGCTATCAACCGCGCCGACTTCATGGAAGGTGACCTCATCCGCCGGGACGCCGTGTACGGCGCCTTCAGCGGCGGCCAGTCGCTGGAAGATGGTCACTGCGCGGGCGCTTGCTCTGGATGGCAAGCCGCCAGCCGCGATGATGGCGGTGATGTCCGAAAGCCGCCGGTGTGCGTGTTCCTCAGATGTATTCAGCCGCACCTTTGCCCGCACGCCGCGAATGCCATGCTCGCTGACCTCCTCGGCCTCCAGCAAGTAGCCCGTCAGCGGGAGCCGCGCCAGACCCGCACGCAGGTCGTCGAGCGAGACGCCGGCGTGGATCAGCGCGCCCAGCAGCATGTCGCCACTGATGCCAGAGAAGCAGTCAAGATACGCCAGCATCGCTGTCCATCCTCTCCTGTGCGAGCGCTTCCTGCCGCTCCCAGTCTGACCTCGTCAGCGCATATTCCACGTCGTCGCCATCCCAGAGGTCGTCGGCGGAGACGAATGAGGTGGCTTCGGCTGCGAGTTCTTCAGGCGCCATGCGGTATGCGCGAACGAAACGCAGGCCGGCGCGCTCCATGACACGGCGCGATGGCAGGTTGTCCTGGTAGGTCGTCGCCATGACGCGCTGTACGCCCAGGTCGGTGAACCCGCGACGAATCAGCGCTCGTGCGCCTTCCGTCGCGTAGCCCTTGCCCCAGGCCACCCGTTGCAGCCGATAGCCCAATTCGATCTCCCCAGCCGCAGCGCCCTTGCGTGGCCGGAATCCGAACCAGCCCAGAAATTTGCCCGTCGCCTTCTCGATGGCGGCGAAAACTCCAAAGCCGTCGCCATGCGTGTAGGAGCGCAGAAATCGCGGGAGAATCTCGCTCTCGATCAACGCGCGTGGAGTGGGGACGCCGCCATTCAGAAAGCGCATCACTTCAGGGTCGCTGTCGAGCGCGACGAGCGCATCGATATCGTCGTAGGTGAAGCGTCTCAGCCGCAGCCGCTCTGTTTCGAGCATGATCGTCATAGGGATATCACCCATCTTCGCTTCATCCATGATCGTGCCCGGCGATTTCGATGGTTCCGGCGGGCGTGTCTGGCTGCGCGGCGAACCACTCGAGCGCTTCGGCCACGAGGTAGAGCGAGCCCGTGGCGCAAACCAGATCACGCGGGCCAGCCATCGCCACCGCTCGCGCTAACGCAGCCGCAACGTCTGGCTCGGCGAACGTGGCGGCTGACGTCGCTTCGGCTATTCGGGCTTCCAGCGTCGCCGTGTCCACCACGCGCGGGTTATGCGCCTGCGTGGCGATGACCGTGTCCACATGCGCATCGGCGAGTTCGCGCAGCATTCCGGCGAGATCTTTGTCTGCCATCATGCCAAAGACCAGAATCAGCCGCTCGTAGGTGAAGTGGCGGCGCAATCCGGCGAAGAGCGCCCGCAGTGAGTCGGCGTTGTGCGCGCCATCCACCACACGCCACGGGTTGCGCCCCACCACCTGCATGCGCCCCTGCCAACGCGCCTGTCGCAATCCATTGCGAATCGCCTGCTCATCGAGCGGCAGAGCCAGCGCCACTGCCAGCGTCGCATTCTGCAACTGATGTTCACCCAGAAGCGGTAATTCCAGGTCGCGATAGACCCCCTGCGGCGTCTGCACATCGAAGCGCTGGCCTGTCTCGCTCGCTGGCCCACGTGTGTAGGTATACTGGCAGTCTTCGGCGCCGTGTGGGCCTACTCGTAGCAGTGGCGCGCCACGCTCCGCCGCTACCCGCTCGATCTCCGCTAACGCTTCGGGCGCACGCGCCGACGTGATGACAGGCACACCAGGCTTGATGATGCCTGCCTTCTCGCGCGCAATCTCCGTCAGTGTATTGCCAAGGACGGCCATGTGGTCGTAGCTAATGCTGGTGATGGCGCAGACCTCTAGTGCAGGCGGTTCGACGACATTGGTCGCATCGAGACGCCCGCCGAGGCCCACCTCGATGATCGCCTTGCGTACGCCAGCCTCGCGAAAGGCAAGAAACGCAAGCGCTGTCGCAATCTCCCAGGTAATATATGGCCCAAGTTCGGAGCCGCCCCTAGCATGCAGGCTGTTATAGGCTACTCGCTCTCGCCCGACGAGCCGCGCCATGTCCCCTTCCGCGATGGGCTCGCCATCGATGCGAATGCGTTCACGAAACGAATGCAGATCCGGCGAGGTGTAGAGTCCTGTACGAACGCCAGCCGCGCGCAGGATGGAGGCGAGCATGGCCGACGTCGAGCCTTTACCCTTGCTCCCTGCGATGTGAACAATGCTGTACGCCTGCTGTGGATTGTCCAGCGCGGCAAGCAATGCGCGCTCACGGCGCAGGTTGTCGTCGCGGTCGCGCACGAATGCGCCCGTGCGCTCGGTGTCGCTGAAGGCGTAGACCCAGTCGAGCGCCTCACGATAGGTCATGTTCGTCTCATGTGTGGCGTCGTGATCGCTCACCGTGCGCCTCCGCTGGCCGGCGACGTCTGCTGGTAGCCGCGCCACCCACGCGCCACGGCGTCAGTCATGCGCGCCACGCGCGCCATCTCGCGCACATCATGGACACGCACGATGTCGGCGCCTTTCTCGATGCACAGCGCGACCGTGGCCGCCGTCCCCTCCACACGGTCGTTGACCTCTGTTCCCAGCGTCAGCCCGATGTATGACTTTCGCGAGGTGCCAACCAATAATGGTCGCCCGAGGGAACGCAACTCGCCCAGCCGCGCCATCACTGCGAGGTTTTCCTCGGCGCGCAGTCCGAAGCCGAAGCCCGGATCGAGAATGATGTGGTCCCAGGGAATGCCCGCGCCGAGCGCCAGTTCCACGCTGCCGGCCAGTTGCCGCAGCACATCCGAAACGGAATCACGCCGTGTCTGCCCGCGTAGATTGCTCATTAGCACGACAGGCGCGCCGCGATCCGCCGCGAGATGGCCCATGCGCGCATCTGCGCGGAGCCCCCAGATATCGTTGATGAGGTGCGCGCCTGCGTCGAGCGCGGCCTCCGCGACGCTCGCCTTGTACGTATCCACTGAGATGAGCACATGGGATGGCAATTCACGCGCTAGCGCCGTGATGACGGGAATCACGCGTGCGCGCTCGATCTCGGGGTCCAGTTGAGGCTGCTCGACCGTCGCGGGACGTGTGGATTCACCGCCTACATCGATCATCGAGGCTCCATCGGCAACCATGCGCTGCGCCTGGGCAAGCGCCGCTTCGACGACCTGCGCCTGCGACATCTGCGCCAGCGCGACGCCATCCTGCGAAAATGAGTCGGGCGTGATATTGAGGATGCCCATCACCCAGGTCTGCTTGCCCCACTCAAGACGATGATTTCCCCATGTGGTCGGCGCGAGCGTCGCATTTTGTGGCATGCGTCGTACATCTCCTGACGGTGGACCGTGCAGTGCGCCCCACTCTGGGTCTGACGCGGCCCATTCTCACAAAGTATACGACGCCGCTGACCTGTGTATCCGCGTCTTCGGTCGTCTGGTTCAATGGCCACAGACGCGCAGACGCACTGGCTCCCAGCAATTGGGATGACCAGTGCGTCTGCGATGCGTCGCTCTTGAGAGCGACACTTTATCTTGCCGTGCGAGCAGGCGCTCTATCCCTTGACAGCGCCTGCGGTCAGGCCAGAGACGATGCGCCGCTGGAAGATCAGCACCATCACCACCAGTGGGATGGTGACGATGACCGCCGCCGCCGCAATCTGTCCCCACGGAATCGTGAACTGTCCGCCAAAGAGCGTGATCGCTACAGTGACCGTCTGCGCGCCTTGTGGGTCGCTGGTCATCGTCAACCCGAACAGGAAGTCGTTCCAGGTGTAGATGAACGCCAGAATCGCCGTCGTAAAGACGCCCGGCGCTGCCAGCGGCACGATGACGTGTCGGAATGCGCCCAATCGTGTGTCGCCATCCACGAGCGCCGCTTCTTCCAGGTCGGGCGGCAGGTCGCGGAAGAACGAGGTCAGGAACCACACCGTCAGCGGTAAGGTGAGCACCAGATCAGGGATGATCAGCGCCGCGTACGTGTTGTAGATGTGCAGGCTGGTGAACAACACGAACAGTGGACCGACCAGCACGATGATTGGGAACATCGTGACGCCAAGGATAACCGCCAGCGTCGCCGACTTGCCGAAGAAGCGCATGCGGGCGATGGCGTAGGCGCAGAGCGAGCCAAGAGCGACACACAATACGGTCGTCACGATGGCGACGACGAAGCTGTTCAGCAGGTCACGCGCGAAGAAACTGGAGCCACCTGAGAAGTCAGCCGTGTAACTTTGGGTCGTGAAGGAGTGCGGAAAGAGCGTCGGCGGTGAGGCGACGATTTCCAGGCTGTCCTTGATCGAGGTGATGATGGTCCAGTAGAAGGGCGCCAACGCGATGAAGGTCACGACGACGACGCCGGCTATGCGTCCGACCTGCCCCCACTTGATCTGGCGACGAGGCTGCGCGGCGCCGATGGCGGTTCCACCCTGCGACGAAGCGACAGGCTGTGCGCTAGTTGCCATGTGATTTCCTCCCGTTCAGGTGGAAAGGGTGAGGTCAGCCCTATTCCTGCTGGGTGATGCCGCCCATCAGGTAGACGAATATACCCGCGATGACCGTGGCAAACACCGCCAGGATCACCGACGCCGCTATTCCTGGCGCGAAGTCTGATACCGTCCCGGTGAACATCTTGTCGTAGGAGTACGTGCCCATCGTTTGAACCTGATTACCCGCGAGGATATAGAACAGGTCGAAGACGCGCAGCGCGTCGAGCGTACGGAAGAGCAGCGCGATCAGCAGCGAGTTCTTGAGCAGCGGCATGGTGATGGTCCAGAATTGCTGCCATCGTGAACTGCCATCGACACTTGCCGCTTCGTAGAGGTCCGCTGGAATGACCTGTAGGCCTGCCAGAATTAGCAGAGCCATAAACGGCGTAGTCTTCCAGACGTCGGTGATGACCGTTGCTGTGAGGATGCCCCAGTTACTCTGGAGCAGCGTGGCCCCTGGTTTGAGGATGTGTACGCCTTGCAGAATGTAGGTCACGATGCCCGTCTGGTCGTTATACATCAGCTGCCAGATGCGGCCCGAGACGATGGTAGGGAATGCCCACGGGATGAGTATCGCCGCACGCACCAGTCCGCGTCCGGGGAAACTGGCGTTGATGAGTAGGGCAATGAGCAATCCGAAGAAGGTCTCGAAAGCGACGCTCAACACGCTAAAGATGAGTGTCCAGCCGATCGAGCTCCGGAACTGCGCGTCGCCGAGAACCTGACTGTAGTTTCGCAGACCGACAAACGTGTTCCCGCTGGTGACAAGTGGGTTGTCGAGCAAGCTCAGCCGGAGGGCATCGATAATGGGATAGACCGCCACCAGCAGGATGACGATCAACACCGGAGCGACCAATCCATATGGAAGCAAGCCGTTGCCGGCGTCCAGTCGCTGACGCAGTGACGGCGTTGCGGCCGCTTTCTCCTTAATTTCTGGAACTAAAGCCGCGGATGTCATGGCGTTCTCCTGTCACAGCACAGGGCTGGAGCCGCGTCGCTCCCAGCGCGATGGAGAGTGCGCGCCGTGACGCCACACCCGTGGGGTGGAGCGCACGGCGCGCCAGTGGAACGACTACACGATGCTCTGGAGCTTCGTAGCAAGCCCGTTCATCGCATCGGATGGGCTGGAGGACTTCAGCAGCGCCTCATGGACCGACTGCTGAATCGCCAGCGAGACATCGGGATACTTCGGCGTAACTGGTCGCGGCTGCGCCGACTGGAAGACGGGCTTCAGCTTCGCGAAGAACGGATTCTTGGCGAGAACGTCGGCGTCGTCGTAAATACTCTGCAGCGTTACCGTCAGCGAAGCCTGGAGGGCCGCCGCCTTCTGCGCGTCTGTCTGGAGCATGTAATGGACGAATTTCCAGGCTGCGTCAACGTTGCTGGAGAAGGCGTTGATGCCAAGCTGCCAGCCGCCGAGGCACGAGTGGCCAGTCGAGCCGCCCGCGCCATACGGAATCGTATGGACATCGAACTTGCCGACGATCTTCGACTCGGCTGCGTTGTTGCCATGCGCGTAGGCATACGGCCAGTTGCGCATGAAGGCTGCGTCACCGTTCTGGAAGGTGGTGCGCGCATCCTCTTCTTTGTAGGTGGTGACGGCTGAAGGCGAGATGCCTCCCACCCAGTTCACCATCGTCGTGAGACCTTGAACGGTCTGCGCACTGGTCGTCGTGACCTTCTTCGGGTTGCTAGGGTCAAGAATCGAGCCACCGTACCCGTAGATGACCTCAACGAAGTCGCAGACGACGCCTTCATATTGGGCGCCCTGCCATACGTATCCATACTTCACTGCGCCACCAGCGGCAGCCGATTGCGCCATGGTGGTCAGTTCTTCCCACGTATTCGGCGGGGTTGGCACAAGGTCCTTACGGTAGTAGAGCAGGCCAGCGTCTGTGCGGAATGGGGCCGCCCAGATCTTGCCGTTGTAGGTGCAGCCCTGAATGGGGCCTGGAAGGTAGTTCTGTCGCTCACTCGAGGGCCACTTGTCGTCTAGCGGCACCGTCCAGCCGGCCGCGCCAAACTGTGCAGGCCAGACGATATCCATTGCCATGACATCAACACTGTTGCTGCGCGCGCGCAGCATCGTGCTGAACTTGGTCAACAATTGACCGCTATCACTGGGGCCGTTGGTCCAGTGGACCTGCACATCCTTTTGGCTCTGATTGAACTTGGTGGCCAGGGTACCATAGACGCCTACGGAGTCGTTCTCACTCTCCCATGAAATGACGGCAGGTCCGCCGCTTGAACCACCACTGCCACAAGCGTCGAGCAGTGTGCCGACGAATGTAGCGCTCAGGCCGAGAATCGCTGATCGCTCGACAAAGAGTCGGCGAGACATACGTCCGGCCCGCATTTTGACAATCATTTCATCGAGGGCTTCACGTCGATTTGAATCCATTGAGCATCCTCCATTGGATACATGACTCCTGGCGCTTCGGAGCGCCGTTGGGCGCGCGAGGGGCGCGCTCGGTTACCTGGAGTGAAAGCGTTACACCTCCTCGTCGTTCGTGTCCCCTATCGTCCGCCCATACCACGCTGGTGTCGTTCCAATGATGAACAGAGCCACGACAAGATCATACCTGTGCGACCCACGTGCTATGGCCAGATCGCTGCGAACTGGTGTCGGTTCCTGCTGCCGACGCCGTCGACCATGCGCTCAATCTGCGCTTCGAACCATCGGCGCCTCCAGCGTCCGTGTTCGTTCGAGGTTCATTGTGGGTCACTGGGCGCGTCCATTCAGCGCCAGCGCTCCGCTGTTTATCGCATGCGAAACAGGATGATAATGGCTGCTCCGCAGCTTTCCTGTTGAGTTTCACCAGCGAAATCGGCGCCACAATCAAGCGTCCCACTGGCAAAAGCATGCGAACTGTAGAAAACTCAACCGTAAGATGTAGTGGAATAGGCGAGTATCTTCATCACATGTTATCCTGAAACGGCTTGCATATGCCAAGCGAGAAAATAGACGAAGCCATCCCATTAGCGCGCCCGTGTGTGATGCGGCGTTAGAGGAGCGACAGGTTGAGCGAAGAGCGGTATCTCGTCACCGGTGGCGCGGGTTTCATTGGATCGCACATCGCGCGCGAATTGGTGGCGCGTGGCGAGCGGGTGCGTGTCCTCGACGACTTTTCCAGCGGCAAGGAAGAAAATCTCACCGACGCACTCGATCACGTCGAACTCATTCGCGGCGACATTCGCGACTCCAGGACGGTTCATGCCGCTGTGGAGGGCGTATCGGTCATCTTTCACGAGGCGGCCATCGCGTCAGTGCAGCGGTCGCTCGATGACCCCGAGATGACGTTGGATGTCAACGTCAAAGGCATGAATCTGGTATTGGAAGCCGCCCGCAAGCATGGAGCGCGCCGCGTTGTGATCGCGAGTTCGTCAGCGATCTACGGTGATACGCCGACATTTCCACTCAATGAGTCAATGCCGCCTCGTCCGCTCTCTCCATACGCAGCGCACAAGCTCTCCGATGAATATCTGTGCACTGTCTATCAGCGACTGTATGGTCTCGAAACCGTCGCCTTGCGCTACTTCAACGTGTTTGGGCCGGGGCAGGACCCCAACTCGGACTATGGAGCCGTCATTCCTCGTTTCGTGACGCGGTTGCGCGCTGGCCAGCGGCCAATCGTCTTCGGCGATGGCGAGCAGACGCGCGACTTCATCCATGTCAGCGACATCGTTCGCGCCAATCTGATTGCGGCGAGCAGCGCCAATGCGGCTGGTGGTGTATTCAACATCGGTGGAGGCCAGCGCATCTCGCTCAATCAAGTGCTCGCCATCGCAAGCGAGACGCTTGGCGCCCCAGCGGACGCTGACTATCAGCCGCCGCGTGAAGGCGATATACGCGACAGTGTGGCTGACATCACCCGAGCGCGCGATGTACTGGGATTCTCGCCACAGATCAGCTTCCGCGATGGATTGGCCTCACTGCTGCGGACGCCAGCGAAGTAGCGGATTCGCTGGCAGCGTGAGACTGGGCCGGGTTGGCGTGGGGCTAGTGTGCGAAGAGCATGAACCCCGCGGCGCCCGCCTGGAGCCAGTGCAGTAGAATGATGACCAGGGCTACGCCGACGAGTAGCAAGATGCCCACTACGACCCACAGCATCGACCTCCGCTCGTTTGGTTGCGAGAGCTCCACAGGGTCTGTCATGCGCGAGCCAGGAAGCGTGGCGCGCAGGTCAGCGGGCGCTGGGCGCGGCGACGTGTCTTGCTGCATGGCGGCATTCATCGGCGACATCATAGGTGACGGCTGATGGGCCTGGTTTGGCGCCGAATACAGCGTATGCCGCGGTTCTCTGCCTGAGAGGCTTGCCCCCGACTGCTGCTGAAGCGGAGGGTACATGGGCGCGGGCTCAAAGATATTCGTCGCAGCGGTGGGCGCCATCGGCGGAAAGGCTGGAGGCGCGGTAGGGATGCGTCCGAACGTCTCCTGGTTGAGCACGCGTGTGGAATTCAATGGTGGGCGTGGTTCTGGAAAGGGCATGAATCCTTCAGCGCTGGCGCTCTGGCTCCCGCGCGAGTTTGCCACTCCTGGACCACTCAGACCGCTACGCAGTGGGCTGCGGCGATCAGTTGTGCGGGAAGAACCGGGCGCATCGCCGGGCGCGACCAGGCTGGTGAACGGCATATTAAGTTCAGGCAATATGCCTGTCAGCGAGGACGCCGCCGACGGACGTGTTCCATCCCAGTTGCTCAGGGCAGGGGTTTCGCCTTGTGGTTGCGCGCTCGTGGCCATGCTCGCACCAGCAGCGGATGCGTCAACGGAGCGCTGCTGCCACGGCGGCACACTCCCAAGCTCACTCGGCGCCTGCCTCTTTGGCGCGATGACCGGGATTTGGCCCGTAGGTCGCGAATTATCCACTGACGAGGTGCCCATCATGAACGAAGGCGCGTCACCGTTGTCGGCGATCAACGCGCTAAGGAGCGCGGCGCCAAGTTCGCTGGCGCGCTGGAATCGCTCGGTTGGCTGCTTCGCCATCGCGCGCATGACCACTGCTTCCATCGCCACTGGTACCGATGCGTTGTAGCGCCGTACGGGTTTGGGTTCCTTGTAGAGGTGCGCCTGCATCACTTCATGCGACGACACGCCACTGAAGGGTAGTCGGCCGGTCAACAGCAAATAGAGCACGACGCCCAGCCCATAGATGTCGGAGCGCGCGTCTGAGGCGCCAACCACCTGTTCGGGCGCCATGTACTCTGGCGTGCCTGCGTCTGGGCGGTTACGTGGCGTTTGGGCCGAGTGGGTCGCGTGAACGATTTTCGCCAGACCAAAGTCAGAAAGCATCAGCCGACCGTCGGCATGCATCAGCATATTGGCCGGCTTGACATCGCGATGGACCAGTTTGCGCTGATGGGCATATTCGAGCGCGTCGGCGATCTGTGACCCATAGGTCACGACTTCGCCAATAGGCAGTGGCGCACGGGGCAACAGGTCTTGCAGGCTGCCACCACTGACGTAGGGCATCACCAGATAGAGCGCCTCGGCGTCGCCGAAGTCGAAGAGCGGAACAATGTTTGGATGGTCGAGCGCCGCAGCCACCCGCGCCTCACGCATAAAGCGCTCGCGGAATCCAGGACGCGCCGCTAATTTGCGGTCCAGCACTTTGACAGCCACTTCACGCCCCAGGCGAACGTCGCGAGCGAGATAGACCTGCGCCATGCCGCCTTCGCCCAACCGCCGCAGCAGTTCGTAGGAGCCCAGCCTCCACTCCCCCATGCTGTCAGGCCTTTCCTTTCATACTGCGCGTCAATCTACGCGCCGCCTTCCCTGACGGGATCTCTCTGCGGGAGTCGCGTGTCGGGTGTCTATTACACGCGACCATATGGCGCCATCCGTTGGCCATTATACTCTCACGATTTCCAGATGACTCCACTGCCATTACCATGAGGTAGGGGTCTGTGTAGGACCAGACGATTAACCAGGGATAAAGAACGCGCCGACCGCGACAATCAGAAAGAAGACGCAGAGCTGTAAGCCCTCCATCCAGGTAGACTCACCATCCAGGCCGATCACCGCGAACAGCCCCGTGACCAGCCCAAAGATCACCAACTCGAGACGTGTGAAATCGAGGTCAAGGGTCTGGCCAAGTAATGGGCTCAAGAGGATCAGCAGCGGCGCGATCAGCAGGGCAATCTGGATGGATGAGCCCACCGTCACCGACAGTGTTGTCTCCATCTGATCGGCTAATGCGGCGCGCATCGCCGTGGTGAACTCCGCCGCTCCACCAATCAGTGGAAGCACGATGAGCCCGACGAAGAACGAACTAAGTCGCAAGTCTTTCGAGAGCGGCTCGATTGCGCCGGTCAGCGTCTCGCTGACGACCGCCACCAGCGCCGTCGCCACTACTAACATGATGACGTCGAAATAGGGACTTTGCTTACGCCAGCGCATCACGAGCCCGATCACCCCGACAGCGGATTCGGCGCCGAGCGCTGGCTGAGACTCCACGCGCGGCGCATGCTCGGCGCCGTCGTTCTTCCCGACCTCCTCAGTTTCATTCGTAGCGGCGCCATGTTCGCGACGTTGCGCGCGCACGCCGAAGACGGAAAATGCCAGGTAGCCTGCATAGCTTACCAGCAGCAGCGCGGCGACGAGGAGACTCATCTCGTGTAATGCCAGACCGTGCACTGCCTCGGATCCGGCTGTGACGCCCGCGCCTACCGTGGCCAGCAGCGAGGGCACCGCTAGCCCAACGACCGCCAATGCCAGCATCAGCGCATACTGGCCAGCGTTGCGAGACTCGAATCGCTGGATGCCCCAACGCCAGCCGCCAGCCAGCATCGCCGTGCCGAGCGCAAAGAGCGCATTAGTGATGATGCCTCCCGCTATGGCCGCGCGGACGACATCGGGCAGGCCCGCGGCAAGCGCTGAGATACCTATGATGAACTCCGCCGCGTTGCCAAATGTCGCGTTGAGCAGACCTCCGATGAGCGGGCCGACGCGCTCCGCGAGCGATTCGGTGGCGTCGCCAATCATCCCGGCGAGCGGCACAATCGCAAGTGCGGCGAGGAGAAAGACCAGCAGCGTCGGCCCATGCAGCGCATTGGCGATGAGCGCGGCAGGGACGGCGAGCAAGAAGAAGTAGAGCCACAGTGGCATCGGGCGCTCCTCGATGTCGATGGCGCGCAAACTCGCGCGCCATCCTATCAAGTATACCTGACGTCCACCGTAACTCGATGGTTGCGCGCCAGGCTATGGGCGCGCTGGTGTTGACCGAGGCGTGCCGATGAAGCGCTGTCGCTGCGCTTCGCGTTCCGCCAGCAGCGTCCGCGCCTGGACAACGTCGCTGCGGCTGAGCGAGCCGACGACGTTTCGGTTGCTGTCGCCAACGACTGGCAGTAGCGCGAAATTGCCGGCGGCCAGGCGTTCGAGCGCGTCGCCAAGTGTCTCCGTGGCGCGGGCGACCACCACCTCATGCGTTGCGACCGCTTCGACAGGCTGGCTCAGGCGTGTCTCATCGGCGGCGGCGTCGAGCAATTCGCCGCGCGTTACGATGCCAACTAATCTTCCGTCATCCGCCACGACAGGGAAGGTCCACTGGCTCCTCGGCAGTTGCTCCATCACTGAGTTGTCCTGGAGGCTGGGGTCATCGCCAGAGTGAGTGGGAATCGAGGTCAACGTCGGCGCCCCGGCGAGTAGCCGCAACGCGTCAGAGAGCGGCAGACCTGCTTTCAGCGCGGCGACAGGCGCGCCCATCACATCGCTGATGGGAAGCGCAGCTAACTGGTTTGCCTCGAGGTCTTGCGAGATGCGCAAGCCGCGACGTGCGAGGCGCTCGGTCATTACAGACTCATTCATGAGCGAGCGGGCGGTCACATCGGCGATCATACAGCCGATCATCAGCGGCACGATTGAGGTGGAATTGCCGGTCAACTCATAGGCGAACAGGAAGGAAGTCAGTGGCGCACGGGCGGCTGAACTGAACAGGGCGCTCATCGCGACGATGCCGCACATCGCCGGACTGAGCGTTACCCCTGGCACGAGCGCAGACAGCGCGCGCCCGTAGCCGACACCCAGCGCGGCGCCGACCAGCAGCATCGGCGCGAGCAGGCCACCGGACGTGCCAGCGCCCAGCGAGAAGACCAGACCGATGGTCTTGCCAATCGCGAGCAACGCCAGTGTCGGATCGCTATAGCGCCCATCCAGAATGTTGGTGATGACGGTGTAGCCCATGCCGAGGATGCGTGGCTCGAACATCGCGCAGACGCCCAGCACGGCGGCTCCCATCGCTGGCTTGAACAGGATGCTCACGCGCAGGCGGTCGAATGCTTCCTCGATCTGATAGAGCGCTTTACTGATGATAACCGCGATCACACCGACGATGACGCCGAGGGGCGCCAGCCAGATGAGATTCGTCGCCGAGCCAAGCGTGATGGGCGCCGTAACGTGGAACATCACAGATGAGCCCAGCAGGAAGGTGCGGCATCCAGCGGCGACGGCGCTGGCGATGACAACGGGGACGAGCGAGCGGGCGCGGAACTCGAACAGGAGCAACTCCAGCGCGAGCGCGACAGCCGCTAGCGGTGTATTGAAGATGCCCACCATGCCAGCGGCGGCGCCACAGGCCAGCAGCGTGCGTCGTTCGCTCGCCGTCAGGTGGAATGCCTGGCCAATCAGCGAGCCAATCGCGCCGCCCGTCTGGATGATCGGGCCTTCGGCGCCGAACGGGCCACCGGAGCCGACGGCGACGGCAGCGGAGATGGGCTTGAAAATAGCGACCTTCGCGCCCACACGGCTCTCACGTGTCAGCACGGCTTCCATCGCCTCGGGGATGCCGTGGCCGCGAATGCGGTCAGTGCCGTAGCGCGCCATCACACCAACCAGCAACGCGCCCACCACTGGAATGATCAGCGCGCGAATGCCAAGCCCGCTGCTAGGCGGATAGATAGGTGATTGCAGGGTAAAACGCCCATAGAACGCCAAACCAGTGATGATATTGATGAGGTGATAGAGAAGCCACGCCGCGAGCGCGCCAATCGCGCCCATCGGAATCGCGGCGAGCGAGAAGATCATAATCTGACGAACATCGCCCTGCCGCTGTGTATCCCCGAGCACACCGCTCAGGCCACCCGCGACTCGTTCTCTAACCTCCAAAGATTCGTGCGCCATACCGCTCCCTAACTCACAGGCCGTGTAGTGACAGACAGGCCCAAATAAGTATATCGCATTGAGACATTTATCACATCCATTGGTGGCCAAATGTGCGTAGGAGTGCAAGGTTAGCGGCGGTTGCGTGCGCGACGACGCTGCGCCCGAACGCCTGTCGTCTGCCGTGGTTTCACCTTGATTTGCTGCCGATTCTGCCATCGCGCCTCACGGCGTGCACGGAGTCCGGCCATCTCGTTTGCGATCTTCCACCAGACCAATGTTGCGGCGCCGGTGGTTATGGCTAAGGTCAATAGTAGCCAGCCGCCATGCCCGTCGCCGATGTCTTCGCGAGTCATGATGCGCGAGGGGAAAAACGGTACATAGCGAACAGAGATCGCCTCGCCAATGAAATGAGGAGGCTGTTCGCAACTGGCCTCACCTTCGCGCTGAGCGCCATCGGCAGTGGTATAGGAAATTTCTAGCGCAAGCGTGCTCAATGATACTGATCTCGATGTGCAGTGGTGGATGCTGACAATGCGCCCGGGCGCCCATGATCCCGTGGATTCGACAATCCATGCGTAGAGGTTGGTGAACGTGAGGATCAGCGAGAAGACGCCCACTACCAGGATGGACGCCCAGGCGTACCCGAGGATGTTCTCTTTCATCGTTTCGGGCCTCAAACGTCCGCGTCTGCTGTACGTGCTTCGCCTATACACGGCGCCCTGCTCCTCAGGTATCCGCAAACGTCTTGCATGCAGTAGCCATGCACTGCATCCAGCATATACCAGCCGAGCGTCCCTTCCAATGAGGTTTGCCTGATGTGGGCAATGAGACGGTAACGAGACCCCCTGTGAATCCGCATGCCATGCTATAATAGGCCAACCTTGGGCGGGCGGTTCGAGGCGTCCGCGTGGCCGATGGTTGAGTCGGAGGGTGTGCGACATGGCGACGCAGAGCAAATACGCGCCGGAGCGTGCCGGCGATTGGGGCGTCCCCGTTACAGAGCAGTCGGGCTATACGACCAGCACTCTGGCCATGCGTGACGGCACGCAGATCTTCTATCGCCGCTGGCAAAGCGCTGGCAATGCGCCTGCGCTCGTGCTGATGCACGGATTGGGCGCCCATTCTGGCTGGTTCATCGACATGTGCAACGAACTACATGCGCGCGGCTTGACGGTATACGCGCTGGATCATCGCGGATTCGGTCGTTCTGGCGGTCCGCGTGGACATGTACGCGATGGCTCCATCTATCCGCGCGATCTGATCGCATTTCTGGAGTCCGTCCGGCAGCAGCAGCCTGACAGTTCGCTGTTCATTCTGGGGCATAGCATGGGCGCCATCTTTGCGCTGAGTCTCGCCGCTGAGGATTCCGCGCGTCCGAAGCCGCTCCTTTCGGGCATCATCCTGATGAATCCCTGGATCGATGACCAGTCGAAGGTATCAGCGGGCAGAGTGGCAGGCATCGTATTCTCAGGCATGGCAGGTTCCACGCGGCAGATCGCGGCGGCAGGTGGAACGGAAACGATGACTACCAATCCCGAGGCGATCGCAATGCTCAATGCTGACGACAAATGGGTGCGGACACAGAGCGCGTCATTCCTCTATCAGATTACAAAGATGCGCCTGGCGACTCTCAAGCGCGCCAAAGTGACCCGCCTTCCAGCGCTCGTGATACAGTGTGAGCAGGACCGCGCGGTCATTTCCGCGGCTTCCCGACGGATGTATGATGCTCTGGCCAGCACGGACAAAACGTGGAAGACCTACGCCGACTTCGGGCATGACGTCGAATTCGAGCCGGAGCGCGTAATCCTCGACGACGATATCGCGCAGTGGATCAAGGCGCATAGCGCATGATCAATCTTCCCGCCACGCAGACTCACGAGTGGGCGTGGCGGGCTAGCGCAGACAGATAGAAACTCGGACTTCATGCTAGAGACGATTCTCGCCCTGGCGAAGCTATTTCGCGCCCAGGGGCACGAGCTATATATGGTGGGCGGTTGCGTGCGTGACCTGCTGTTGCAGCGCGATGGCTCACCCGATATTGATCTGACGACAGACGCCCGCCCAGACACCATCAAGCGGCTCGTCGCGGCGACAAATCCAGTCGCCGTCGCGACAGTTGGCGAAACGTTCGGCACTGTCGCGGTGCATTACCGCCGGACATCGCCCCTGCCTGCTGTGGAAGCTCATGGCGAGGCGCAGCGAGAGCCTTCCTTCACTTCGTTGTTGGGTAATTATCCCCACGATGTGGATGTCATCGAGATAACCACCTATCGCAGCGATGTCTATCGTCCTGAGTCACGCAAGCCTGAAGTCACCTTTGGCGACCGTCTGGAAGACGACCTGCTACGCCGCGATTTCACGATCAACGCGATGGCGCGCGACCCGCTGACTGGCGAGGTCTTTGATCCCTACGGTGGGCGCGAAGACATGGAGCGCAAGATCATTCGCGCGGTAGGTGGTGACCCCGAACACCGCTTTGATGAGGACCCTCTGCGCATGTTGCGGGCGGTGCGGTTCGCAGCGCAGCTTGGCTTCACCATCGAGCGCGCAACTGCTGAAGCCATCCAGCGGCAAGCGGCGACCCTCGGCAAGATCAGCAATGAGCGCATCCGTGACGAGTTGACAAAGTCGCTCGTCAGCCTGCGTCCAGATCTGGCCCTGCGCCTCATCGTCGAACTCGGTCTGGCTCCCTACACACTGCCGGAATTGCTCGAATTGCGCGGCGTCAGTCAGGCGCCCGCCCATTCGAAGGATGTCTACGAGCACGTCTTGCGGGTCGTCGCGGGCGCTCCGGCGCGGCCAGGTGTGCGCTGGGCGGCGCTGCTCCACGACATCGCCAAGCCACGCACACGCAGCGTCGAGAATGGCAAAGTACACTTCTTTGGCCATGAGGACGTGGGCGCAATCATGGCGCGCGACATCCTGCGGAGACTGCGCTTCGACCGTCCCTTCATCGAGTTCGTGTCGAAGTTGGTGAAGATGCACATGCGCGCCAATGCCTACATGCCCGACTGGACCGATGGGGCAGTGCGCCGCCTGATGCTCGAGGCGGATGACGCGCTCTATGACCTGCTTGACCTGTCGCGCGCCGATATTACCAGCTATCGGCCAGAGAAGGTTGCGCGGGCCGTCGCACGCGTGAATGAGATGGAAACGCGCTGCGAGTGGCTGCGTCAGCAGGCCGAAATCGTCCCGATCAAGAGTCCGCTGGATGGCAACGACCTGATGGCGTTGTTCCAGCGAGAGCCAGGGCCATGGTTGCGCGTGGTCAAAGATCGCCTGCTGGGACTGGTCATCGACGGAGACCTCGCGCCTGACGATCGCGAGACAGCCGAGCGCATCGCCCGTGATGCTCTGGCAGAGTTCGAATCGCAGCCACAGCCTGAGCGTCCTTCACGCCGACACGCCTCGGAGTCGGTCGTCGTCGCGGATGCGCCTGTTGACTCGCCAGAGCCAGACAAGACGCCGTCAGCCAAGCGCGAGGCGCGTGCGGCATCCCGGCGCAAGTCGCGTAGCGCGCTGCCAGCGCGTCCATCGGCGCGCCCCGCGTCGGCGCCGACGCAGCAGTCCGGTGAGTCGCAGCGGCGGCCACCGCGTCCACAGGCGACCACCCTCACGCTAGCCGCGCCCCGTCGTGGTGCGCACAATCACCAGGCGCCTGCGCAGCCTGCGCAGCCTGAGCCGCGTATGGCGCGTCGCGACGAGGTTGTCAGCTTTCTGGATGACTACCTGAGTGTTAGCCGATTCCGCGACATCTGCCCGAATGGCATGCAAGTGATCGGCAAGCTGGAAGTACGGCGAGTCGCGCTCGGTGTCAGCGCGCATCTCGAGTTGATCGAGCAAGCGGCTGCTCGTGGCGCCGATATGATTCTGTGCCATCACGGCCTGTTCACGGACCGCGACCGACGCCCGATTCTGGCGCTTCAGAAGCGTCGGCTCAAAGCGCTATTCGACGCCGACATTACGCTGCTTGGTTACCACCTTCCACTCGACGCCCATGCCGAGAGTGGCAATAACGTGCTGTGGCTGCGACGCCTGGGCTTCACCGTCGAGTCGCTCGACTTCGGGATGTATCAGGGGCAGGCGATTGGCGCGATTGGCGCGCGTGAAGAGCCGATTGAACTGGAGCGACTCGTCGCTCAGGTTGCGGAGGTTGCTGGCGCTACGCCGCGTGTGTATGCCCACGGGCCAGCGCAGGTGCGACGGCTCGCAGTGGCGACGGGCGCTGCGCCGAGCAGCCTGACCGAAGCTGTCGCGCGCGGCTGTGACGCCTTCCTGACGGGTGAAACGTCCGAAGGGACGCAGGCCATCGCGCGTGAAGCGCAGGCGAATTTCATTGCGGCCGGGCATTATAATACTGAGCGGTTGGGTGTGCAGGCGTTGGGTGATATGTTGCGCGAGCGATTCGGCATAGAGACGTTCTTCGTCGAGGTGGCGAACGACGTGTGATGTTTATCGTTTTCGCGCATCACAGTGCGCAGTGGCTAGTAGCGCTCTTTGGCTTGTCATCTCGCGCCCGTGTAAATCTCGGGCATGGTTGGGCGTCATCTCTTTTGTAATAGGGCAAGACGTGACCGCGCGATGGGCGATCAGGACAAAGGGGAGCATATGCGGGCGTGGTGGCCGACTTGCTGGCTCCTGGCTGGCGCTCGTTGGGGTGCGCTCTCATTTGCAGCCGCTTCAGCGCCCCAGCCTGTTGGCCGGTTCGCGTCAGCGCGCGCCATTGGAACGAGCGGAATCAGCGCCGTGACATCAGACAGCGCAGAGGCGACGCCATCAGACGACATTCCCTCTGAGGCGCAACTTGCCGCCATCTATCGCGAGTTTAGCGGGCAGATTCATACCTACGCGTTTCATGTGCTCGGCAACCAGGAAGACGCCGACGATATCACGCAGGAGGTCTTCATCAAGGCCTATGCGCGCTTGGCGCAACTGCGCGAACAGACGAGCCTGCGCTCGTGGCTCTATCGCATCGCTACGAACCTCTGCATGGATCATCTTCGTCGCCGCTCTCGGGTGAAGCGCATCTTTGGTGTCGAACTCCCGCTAGGCGTTGGCATCGGCTCCGCTGACGATGGGCCTGCCTTCGATGTCGCCCAGCCGATGGCGCTGGCGGAACTCGATGGCGTCGCCGAACGTGACCACATCGCGCTGGCGCTCAAACGGATTCCTCAGAAATATGCCATCTGTCTGCTGCTCCACTCGCTCCAGGGCTTGTCATATCGCGAGATTGCGGATGTCGTCGGTGTATCGCCGGGCGCTGCGGCTGTACGGCTGAGTCGGGCGCGCGATCTCTTTGCGCGTACATATGAAGAACTCAGAAGGGAGGGAGCGCGATGACCGAGCGTGAAGGGCACGATTGCCAAATTATCGCGCCGTATCTCTCTTCCTTCGCCGATGGTGAACTTGCGGAGCCATTGCATTCACAAGTCGCTCGACACGTCACATCCTGTGAGCGCTGCGTGGTGGAAGTATCGCGAATTCGCGCGATTGACCGCATGGTGGCCGGGCTTGCGCGCACCACACCCTCCGCAGGAGTCTATGAGCGCGCATTGGCAGCCGCTATGCAGAAGGCGTCTGGCCAGCCGCGTCTGCTGACACGTGAATCGTTGTCAGGTGTTCGTGGTTCCGGCGTGCGCCGAAGCTTGCAGCGGATTTTCGCCCCAGATCTCGTGGGCTCCTCCGACCTCGACGGTGAAGCGGCGGCGCCACAAGGCGTTCCGATGCGCCTGCCTACTCGCGCACGTTGGATCGCGGCGGCGATTCCCGCGATTGCCGCGCTACTGCTCGTCTCCCTTGCGTTCAGCCTGTTCAGTCGCGTGCCAACAGGGCGGCAAGGGCAGGCAAGCTCCGCGAAGCCTACCGGGGCCAATCCCGTGCAGCAAGCGCGCTCTCAGCTCGCGACGATTGCCGCGCAAGTGTCATTCGCGCCTCAGACGCCGTCCTATCTACCGAGCGGCGCAGGCGCTCCGCGGGTTCAGGTTGGCCCAGAGCAGGTGGATGCGGCGTCGCGCTTTCTGGATGTGACATGGACCTTCGCGAGCGGCCCCGTGCAGACGTTGCATCTACGCGAGTTGCCAAGCGGCTTGGGTTTCTATGGATATACTCCTGTTGCGCCAGCAGCCGAGACGCTTGCCTGGAGTTTGCCGCAATTCGCTGGCTGGAATCAACTAAACTCGTCCACTTGCGCTCGTTGCCTCGCGGTCGGAGAGGCGCATAGCGGCATGCAATTGGCGCTTGAAGTGAATCCGCGCGACGCCTCGTCTGCGCCGACTGCCGTCGCGTGGCTGCGGCTGGTGAGCCTGTCGATCGATGCGACCTATCAACCACTCAGCATGACGGTGGCAGGCCCAGGGAGCGCGCTGGCGTTGCGCTATCAGGCGACGGTCAGCGACTCAAGCGGAGTATCATGGAGTTGGACGGTCAGCCTCAAAGGCGCCTCCAGTGGGATGCAGACCGCGACGGTCACAGGCGCCGGGGTGAACGTCACGGACGTCTCCAATGGCGGACAATCTGCTCGTCTCGACAATGTGTCTCACACGTACGAAGCCTTGTCCATGCAGCCGCAGTCGCTCCAACTGCCGCAGAAGGTGACACAGCCGCTCTACAGCGCCGATGCTTACCTGGCCTATGGGGAACTCTGGAACCTGGGCGCGAGCCAACTGCATCTCCCTAACGGATCGTCGCTCGGTGTGGATGATCTCTACTGGGTTGACGCCGCACAGCCTGCGCACGTGTATGTGGACACGGCGACGGGTCAGGCCGTGGCGCTCGTCGTCAGCACACCATCAACGTTTCCATCGAGTGGCGCGCACGGCGCGAAGAATTACGTCTCGACGACTGCATGTCCACCCTATACGGTGACATATACCTCGATCATCTATATGCAGCCGAGCGCGCTCGCAACATCTTTCGATGTCGCGCAGCCGTCGGGCTGGCGTGTGGGGACGGTTTCGCCCGCGTTTACATGTCAGGGCTAGTACACTTGTCCTGTGCTTGGGGCGCCGGTCAACTGGGGTAGACGAATGCCCAAACTGTGACGTGCGCGGGCGTCTGTCCGTCTGTTCACTTTACCTACCCTTCACCCGGCGAATACTTATGTGTACAGTATGCTTGCACCGTGCTACACTGTGTATTCGAGCGTTTCCCCATGTCCGGGTCGTTATCTGTAGGCTTGATTCCCTCGCGCGGATGGATATCCGTGTGACAAGCGGAGGCGACACCATGGATGCCCGACAGGTATGGCAGAACGCGCTGGAGCGAATCCAGCAGCGTGTCTCCCGTGGGGCGTACACAACGTGGTTTCGCGGTGCGGTCGGAGTAGAACTCTCTCACCGTACGCTCGTCGTCGCCGTCTCGAATACCTTCGCCGCCGAGCACCTCTCCCAGCGCTTCAATGACATCGCCCGCACCGTCGTTAGTCAGGTGCTAGGTGGGCCTGCCGAGGTACGATTCGTTCCGGCGGCAGCCTTTGCTGGCCATGATGTTACACCCACCTACGAGTCGGATGGCGGTCTATGGTCAGGACCATCAGCCACACCGGCGCCACTTGCCGCGCCGCGTCGCCCGACCCGCTCCGCACCGCGCCCGCGCGTTCGCAGCGCACAGAGCGCCGCGCTGGCCACGCCTCCTCGCGCGGCTCCCCGCAGTCGCAGCGGACGCACGACGACGCCAGAGCAGGTACGTGCGCAGCCAGCGCTTCTCACCGTTCCCCCGAAGCCGGCGCCGGTCACGAAGCCGTTGTCAGCGACACCGCCGCTGGCTCCAATGAGTTCAAGCAGTGCGTCTTACACAGTCCCATTGCGTCCCACTGATCGTGGCGGCGATAGGGCGGGCGACGGCTCTGGGCAGGGACTTCGCTTTACGTTCGAGACGTTCATGGTATGCAAGAGCAACCGATTCGCCTACGCCGCTGCGCAGGAGATCGTCAGCGCGACGGGCCAGCGATACAATCCGCTGTTCATCTTCGGCGGCGTCGGGCTTGGCAAGACACACCTGCTGCACGCCATTGGCCAGCGATTGATCGAGCAGGGCCAGAAGGTGGTGTACGTCTCGGCTGAGCGCTTCACCAACGACATTGTCGAAGCGATTCGGAGACGTACGACCCAGCAGTTCCGTGACCGCTATCGCGCGGTTGACGCCCTTCTTATGGATGACGTGCAGTTCATTGCGGGACGCGAGTCGACGGAGGAGGAGTTCTTCCACACCTTCAACTGGTTGCACGAGGCGGATAAACAGATCGTGCTCGCCAGTGATCGGCCGCCGCGCGCGATGCGCCACCTGCACGATCGCCTGCGCACACGCTTCGAGTGGGGCCTACTCGCGGACCTTCAGCCGCCCGATTTTCAGGATCGCCTCGACATCCTGCGGGCGAAGACGCAAGCAATGGGCGTGGACATTCCCGAGGAGTCGCTGGCGCGTCTGGCCCATCCCGCGTGTGATAGCGTGCGGGAGTTGGAAGGCGAGTTGACCCGCGTGCTCGCATATGCTCAGACGATGCGGCGCCCACTGGATCCTGAGACGGTGACGCAGGCGCTGGGTCCGATGCGCGATGAACGCCGCACAAATCGCCCCGTCGACGCCCGCGCAGTGCTGGCTGCTGTAGCGGAGCGCTTCTCAGTCTCGCTGGATGCGCTGCTGGGTAAGTCGCGCGAGCGGCAAACCGCATGGGCGCGTCAGGTGGCGATGTACCTGATGCGCGAGGAGACAGGCGCATCGCTCTTCCAGATTGGCGATCAACTGGGAGGCCGCGACCACACGACCATTATGCACGGCTGCGCGACGGTCGCGAAACGTATGGAAGCTGACCCACGCGCCCGCGCCGATGTCGCATCCACACAGGCGCTTTTGCACGGCTAGACCGCGCCCAACCTACAAGAAACGGCTCGCGTCATCACGACGCGAGCCGTTTGCTACTTCTAGGCTGAAATCGGCCGTGTGGTCGCCCCACACCAATGGCCGCGCCGAAACCAGTATGAGACGATGCTCCCTACACCGCCGCTGCCTGTGGCGCACCCTCGCCAGCCTTCGCCGCAGTTGAGGCGAGGCGCCTGCCGGGGAGGAAAAGCGCAATGATGGCCAGAGCGCCTGAGGCGTAGACCACAAGCCAGAAGACATTTTGGACAGCGTACGTGCCTGCTTGCACACCAATTTGCGCGAGGAGCGCATGCAGCGCCGCAGCGACTTGCGGGTCACTCGGATTGACGCCCGCTCCGGACGACTGCGCCTTGATCTGGTTGACCATATCCGTCGCGCGGGTGTGCGCGTACTCCACCATCAGCGTCGTGATGATGGCGGCTCCGATAGACGAGAAAATGAATTTGGTTGAGAGGAAGAGTGACGAAGCTTTCGCGAGCGCCTCACCGCTGACCGCTTCGAGCGCAAGGGTCTGCACTGGAATCACCATGATGGAGATACTCAGGCCGACCATGAAGATTCCCCAGCGCAGGTCTTCCGGGCTCGCGACAGAGGCAACCGATGTGTGCGTCTGCATTGCCGAGATGAGTTGAGCCGCTGTCGCCGTGGGATGTGTCACCTGCGCCAGAAGCCATGCGCTGCTGCCAGACATCAGCGCGCCAAAGAGCACTACCAGGCGGGGGCCAAACCGCCGATAGAGTGCGGCTGACGCGATGACGCCCACCATCGCGCCGACGCTAAATGGGATCAGCGCCACGCCGGTGTCGAGCGCCGACAGGTGGGGTTGCCGCACCGATTCGAAATAGACGGGAAGCAGAAGCAATAGGCCAAAGCTGAAGAGCGCCGTCGCCCAGTTGAAGATGCTGCTCACCAGGAAGTCGCGGCGACCAAGTTGCCGCAGGTCGAGCGCCGGTTCGCGTGTGAACCACAGCGAGTAGATCGTCATCACCGTCAGCAGCAACGCGCCGATGCCAAATAGCACCCATACCAGCCAGTAGCTCCAGCCGTAGATGTCACCATTTGGATTCGTTGCGGTCACAGTAGATGGATCCGTGCGCGTGACCAGCGAGAAGGCGTAGAGCACGGCAATGATGCCGAGGCTCGACAATGTCAGGCCAATGATGTCGAAACGGCCGCTGCGATTCTTCACTACCGAGTCGCGTGGGAAAACGATGAGCGCCGCCAGAATGGCGAGCACGCCGACGGGAAGGTTGACGTAGAAGATGCTGTGCCAATCGAAGGTGTCGTTGAGATAGCCACCGGCGATGGGACCAAAGATAGGCGCCACCAACAGCGGGACAGCCACCATGGCGCTGGCTCTGGCGCGCTCCTCTATGGGGAAATTATCGAAGGCCATCGCTGGCCCGAGCGGCAAGATGATGCCGCCACCAATGCCCTGCAACACACGGAAACCGATCAGCCATTCGATGGACGGCGCCAACGCGCATAGCGTCGATCCAAGTGTGAAAATGACCAGCCCAAGGATGAACAAGCGTTTGCGGCCAAAACGGCTCGCGAGATAGCCACCAACCGCGACGACTGCGGCATTGGCGAGGAAATAGCCGCTCAGAATCCACTGCGCCGTGTTGAGATCGGCATGCAGCGCCTGCCGGATGGGCGTCAGCACTACGTTGACAATTGTTGTGTCGAGTACAATGGGAATGAGCCCCAGCGCCGCAACCAGCGCGATGAGGTACCGATTTCCCGAGTTGGTCTGCGGGTTCGTGTTTGCCATACCAGCGTCCCTC